>JBEKNN010000003.1:0-93945 GCA_049522755.1 Bryobacteraceae bacterium | reverse complement strand
GACCATGCCGGATGCGCTCCGGCGGCAGGCCCGCAAAACTCAACCGCAACGCGCCCGCATCCTGCCGCGAGACCGCGAAATACCGCCCCGGCAGATACGCCACGCCCTCTTTTTGCGCGCGCGGCACAAGCTGCGCCGCGTCGAGCGGTTCCGGCAGCCGCACCCAAACATTCATCCCGCCTTGCGGACGCGTCCAGCGCGCGCCTGGCGGAAGATGCTCGCGGCACGCCTCGAGCGTAGCGCTCAATCGCGTGGCGCCGGCTTCGAGCATGCACGCGCGGTGCGCCGCCAGACGCCCCGATTCCGCGAACTCGAGCAGCACCGCTTGCGAAAGCTGATCGGTGTGCAGATCCGACGATTCCTTGGCGTGCCGCATGCGGTCGATGAGGGCTTTCGGCCCCAGCGCCCATCCCACGCGCAGGCCGGGGAAGCTCACCTTCGAGAAGCTGCGCAACAGCACGGTGCCCGATTGATCGTCCAATTGTTTGATGGCCGCCAGCGGTTCGCCTTCATAGCGCAGCTCGCCATAGGCGTCGTTTTCCACTACCGGCACTCCCGCCGAACGCGCGGCCTGCAGGAGTGCGCGCCGCGATGCGAGGGGCAAGGTCGCGCCGGTGGGGTTTTGAAAATTCGACGTCACCACCAGCAGCCGCGGCCGCTCGCGCGAGAGCACGCGCTCAAGCTGCGGCAGATCGATTCCATCGGCGCCGACGGGGATTCCGGCCAGCCGCACGCCCATTCCGGTCAGCAGGCTTTTCAAGCCAGGGTACACCGGATCTTCGACTGCCACCACGTCGCCCGTACGCAAGAGGGTGCGCGCGATCAGATCGAGCGCCTGCTGGCAGCCGTTGGTCACGATGAGGTCGTCGCCGGCCGTGGCCAAACCTTGGGCGCGCGCGCCATCGAGCAGATAACGCCGCAGCGGTTCGTAGCCGCTGGGCGAGCCGAGCTGGAGGATGTCGGCGAGATCGTGACGCGCCAGCACAGCTTCGCAGCTTGCGCGGAAATCGTCCAGCGGAAAGAGCTCGCGCGAAGGGCGCGACATCACGAAGCTGATCACATCGCGGCCCACGGGACCGGCCTGGGCGCTCAGACCTTGATCGCCACGTTCCAGCAGTTGAGGCCAGTTGACGCCCGGGGAGGCGGGCGCGTGGGCTGCCAATTCGCGAGCCGTTCCGAGCACGGGCGGCAATCCGGTGACAAAGCTGCCACGGCCGACTTGGCCGGAGATCAGACCTTCGGTCTCCAGAAGCTCGTATGCAGCGGAGACGGTGGTACGGTTCAGTCCAAGTTGGCCAGCCAATTCGCGGGTGGCTGGCAGCCGCTCGCCCTGCGTCAGTTCGCCCGAACGTATCTGTAACGCTATGTGTTCAAATAGCTGACGGTAGAGCGGGATCTCCGAATTCGAATTGAGTGCCGGAGTCTGATGCATCCAGCCAAAGCATACCATATTGGCTGTATGCAGTCCAATAGGGAGAAGTTTGGGGGTGCTTAACCGATCTGGGTGGAGTCGGCTCTATTTGTCGGAATCGCGCCTGAGGGGCAGCGAAACATGTCGCGTTCACATGAGTGTGAACGCTGCACGCAGGGCCCAGAGGGCACCCCGTGCGCCACGTGCTTGGCCAGTGAATCCGTCTTCACCCTGGGAAACGGAGGGCGCCGAGTCGATCCGGCGGGGTTTAGGGCCTTATGATTCGGCGAACATATGTCTTCTCCCTGACCGGGTGCTTATAGGATTCCCACGCGTCGCCTTGTGGACCGAAAATGCGGTCCATGGCGGTTTTCACCAGACGAAAGGCGATGTTGTCCCGGTCGTCCAGGCGTTCCGAAAGATGTTCCAGCAGCGCAGCCTTGATGCCTCCCCACGGAGCCCCGTCCGGCCCGTTCAGTTTGCTCATCGTCTGAGCGTCGGCGCGCAGAGCTTGAATCGCAGCCGCCTTTGCGGTCTCCAGGGCGTCGACTTGCGCAGGCTCACTGCCGGTTTCCGTATCTGGCGGATTTCGATCCGGGACCAGTACAGTCTGTCGCGGATCTGTCGTGTTGGCGAATAGCTCGCGCAAATGTTGAGCGTACGTACTTACCGGCGGCTTTCTATAATCCGGATCTCGCACCGCGTGCATGAGCTCAAAGGACAGGACTCGAAGACTTACGGGATAAGGTTTGCCGCCTACTGAACTCCAGAAGATGCCTTGTCCGGGTATTGGCTCGTTCAGAAGCGAGCTCAGTAAGTCGTCGCTAAAATGCGCGTTGGCTTTTTTCAAGCTGGCCAGGTCCGATGCCGACAAGAGATGAAAGATGAACCAATTGTCCCCTTGGCTAAGTATCTCGCCCGGAATGCTGCCGGGCTGTTGAGTAATCAGCACCGCTCCCAGGTCGTACTTGCGGCCCTCTTTCACCCAAGCGAGATAAGGTTCGGATGAGGGTCCATTTTCAACTAATACCGACTGCGCTTCCTCGACAACCGCGATAGTCGGTATGGTTTTCGGATTGGCGCTGGTAAACTCCTGTTGGTTCCGGTCGAAGATCCGGCGCAGAATCAACCCTGAGAGCACCAGAGACTGTGCGCCGCGCATTTGAGAAACGTCTACCACGCACAATTTACCTTCGGATAATGCGTGGATAAGCATGTCCATCAACTGGCTGCCGCGGTCGTGAAGCATCCTTACGATGGCGGTCATATTCGATCGCGCCGCAACGGCCTCGGCTTCCTGTCTCTGCTCATCCAGATCCAGAAGCCTGCCAATCTCGCTTAGCGGCGTGCCGTTGCCATTCGCATCGATGAGATTGACGAGACTCTCCCATCGCTCTTGCGACAGCCCCCTGAGCTTGCGTACATTCTGTTGCTCCTGACGCTCCGGCCCGAGCGCGATGGCGATGACATCGGAGGGCCGTAACCTTCGGATGTCCAGCCGAATACCTCCGGCTACGAAGGATTGATAGAAGCGACTGGGGTTCGCTCTGGGCGTGAACACCACCAGCTTGTCCTCTAACTCGGGCACATCGCATAGTCCGGGCCGCCCTTTGTCATCCGGCCAGAAATACTCGCCATCAGGGTCGAATATGACGGAGCCCACCGGCACGCGCCTTCCGCCACGTTTCGAGACAGTAGGCGTACCGCGATAGAGCGTGCTGAATAGCAGCTTGTTCAGGTTGGACTTTCCGAACCCGGCCCGGGCAAAGATGAAGCTTCGCCGCGAGACGAGTGACTCGATCGGGAAACGGACTTGAACTTCGGGTTTAACAATCTGCATCCAGTCCTGCAACCCGGGGCTCTTGTCATCCGGAGCGTAGATGTATTCGCCGAATGCCATGTGGCCGATGTGCGCGCCTTCAATGTTGTGGCCCGCAATCTCTTGCAGGATCTGGCTGGAGGGAAACGCTACCGGGCTGCCCACGTGCGGGAGGCGCCGGTGCGATGGCACGAAGGTCAAGCCGGAGCTGCTCTTGCGCAGAACTCCCAGCACGCGGATATTGATCCTGTATTTGAGATATTGCTCTCTGAGGTCTTCCGGAATCGGACGCTCTTCGCGGACCGCGCGAATATTGAATTCCTCGCCCGATCCGAACGACAACTTGCCTTCGGACGAAAAGGAAGCTATGCGTCCGAGCACGGCCTCATCCGGAGTCTCGAGTTGTACCAGTACAAACTGACCGTGCATGGGGATGCGCTGGAAGTCGCTTCTGTAAGGGAGGACAAGATCGGCATGGAACTCCAAGCCGCCTTCCTGCTGGAATCCGCGGAATATTCCGACTATCTGCTCACGCGGGAACAAATTGAAATCGGCCACGTTTGTCTTCCCTACCGGTATCGTTGCTGGGCTGCATCGGTATCCTGAAGTCGAAAGACGTCCAAGGCGCCGGATTGGCTGCCAAGCGCCAGGCGAACGCCATCATAGATGTTGTCCTGAAGGATATCGAAATCGAAATCGACCAGGGCGGCGTTCTCGTGCGCTTTTTGCAGGCATCGCGGATAGAAGGCAACGGGAAAGCCATTGATCGCGTCGGCGAGCATCGATCCAAGAATGATCGGGGCGCTCTCGCGCTGCGCCGTGAAGATGTCTACCGGCCAGACGGGGTCGCGACGGCTATTGCCAAACTTCACCAGAAACATTTTCCCGCCAACGAACCGGTTGATTGCGCCGCCCCTCGATGCAACGTCGTCGCCTCTGGCGTACTCCGGCCATATATACGCTTTCTCTTCTATCTCTCGCGGCACTTCAACATACGCCGGGTAATCTACCTGGAGCACGCCTTCCAATGCCATCGCCAGGCGATACCGCGTGAGCACCTTACTGTGTTTCGCTACGCCGGCCAGGTAAACGCGCCGCTTATGCCGCGTCCACTGAAGCTCGATAAGTCTTCTCATCTCCGCGAGCAGCCTGGGAAATAGAAGGGTGGCGAAGACCTTGCTTCTGAGCAGGCCGTCACAGACGATCAGCGTGTCTGTGGCGAAGTCCTTTTTCAGGATGGAGAGCAGAATGGCCCATTCGACGAGCTCCCGGTAGACCTGGACCCAACTCGGTGAAGCCGGTTGATACCGGTCTGCCGGCGGGCGGATCATGTATGACAACTCGGGCAGAGATTTGACACCCAGGACCGCCATCATTTCCCCAAGCGCAGTCCGCGGCGTTCCGTCCGCGTGAAACTGCCGCTGGCGCAACGCATCGATCGGCGTGGTTGGTGAGAGCGCTTCCAGGCAGTATTCGTTGTTGCTGGAATCAACCACTCGGACAAGTTGAATCAGGAATGGGTCAAATTGGAGCTGATTGTTGCCGCCGTCCGTGCCCACCAGGGATATCGATGTGGTGGCGCGCGGTTGAATCCGGCGCGTCTGATTGCGCAACGGTTGAATCTCTTCGCGAAGAGCGTCGAGCACGCTGCGGTCGCTAAGGATACACTCGGCGATAGCCTGTTTCAACTGTCCTTGCGTGGATGGATCTATCATCCGGAACTTGTAACAATAGTAGCGTTTTCCGGCGCGGAAGAACGGCTATCCTACGATAGCCGCCGGTGATCCTTCAAGATACAGCGGTCCATCACCACATCGAGACCCGCCTCCGCGGCGCGGCGCGCGGCCTCTTCGTGGATCACGCCCTCCTGCATCCAGACTACCTTGGCGCCCTTGCGGATGGCAGCCTCTACGATCTCCGGCACGAACTCGGAGCGGCGGAAGATGTCGACGATGTCAATGGCTTCGGGGACGGAATCGAGATCGGGATAAGACTTCTCGCCGAGAACTTCGCTCTCTTCCGGGTTCACGGGAATGATGCGGTAACCGGAGCGCTGCATATACTCGGCCACGCCGTAACTCGGGCGAAACCGTTTGGCGGAGAGACCTACTACCGCAATAGTCCGCGATTGCTGAAGAATCTCGGCGACGCGTCTCATGCCTTAGGGCGCTCCTTCTTGACTTGGCTGCCTTTAGCCGGTACGCCTTTGACCTGGTTGCCTTTAGGCTGGACCGCTTTAACCTGGATAGCCCGCTTCAGTTTTTCCACCTCGTCCGCGTCCAGATAGCGGAACTGGCCGGGCTTGATGGGCCCCAGATCGACCGGCCCGATGCGCACGCGCTTCAGCTTCTCCACCAGCCGCCCAAAGTGTTTGAACATGATGCGGATCTGGTTATTGCGGCCTTCGTGCAGCTTGACTTCATACCAGGGATTCTCCGCCTGCCGGATCAACTTCAAGCCCGCGGGCATGGTGCGGCGGCCGGAGAGTGGAACGCCGTCGCGGAATCGCTGCTCCTGATCGGCCGTCAGCGCGCCGTTGATCTTGACCAGGTAGGTCTTCGGCAAGTGCGTCGCGGCGGACATGACGGCGTTCGCCAGATCGCCATCGTTGGTGAAAAGCAGCAGGCCTTCACTGTGATAATCCAGGCGGCCCACCGGGTAGACGCGCTCTTTGACGCCGCGGATCAGGTCCATCACGGTGTCGCGATTTTCGGGGTCGCTGACGGTGCTGACGGTGCCGGTGGGCTTGTGCAGCGCGATGTAGACCATGTGCTTGGGCGGGCGAAGCAGGCGGCCATCCACCTTGATGTGATCGCGCTCGAAATCGGCCTTGGACCCAAGCTGGGTGACTACGGATCCATTCACGACGACGCGGCCTTCCGCCATGAGTTGCTCGGCGTGGCGGCGGGATGCCACTCCGGCTTGCGACAGAATTTTCTGCAGACGTTCCTCGGCCATCAGGACTCCTGTCCAGGCTCGGCGGGTGCGGACTCCGGCGCCGCCGGCGGGGCGTCCGCGTCCGGGGTCTCCGGTGTAGCCGCTTCCTGCGTGGGAGCTTCCGGCTTCGATGCCTCCGGCGCCGGCGGTTCGCTCTGCACTGGCTCGCTGTCGGCGAACGCCATGCGCCGGATCTCTTCGAATTCCTTGAGCGACGGCAGCTCGCCCACATCGTTGAGGCCGAACTGAATCAGGAAATCCCGCGTGGTCTTGTAGAGGATCGGCTTGCCGATGACGTTCTTGCGCCCGGCCACGGCGATCAGCTTGCGGTCCAGCAGGGTCTTCAAAACTCCCGTGCCCTGCACGCCGCGGATTTCCATGATTTCAGGGGCGGTAACCGGCTGCTTGTAGGCGATCACGGCCAGCGTTTCGAGCGCCGGCAGCGAGAGCTTCATGGGTGGCTTGAGGCTCTTCACGAAGCTGCGGACGGCCTCATGGTGTTCGGCCTTGGTGGCCATTTTGAAGCCGCCCGCCACTTCGCGGATGGCGATGCCGTGCTCGGGCTTTTCGAGTTCGGCGATGAGCTGCCGCAAGACTGCGTCGACGCGCTCGGCCGGTTGCCGAAGCGCCGCGGCGATCTGCGCGAGGGTCAACGGCTCTTCGGCGACGTAGACCACGGCCTCCAGGACGGCCATTAGCTGCACGTCTTCCATGGGGGCCGCGGCAGGGGCTTCGGCATCCGGCGCAAGCAGTTCCTCCATGGAGATGGTTGCAGCGGGCTCCGGCTCCGCCGCGGCTTCTTGAGCTGGCGCGCCTGCGGACTCGGGCTCCTGTGTGATTGCGGCGGCTGGCTGCTCCGGGCTTGCGGCGGCGGGTTGGTCCGGGTCTGCGGCGGCTTCTTGAGCTGGCGTGGCTGCGGTTTCGGCCTCCTGTGTGGTTGCGGCGGCTGGCTGGTCCGGGCTCGTGGCGGCTAGTTGATCGGGGCTTGCGGCGGCTGGCTGGTCCGGGCTTGCGGCCGCGGGTTGGTCCGAGCCTGCGGCGGCTAGTTGATCCGGGCCTGCGGCCGCGGGCTGCTCCGGGCTTGCGGCGGCTGGTTGATCCGGGCCTGCGGCGGCGGGTTGATCCGGGCCTGCGGCCGCGGGCTGCTCCGGGCATGCGGCGGCGGGTTGATCCGGGCCTGCGGCCGCGGGCTGTTGAGGGGCTTCACCCTCCGGGTTGATTTCCAATTCTTCCATTTTCGAGTTAGACGTAATCTTTTTCGATCGCCGCAATGGGCAAATCGGAAGCGAACGCGGCTTCAAAATTGCCGTGCCGCGTGAGCGCAATTTCACCGAAGAGGTCCTTCTGCGTCACCACCACCGCCTGCATCCGCACCATTTCGAGTACGGCCAGGAAAAGCGCGATCATGGCGCGCCGCGTGCGCTGCCGCTCGAACACCCGCAGGATGAAAACGGGGCGGTCGGGACCGGCTTCGACGAACTGGTCCTTCAAATAGCGGATCATGTCCGAAACCGTAACGTCGGAGGCTTCCACTTCGTAAGTGGGCCGCTTCTTGGCGCGCTCGATGATCTCGCCAAATGCTTTCACCAGGTCGAAAACCGTGGCGCTCAGGCCGGGGTCGTCGTCGGAGAGGAAGTCCTTAATCTGCGGATTGGACCACACGTTTTCTTCGATCAAGCGCTTCTGTTGGAGCATTTCGGCGGCGTTCTTGAAGCGTTCGTGCTCCAGGAGCCGATCCACAAGCTCCTGCCGCGGATCTTCGAGGGCGTCGGCGTCCTTTTCCAGCGCCGGGTCGCGCGGCAGCAGCATTTTGGACTTGATATGAATCAGCGTAGCGGCCATGTAGACGAAATCGGAGCCCAGGTCCATGTCCATTTCGCGCGCTTTATCGATGTATTCCAGGTACTGCGCGGTGATGGTAGCGATGGGGATGTCTTTGATATCGATCTGCTGCTTGCGGATCAGGTCGAGCAGCAAATCGAGAGGTCCCTCATAGTGCTCCAGATGAATATTCAGTGGCGATGACACCGTATTTCACGATAGCACGCGGTGTATGGCGGGCCGCTGCGGAGGGTTGTCCGGCGCGGCGGCTCTCGATGGAGCCGGATCACAGCTCGATGATGCCGCGGCGCACGGCGATCGCGATCGCCTGAGTGCGGTCTTTCGCGCCGAGCTTGTCCATGATGTGTTTGATGTGCACTTTGACCGTCTCTTCGGAGATAAACAGGAGTTCGGCGATGTCCCGATTCCGATTACCGCCCGCTACCTTCCGGAGCACCTCAATCTCACGGGCGGTCAGATCTTCGTCGCTCATGTGCTCGGCCAGGTGCGCCGCTACTTCGGGCGGGACCCGCTTCTTTCCCTTGTATACCTGGCGGATGGCCTCAGCCAGTTCGCTGGGAGGCATGTTCTTGAGCAGATAACCGCGAGCTCCGGCTTGAAGGGCGCGATGGATCTCGACGTCGCCGTCGAATGTCGTCAGCATAACGATGCGGGCGTCGGCAAATTCCGAACGGATGGCAATCATCGCGTCGATGCCGCTCAGATCGGGAAGTCTGAGGTCCATCAGGGTGACGTCCGGACGATGCTCGCGGTACTGCTCGATGGCTTCGGCGCCGTTGGCGGCTTGCGATACAAGCAACATGTCGGGTTGATCGTTGATGACCGCGGCGATGCCTTCCCGCAGAAGCGGATGGTCGTCGACGCTGAGGATGCGGATTGGATCGCTCATTTGCTGTTCCCACTTTCTGCTTGCGGCTGTGGACCGCCCGTCCGTGGAGCGCCCGGCTGTCGACCACCCGGCTGTCGACCACCCGGCTGTTGAACACCCGGCTGTTGACCACCCGGCTGTTGACTACGCTGGTTCGATGGATGTCTGCGGCTGCCGAACCATTTCAAGCGACCATTCGGCTCAAGGCTGCGATCGGGCTGGTCCCGAAAGGCAACCTGGCCGGGCACGGAGAGTTCGACCTCCGTACCGGCGGCGGCGGCGCTAAAAACATGCAGCCGGCCGCCGATGCGCTCCGCCCTCTCGCGCATTCCCGGGAGACCCCAGTGTCCTTCGCGTCCCGAACGGATTACGTGCGGATCAATGCCACAACCGTCGTCGCGCACCAGCATGCGAAGCTGGCTCGATTCGTACTTCAGCACCAGCTCGATCCGTTTCGCGCGGGAATGATGGAATGCATTGATGAGCGCTTCCCGCCCGATCCGGAAAAGTTCATCCCGCAAGACGGGGTGCAGCGGCCTGCGCAGTCCATCGACAATAATGCGAAAGTCGATCGGCCCGCCGGCGGGATGTCGGGAAAGCTGTTCGTCCCAGATGCTCGAAAACGCCTGTTCGAGGTCGAGCGAGTCGCTATGAGAGGAGCGCAGGCCGCGAACCGCATTACGGCCCTCCTCGATCACTTGCGTCATCAACTGAAGCGCGCGAGTGAGGGCCGGCTTGGCGGGTGAGTCGGCGGTCAAGCGATTCGCGGCTACGTGGACTTGCATGGAGACGCTGAGAAAGCCCTGCAGCAGCGTATCGTGCAACTCTTGCGCGATGCGCGTTCGCTCGGCGAACCGCTCCTCGAAACGCAGATTGAGCCGGCTGGTCAACTGGCGCAGCCGTAACCGGTAGAGACCGACGGTTGCCAGTATGCACACTGCCGCCAGGGCAAACTGAAACCAAAAGGTCTGCCAAAACAAAGGCGCGACGTTGAACGCGACCATCGCTTCCCGGCCGCTCCAGGCGCCATCCGGATTGCTGGCGACAACGCGAAAGCGATACGAGCGAGGAGGCAGGTTGGTGTAGGTGGCCTCACGGATTGCGACCGGCCCGCTCCAATCCGGATCGTATCCGTCGAGCTTATAGCGAAAACGCACGCGCTCGGGAACCGAAAGGCTCAGACCGGCGTAGCCAAGCGTGATTCTCTGGCGGCCGCCGGGAATGTGAACGGCGCCTTGAAGGCCGATCCTCTGGCCATCGGCCGAAATGGATTCCACGTGGGCGATGGCCGGAGCGGAGTTACCGGTCAACCGGGCGGGATCTACCATGGAGATACCCGAATTCAGGGAAAACCAGATCCGCCCGAGCGGATCGGTAACTACCGACCGCTGCCGCTTTACGCCTTCTACGGAGCGCAAGCCGTCGTCGAGCCCATACTCGCGTAAATCGCCCTCAACCAGCGCGCCGCGCATAAGCTTGTCGCGATTCACCCGCAGCACGTGGTTGGACGTGGAGATCCAGAGCGATTCGAACCTGTCTTGCGCCATGCCAAGTATCTGTTCGCGTAAAGAATCCCGCGCTTGACGGGGCACATGAAACCCGGTGGAATCGCGGAATGCGATACCGGCAGTGGTTCCAATCCAGAGTACGCCGGCCGAATCCTCTAATAGAGAGACGGCGCCGCTCGACGGCAGCCCGTCCGCAGTAGTGTAGGTTCGCCAGTGTTCTTTGGAGAGTGCGCTCAATCCTGAAGGAGTTGCGAACCACATGGCGCCATCGGACGATTCAAGAATTGAAGTAACGGCATTGGAGGCCAGACCATTGGCGATGGTGTAAGTGGTGAAGCGGCCGCCGCTGAGCTTACTCACTCCGCCGCTCAGAGTTCCGGCCCATACGCTTCCCTCATGGTCCTGGTAAACCGAATAGACGCTGTCTTGAGTAAGACCGTTGGCGTGGGTGTAAGTCTTAGCGGTGAACGAGCCTTTGTCCGAGCGCAACTGAGTTAGTCCGCCGCCTCGGCGCCCCAGCCAGAGCTCGCCTGGTCTGCCCGCGATGGAGTAAACCACGTCTTTATCCAATCCGTCGAGCGTGACGCGGCCGCTTTGGCCATCTTTGAGCCACCATAGCCCGCCATCGACGGGAGGGAACCACATGCGATTTTCGGAATCGACATACACCGGGTGGCTGCCGCCGGTAGGCAGACCTTCCGGAAGCGAATAGGTCACGAACGCGCTGTCGCGCAGACGCTCGAGGTTGTTGGCGCTTCCGATCCACAGGTCCCCTTCCCTGTCTTCAAAGACGGCAGTCACGGCGTTTTTCACATGATGCGGGTCTTCGAGTAAGGCAACTTTTCCATGGTTGAGCCGCACGAGTCCCAGGGAGTTAGTCGCAATCCAGAGATTCGAGTCGCGGTCCAGAGCGATGGCGAGCGACTGCACGCCATCGAGCGCCGCGGGTATGCCATCCCTGGTAAGCTTCGCCCCGTCCCAGCGCGCGAGACCACCGTCGGTGGCAACCCATAACCGATTGTCTCTTGCGGCCGCCAGCGAGTTGACTTTCAGGTCGGGTAAGCCGTTAGTAATCGGGATAGTTTTCCCGCCGCTCATACGAAACAGGCCCGCGTCGCGGGTACCGATCCAGATGTCGCCGTTCTCCGTTTGGGCGATGGCGAGCACCGTGGAGCGGGTAAATCCGGCCGGGGCAGGCACGATTTGGGTCTTCCCGCCGCGCATCACGATGCAGCCCTGCTCTCCCCAAAAAAGGAGCGCGCCATCGCGGCTGCGAGATATGGCCGTCACGACCGAACCGAAGAGACGGGGGTCTCGCCTGGCGTCTTCGAATACGCCATCGCGATAATGCAGGAGCATGGGCCGGGGCAATCGCGCCCAAAGGTCGCCCCGATCGTCGGTCTCCAAGCCCAGGATGTTTTTGATGGTGGGCAATTGGGGAATCGGGGACTGAATGAGGCTGAAGTTCCGCCCATCGAAGCGGACGAGCCCCGCCTCCGTGCCTATCCATAGATAGCCGTCGGCGGTTTGATTGATAGCATAAACCGGGCCTCGCGGGAAGCCGCTCTCAATGCCCCACTGCTGGCGGACGTATTGCGACATAGTCCGGTCGGGATCAATCGCCTGGGCAGATTGCGTGAAACACAGAGCTATCACGATGGCGGCCAATAGATGGAACGGTCGTCGCAGGGCATGGCCCGGCGCCACTTTGCGGCGATTAAGGGAGATATTCGAATTTCTCAATTATGACCTCGACGCCGTTCTGCTGGGGGGTTCGCGATCTGCCATATACGTACAAGTTTAGATGGACTTTTTCCTCGCCAGGCGAGGGGATTCCGGAGGTGAATACATGCTCGGCGAGCACGCGAGATTGCGCGTCCGGACCCGCCTGAACTGTCTGGAACGATACCCTTCCGGCTTCCCACCGAAACGAGTGAGTGAGCGCCGCGCCCGCGGGCGACATAAACCGGAAGACGTTCGCGGGAACGAAATAGGGCTGAATCACGAATTGCGCGTTCTTGATGGCGGGGTCTCCCCATTGGCTAAGCTCGATATCGATTTCCCGATGGTCCGCTCCAGACTCTAAGTGGTCGTAGGTGAAGAGGCCCAGAACGGTCCCGGGCTCGAAGCGAGGCGCCTGACGCACGACGAACGAGTATGAGCCGTATCCGAGGCTGCGCGACAAGTTGAGTTCGGCGCCGGCCCACTCGCCGCCCTCATGCGTCATCCGCAGATGCAGCCACCCTTTGGCATCGGTCCAGGCATTCGAGGCGAGGTTGGCATGCGCCACCCCGCCGCCGTCGGACGGCAGTTGGCGAACCTGCCATTCGTAGCCGCTGAACCGAATTTTCTTCGGCGCCAGCGGACCGGGCGGCGCGGGGACAGTGGCCACAGCCACCACGCCGCCGCCTTT
This sequence comes from Bryobacteraceae bacterium, assembly GCA_049522755.1. Classification (GTDB taxonomy): domain Bacteria; phylum Acidobacteriota; class Terriglobia; order Bryobacterales; family Bryobacteraceae; genus PALSA-243. Next base: position 81,147 of record JBEKNN010000003.1, on the reverse strand, counting down.
GGCTGGAAGGACGTCCGTGGTTGGGGCGGCGGGCGGCGAGTAGCCCGGCTCCACCAGTAATGCGGCGTATTCGGTTCCCAGATGCACGGAACTCTTCCAGGTGGAGTCCGGCTGGATGGCGGTAAACGGCGCGCTATCGGATGGCTGAAGCCACCAGGATCCGCTCTTCGCGAACAGGACGATTCGCTGCCCCGTCTTGAAGCCTTTGGCGTGGCCCTGGATAGTTTCGACGATCCCGGAGCCGCCCCAATCCGCCTCGGGAATCGCAGTGAAATCGATCGATGGCGGGGCGCTGTTTCGGAGGGAACCGCAGCCGCTCAGCAGCGAGCAGAGAAAACCAATGGCGACGCGTGAGGGGGCGCGAAACGCAATCATCGACGCTCCACTGAAGATTGCATTTTAACCGCGCCACCGAAGCCCGGCTGTCCGAACCGGATGGCGACGGGCGTACCTCCCCAGTAATAAAGTAGCGAATGCGACCGCAAATTGAATCCCCGCGATTCGGTATGCTTTGATACCCCGTTCGTAGTATCGGGCTGCTGGAGGCGGCGTTGGCGGATTTTGACGGAACGAACCCAATTTAGCGGAACTAGGTTTGGATTGTTCGGCTTGCGGGGGTGTGCGGGGCGTGGTCCCGAGCCATCTTGGGCGAAGGCCCGCGTCCCCGGAAGACGGCTTCGGCGCGCATTCGGCGGAGCGCCATTCGTTGTGGATGTGAGTGTCGACGGCCGGGATCGGCGGGGCTGTGAAGGCGTGAAGCGGGACTTGACCTGGCCCGCGGTAGTGCGCGGCCGGGTGGATTCCTGGGAGTTGGCTCGGCTGGCTGGCATGTTCGGTACGGCACATCGGAGGAAACCTCGATTTGAGGCTAGCAGACGTTTTTGGGGCTGCAGGGGGCGGTAGGGCTGAAGTGCTTCAAAAAGGCCTGAAAATAAATGTCAAAGTCGCGTGATCGTGCTTTTTGGGAAGCGCAGAATTGATGAACGCGGATTTAATGCTGGATCTTTCCGTAATTGGAATCTGCGCACCGACCTCGGGCAGCCGCGGGCGGTCCGGTGTGACGGATTCGTCAGGTGGGTTCTGTGTCCTGCGAAGTCCGGATGCCGCGTTCCAGCATCTTTGCAAGAAACAGGCTTGCCAGGCAGAAGCCCACGAACAGGTAATAGCCGGGCAGCATTTTCGAGCTGTCGGTCGGGATCGCCAGTTCTGCGCTGGTCCCCTTCAAGGCGCCCATGGTGTTGGCGATCAATCCGTTGAAGGCGACGAATGCCATGAATATGGCAAGGGCCATCACGTCGGCCATCGACCATTTCGAAGACTCCAGGACGAGGAATCGCGCAACGCGATTTTGCCGAAGTAAGGACGGCTTATATATATAGAAGACTGACGTGAAGATCTTCAATGTCGGGAAAACGATGCTGAACATCAGAACTAATACGCCGACGATCCACATGTCCGGTCTGCCCTGCGAGATCAGCGTCCGGAACACTTCGAGCACGCTCTTGCTTTGGAAATACAGCACCTGATCCCCAAACACGATCGGCTGGCCGAGGAAAGTCAGGCTCAGCCGCGATATCTTGGCTTCCACCTCGAGCATCGGAGTGAGCACGCCGCCTAATAACAGAACTACGCAAAACAGCAACAGCAGGATGGCGCCGGGGCGCCGCAGAACCGGCCGCTCGGTCAATAACAAAATGAATGCCAGCGCGCTCGCCGCCAGCACTGACAGGTAGTAATATGCAAGCTTCGCGTCCGCCTGACGAATGCGACCGCCGAGCTCCTGTTGACAGGCAGTAGCATCCGCGCATCCGTGCTGTTTCAAGATGGACGAATACCAAGTCATGTCCACGTTGCCGAATGTGTTCCTGGCGCCATCGGCTAGCGCACTCCTGATGTATTTCTTGACTGCCTGCTTGTTCGCCGGGCTCCCCAATTCCGCCAGGACCACATCCGCGTACTCCGGAATGTGCGGGCGGAGCATCCCCACCATGAGGTTCGCCATGAGCGCATTTCCCTGGCCGAGGAACGCGCCACCTGTGGCGCTCGGGGGACTCTTCGCGCTCATTTTGTCCTTGACCTGGTCCAGCAGGCGATAGAGGGCGCTCTCGACGGTCGGCCGGAGACTCGCCCGGCTCGCCGCTTTCAAATCGAGCGCGTCGATGTTCGCCTGGAGAATGGGCACTATCTTTTCCATCCAGCGATCCGCGTTGAGCAGCCCATAACGCACGTGACTGATCTCAGCCAGCTCGGTCCTGAGCTTGCGCCGCGCGGAAAGTCCTTCGATGGTCAGCCACGTGAATACAGTGGCGGCGGCGAGCAGGAGCACGCCAGCGACAAGCCGGAAACCGCTCATGTAAGAGTGACGTTGAGTGATGGAATTGATTATAAGCCGTCGGGCTCGGGAGGTTGAATTAGCCGATTCTCACGGACACGGCTATTCGCCCACCTTGATCATCCTCATGCGAATCATGAAGAGGCCGACCGGGGGGTCGGCCGCGGACCAGGGGGTCCGCCCTACTGGCGGTCTATCGCGTCATACTCAAAGCAAGACTTATGACACGTGCTCTACCCGCTTTGGCGCTGGCGGCGGCTTGCGCTATGGCGCAGTCGCGCGGCGGACGCGCCTCCAAGGCGGCGCCGGCGGCGGTTCCGGATAAGTGGCCCATCCAGTCGCTGGCTGTCGAGGGCAACCAGATATTTCCAACGGCGCAGATCCTCGCGGTCGCCGGGCTCAAGATCGGACAGGTGGCGGGCGCCCCCGAATTCGATGCCGCGCGCGACCGGCTCACGGCATCGGGCGCGTTCGAAACGGTTGGCTACAAGTTCGCGTCCGCGGGCGCGGGTAAAGGGTACGCGGCCACATTTCAAGTGGCGGAGACCACGTCCATTTTTCCGGCGCAATTCGAAGACCTTGGCGAGCCTGACGCCGATATCGAAAAGCTGCTGATTTCTCACGATCCGCTTTTTTCCATGGCCCACCTGCCCACCAACCAGATCACGCTGGACCGCGACGCCGGATGGGTGGAAGAGTATCTCGCCGCCAAAGGCAGGCACGACAAGATCGCCGCCAGCGTGACCTCGGTGGGGCCGGACCATTTTGTGATTCTCTTCCGTCCGGCCAGGGAACTGCCCGCTGTGGCGCAGGTCTCGTTTGAGGGCAACCGGATTGTGCCGGGCAGCGTGCTGCGGACCGCGGTTTCCAGCGCCGGAATCGGCTCGGCATACACGGAGCGCAACTTCCGGCAGATTCTCGAGGGCGCCGTTCGTCCCGTTTATGAGGAGCGCGGGCGGCTGCACGTGACGTTTCCCAAAATTCGCGCGGAGACGGAAAAGGACGTGCTGGGCGTTCACGTCTACGTGACCGTCGACGAGGGTGAAGTCTACAACTTGGGCAAGGTCGCGATCGTCGCGCCCACGCCGATGCCCGCGGACCGGCTTCTGGCCGAAGGCGATTTCAAGACGGGCGATGTCGACAACGCCGAGTTGATCGCCGCCGGTCTGGAACGCATCCGCAAGATGGTGCTTCGCGCCGGATACCTGGATGTCAAGGTGACGTCGGAGCGGCGGGTGGACGATGCGAAAAAGACCGCCGATATCGATGTCCACGTAGATTCCGGGCCGCAATATCTTATGGGCAAGCTGACCCTCACCGGTCTCGACCTGGAAGGCGAAGCCGAGATGAAGCGCATATGGAGCCTCAAGGAAGGCGCGCCGTTCAATCCCGAATATCCCGATCATTTTCTGGATCGCGTGCGTGAAGACGGCATTTTCGATCACCTGGGAAAGACCAAAGCCGAGACGAAGATCGAAGCGAAGACGCACCTGGTGGCGGTAACGCTGGTGTTTTCCGCCGACCCGACGGATCAGAGCAAGCCAACGCGGCGGAAGCTGCCATGAAGCTAGGAACTGGTTACGAAATAAGGCTGCGTGGGACGCTTTGGCGCGCCGCGCGGCGAGATTCCGCGCGACTAAGAGAGCCGGCTGAAAGCCGGCTGCAGCCAGGATTGGCTGCCCCACAGTGAATAGCGCCATTGAGGCGGCTTACCGCCGTGTACAACCTTATATCCGTGAGACGCCGGTGGAGCAATGGGGCGCAACCGGCGCCTACCTGAAGCTGGAGCATTTGCAGCGCACCGGTTCTTTCAAGCTGCGCGGAGCGTCGAACAAGATTGCGCTGCTGACGCCGGAACAGGCGGCGCGAGGCGTGGTGGCGGCCTCGAACGGCAACCACGGACTTGGCGTGGCGGCTGCGGCGCGGGTCCGCGGAATTGAAGCCGAGGTCTTCGTTTCGGCGCATGTCTCATCCGCCAAGGCTCAGCGCATTGAGGCGATGGGCGCGCGCATACGGACTGCGGGCGACGATCCGCTGAGCGCCGAGTTGGCCGCGCGACGCGCCGCCGAAGAATCGGGGCGGGTATTCATTTCGCCATACAACGATCGGGACGTAATCGCAGGACAAGGCACGATCGGCGTCGAGCTGCACCGCCAGGTTTCGAACCTCGATGCGATCTTCGTCGCGGTGGGTGGCGGCGGGCTGATCGGCGGCATCGGGACATACTATAAGGCCGTGTCTCCGCGGACGGAAATTGTGGGATGCTGGCCGGAGACTTCGCCGGTGCTTTATGAATGCCTGCGCGCGGGGCGGATCATCGATGTCCCCGAGCGGCCTACGATCTCGGAAAGCACGGCTGGAAATCTGGAGCCGGAATCGGTTACGTTGGAATACTGCCGCAAGACCATCGACTGCAGCGTGCTGGTCTCAGAAGACGAGATTTTGGCGGCCATGCGACTCATGCTGGAAACCGAGCACTGGCTGATTGAAGGCGCCGCGGCGGTGGCGGTGGCCGCGTATCTCAAGGAGGCGCAGCGGTACGAAGGGCGCAAGGCGGCGATCGTATTGTGCGGCCGCAATATCTCGCCGGAAGTCTTGAGGCGAGTGTTGGGAAACCTACCGTGAAGAGCTACGACGTCGCTGTGATTGGCGCGGGAGTATTCGGCTCCTGGACGGCCTGGCATCTGGCGCGCGCGGGGAAATCGGTGCTGCTGGTGGACGCGTGGGGCGCCGCGCACAGCCGCGCCAGCTCCGGCGGCGAAAGCCGCATCATCCGCATGGGGTACGGCGCGGACGAAATCTATACGCACATGTCGATGCGGTCGCTGACGGCCTGGCAGGATCTGTTTGGTCGAACCGGCCAGCTGTTTCACAAGACCGGCGTGCTTTGGATGGCGCGCGAAGACCACCCGCACAACGTGGACACGCTGCGGGTTTTCGCCGCTGCCGGCGTGCCGCACGAGGTGATTCCGGCGGCGGAACTGGCGCGCCGCTATCCGCAGATTCGTGCTTCGAGCGCACAGATATTCGGTATCTTCGAACCCGAGAGCGGCGCGTTGATGGCTCGCCGCGCGGTGGCGGCGGTGGTGGAGGACGCAGTACGCCGCGGGGTCGAATATGCGGTTCAATCCGTAGAGTGGCCAGACCCGCAAATCGGCGCGGAAACTTTGGTTTTCGCGTGCGGCCCGTGGCTGCCAAAGTTGTTCCCCGATTTTCTCGCAAGCCGCATCTTCGTCACGCGGCAGGAAGTATTCTTCTTTGCGCCGCCCGCGGGCGACCACCGCTTTTCACCGCCGGAACTGCCGATCTGGCTGGATTACACCGACGCGCGCGGCCCTTACGGCTTTCCCAACCTGGAAAATCGCGGCATGAAGCTCGCTTTCGACCGGCATGGCGCTGCGTTCGATCCCGATGCCGGCGATCGACAGGTGTCCGCCGAAAGCATCGCCCTGGCGCGCGGTTTTCTCGCCGAGCGATTCCCCGCGTTAGGCGACGCGCCGCTCACGGAATCGCGCGTCTGCCAATACGGCAACACATCGAACGGAGATTTTCTGCTCGATCGACATCCGGATCGCGCCGATGTATGGCTGGTGGGTGGAGGCTCCGGGCACGGCTTCAAACACGGGCCGGCCGTAGGGGAATATGTGGCTGCGCAAATTCTGGGAACGGCGCCGGCCGAGCCGCGGTTCTCGCTCGCCAGTAAAGCGGAGACGCTGCGGCGGGCGGTTTGGTAGCATCCCTTTTGCGAGGGGACGCGGCGCTTAGTGGTGTCTCGTTGAGACCGCGGTATGGCGGCCCTGGGCGACGGTCCTCTACTGCGAGGACGTAGCCTTTTGATTCTTGACCTGGAGTTCGTTCACTACCTGCTGAACGTTAGGAACGGAAGCTGCGACGCCTTCGGCCTCCCGGCGCCGGGATTGAGAGTCGACCTCGCCAGTCAGCGTGACGACGTGGTTCTTGACCGCGTACTTGACGTGATTGTGCAGCTTGTTTTGAATGAGCGCGGCATCCAGATTTTGCTCGATGCCTTTATCCAAATCGGCATTCATGCTCCGGGCCTCGCTGGCGGCGCTCAACGGGACGACCGCAATCTGATTCGACACAACTTGTCCGCCCGCGATGGACGTTGCAATGGATTGGGCTTGCGCCTTGTCGCTGTCGCCTTCGACTTGCCCGCCCAGAGTCACAACGCCTTTGTCGCGATCCTGAGCGATGGAAACCTTTTTCAGCCCGGCCTGATCGAGCGCCGTGCGTAGGTTGGCGGAGACGTCGGGCGTTTTCGCGGTCTGTGAGCACCCGGCAAGTATTCCGATGGCAGCCATCGCCAGTAATGCGGGCCGGTGAGAGAGAATCTTCATGTCTTTTCCTCGATTCAGTACTGAACAGATTTAGGGCCAACGTCGCGGGGCCGCAGTGACTTACATTACACACGCCCTTGTCGCCTCTTTGTGGTCCTATCTTTACTGGTGGCCAGTTACCGACAGTGATGTCCATCACATAGCGGAACACTACCGTTGAGGGAGAGACATGAGAACCATTGCTCTTGCGGTGATGTTGTTTGAGGCGTCAAATGGGCTCTGCCAGACGCCCGCGAAGGAACCGGATACCCTGCATGCGCTCCTGCTGGAAGTGCATCAGCTGCGGCAGGATATCGAGGCCATGACAGTGGCGTCGCAGCGTGTGCAGATCGCGCTGTATGCACTGCAGATGCAGGATGCCGCCGTGGCGCGCGCCGCGCAGCGACTCGATTCCGCGCGGGACAGGCGCTCGGGGGCGGAGGCGAATCGTGACCATACGGCGTCGGCGATTCAAGAGCTGGAGGGCAAGCTCGCATCCGTGACGCCAGGGCAGGGCGAAGCCAAGGAACTCCAAGGAGCGCTGTCCGAAATGAAAAGCCAAATCGGGCCGCAAACGGCGGAATTGCAAACCCTCCAGGCAGCGGAAGCCGACGCGTCCAGTCAGCTTCGGAGCGAGCAGGCAAAGTTGGCTGACGTGCAGGATCGCATCGAGCGTCTCGATAAGACTTTGGAGAAACTGAGCGCCGCCGGAAAGTGATGCGTGGTGAGGTGGCGCGTGCTTTAACTTGCCGGGCGGTCGAGCGAAGCTCACCGCGTGCCGCTTCGCCACACTACGCTTCACAGCGCGTTCACACGAGTGTGAACGCTGCACGCATGAGTGCGTGCGCCACGATTTGATCCGCCTGCACTGGACCACGATTTGATCCGCCTGCACTAAGTGGAAGCTAAAGCATACCCTACCGGCAGTTATGCCGTGGATAGGGCGCTGAGGCGTTGCTGATGATACGTGGTGAGGGTTTGGTTGGCCGATTCGATGGTGGGGATTTCATCGGCTACGCGCGCCAGGGTTGCGCCGCGAAGCACTACGTAGAACTCGTCGTCTCCCACGCCGGTATAGACCCGATTGCCGATGCAGCCTGAGCTGGCCACCGCTCCATTGGCCACGGCCGCCGGGATGGCCATGCACGTCGGGCGGCCTAGCAGCGGCAGATTCGACATTTCGCCCGCGCGTCCGGCAGCTTCCACCAGCAGCATGACCCGGGCTGGCTTACCGCTGGCGATCACCGCCGAAGGCGCGACCGGGGCATCGGCGAGCGGTGAGTAAACTACGAACTTCGCCGATTGATCGAGGTGAAAAACGCCGCCCACTTCTTCCATGCGGATATAGCCGATGCCGCTCATGAGCGCCAGCGTCTGCTGCAGTTCGGGCATGCGCGCGGGCTCGAGCAGGTTGTGGGTATAGCCGCCGACGGGACAGTTCTGGTGGTCGGCGGGGACGGTGTAGAAAGTCCGCCCGGCGGCGGCCAGGCGCCAAAAACTGCACGACGAAGGTTCCGAGCCTTCGAACCGGGCAACGCCCGCGGGCGGTGAATCGACGAACGCGATGGCGATGGGGCGGCGGGATCCGCCAAGCACCTGCTGAATTTTCTCTTCAATTGCGGGATAGTCGGGCATAGACTCTTAGGGTGGCATATTTATAGGCGCCAGCGGAGGAGATTCACACCATGTTCGTTGTGCACAGTTTGCCGGTGGCGATCGCGTTCTGCGTGATCACGATGCTCGGTTGGGGGTCGTGGGCGAACACGCAAAAACTCGCGGGGAAAGCCAAGTGGCCGTTCGAGCTCTTCTGCTGGGATTATTCCATCGGAGTACTGCTGTTCGGCCTGGTCTTCGCGCACACGGTGGGGAGTTGGGGCGAATCGGGCATGGGCGCGCGGGAGAACATGCACAGCGCGGCGTTTCACTTTGTATGGCCGGCGCTGATCAGCGGGGCCATTTTCAACCTGGCGAATATTCTGCTGGTGGTGGGAATCGGCGCGGCCGGACTTTCGGTGGCGTTCCCCGTGGGGGTGGGGCTGGCGTTGGCGATCGGCACGGTGGAAAGCTACATCGAAGAGCCGAAAGGCGACCCGCGGCTGCTATTCGCAGGGGTGGCGCTGATTGTGTTCGCCATGATCATGTCGGCCATAGCGCACCGCCGCCTGCCGCACGCGGGCGGAAAACGCCCCGTGCGCGGATTGATCTTTTCGGTGCTGGCGGGGTGCATCATGGGCTTCTTCTATCCGGAATTGATGCGCTCCATTTCGCCGGACTTCAACGAGACGCCAATCGTTCCGGGGATGCTCACGCCTTACGTCGCGCTGGTGGTTTTCGGAGTGGGCGTGTTGGGCAGCAGCATCGTGTGGAATACGATATTCATGTGGGCGGGCAAGGTTACCTATGGCGATTACTTCCGCGGCAGCGCGCGGCTGCACGGGATCGGGATTCTCGGCGGCGTAATCTGGATGATCGCGCTGAGCTTCAATGTGATTGCATCGAGCGTGGCGGGCCCGGCGATTTCCTACGCGCTGGGACAGGGCGCGACGCTGGTGGCGGCGCTGTGGGGGCTGCTGATCTGGCACGAATTCCGGCTGGCGCCGGCGGGGACGAACAAATATGTCGCGCTGATGTTGGCGGGGTATACGAGCGGGTTGATTCTGATTGGCGCGGCGACGCAATAGGGTGGGGCGGATTTGGCGTCGGGCTCGCGTCTCGCTTAAGGTAGGGAAAGCTGTGACGTGAACGAAGAAGCCGTTGCGGATCGAGACGAGCCGGCTGAAAGCCGGCTGCAGCCAGGATTGGCTGCCCCACAAAAGTGACTGCTGAGGCTTGCCCATCCGCGCTGCTGCTCGCGCCCGAAACGCCTTATCCGCTGGCGGGCGGCGGAGCCTTGCGCACCGCGTCGCTGCTGCATTATCTGGCGCAGGCGCACCAGGTGGACCTGATCGTGTTCCGCCAACCGGGCGGGGCTGATCCGGCGGAGCGGATGCCCGAGGGGTTGGTGCGCCGGATCACGGTGATCGACCTGCCTGCGAATCGGCGGAGCCTCGCGGCGCGCATGGTGCGCAACGGCGCGCGCGTGGTGCGGCGGGTTCCACCGCTGGTGGACCGGTTCTCGGGCTTCGCGGCGCAGATTGCGCGGGCGGTGGAAGGGCGCCGCTACGAAATCGGCGTGATCGAGCATTCCTGGTGCGCGGCGTATTACGACCAGATTGCGGCGTCGTGCGCGTGTACGGTGCTCGATCTCCACAACATCGAATCCGCGCTGCACGCGCTGTGCGCCGCTAGTGAGAGCCACGCTGGAGCGCTGGCTCACCGCGTGTTCGAGCGCGCCTCACGCGAACTCGAGCGCCGCTGGCTGCCGCTTTTTTCGCAGGTGTTGACGGCTTCGGAGAGCGACGCCGCCGCCGCTCGCGCCATCGCGCCTGCCGCCCGCGTACGCGTCTATCCGAACGCGCTGCCCTTACGGCCCATCCCTACCGAAACTAGAGGTGACTCCATCGTGTTCTCAGGGAATATGGAATATCACCCGAACCGCTCGGCCGTCCGCTTCTTCCGCCGGGAAGTCTGGCCGCTGCTGCGGGAGCGCCGTCCGGAGTTGGTTTGGCGGCTGGTAGGGAAAAACCCCGAGGCTGTGCGGGCGTTCACGCGCGGCGATTCGCGTATCGAGGTGACGGGGGAAGTGGAGGATGCGGTGCGCGAACTGGCAAAATCCAAGATTGCTGTGGTCCCTTTACTTGCTGGCAGCGGGACCCGTCTGAAGATTTTGGAAGCTTGGGCAGCCGGTACGCCGGTGGTTTCGACCACGATTGGAGCCGAGGGTCTGCCGGTGCGAGACGGGCAACATTTGTTACTTGCAGACGGCGCTTCGCAACTCGCGGGCGCGGTGGAGAGGCTACTGGCGTGCTCTGATCTTCGGGAACGCCTGGCCGCCGCGGGCAGACTGTTGCTGGAAAAGGAGTTCACATGGGAAAAAGCTTGGCGGCATCTGGCGTTTTGATACACTGGTGGGTCGTTTTGGTCGGCTATACTGGAACAGTTGATGCGCATTGCCGTTGATGCTCACGCCATCGGCCGCCGCTTGACGGGGAACGAAGTCTATATTCGCAGCCTGCTGAATGCTTTGGCAGGCGAAGGAGCGGATTGCGAATTCGTCGCGTATGTCTCGTCGGATGGCGCCGAGGCTTCCATTCCGCGTAATGTCACGGTGCGCCGCGTAGCGGCCAATCCGTACGTCCGGCTCGGCTGGGACCTGGCCCGCAGGCTTCGGCAGGACCGTCCCGATGTATTGCACGTGCAGTACACCGGACCACTCGCCTGCCCAACGCCGATTGTGGTGAGCGTGCATGACGTCAGCTTCCTGGAGCATCCTGAATACTTTCCGCGCACGCGAGCTTTTCAACTGCGGACCACGGTGGGGCGCACGGTGCGCACCGCGGCCAGGATCATGACGGTCAGCGAATTCTCGCGGCGGTCGATTCTGAAAGTCTACGGCGATCTGGACGAAGACAAAGTGGTGGTGGCATCGAATGCGGCCGCGCCGGAGTTTCGCCCGATTTCGCGCGATGCCGCGTCGGCCTACGTGCGGGACCAGTTGAAGATCTCGCAGCCCTTCGTTCTTTCGGTTGGGGATCTGCAGCCGCGGAAGAATCAGATCGGCCTCATCCACGCGTTTGCGAAGCTGGTGCGGGCGCATCCACAACTGAAACACCACCTGGTTCTGGCGGGCAAGGAGACCTGGTTTGCGAGTCACGTTCACGACGCGGCCCGCGCGTCGGGCGTGGCGGACCGCATCCAGTTCTTCGGATTCGTTTCCGATCGCCACCTTTTGCAGCTTTATAACGCGTGCGACGTGTTCGCCTTCCCATCGTTCTACGAGGGTTTCGGATTGCCGCCGCTGGAAGCCATGGCGTGCGGCCGCGCGGTGGTGTGCTCCAACACGTCGGCGATGCCGGAAGTGGTGGATAGCGCGGCGATTCTGTTCGACCCCTACGCGGTGGACGAGATTGTGCGGGCGATCGCGGACCTGCTGCTGGATTCCGAGCTGCGCACGCGCATGGAGCGGCTGGGTTTGCAGCGCGCGGCGCATTTCAGCTGGCAGAAGAGCGCGCAGCGGACGCTCGACGTTTTCCGCGAGGTGGCCGAGGGGCCGCGTGCCGCAAGCATGCACACGCAGCCGGCGCCCATAGTTCGAAGATGAAATCCCCTAATATCCCGGCAATACTAAGTCGCACGCGAGGCTGTGCATTCAACGTGGAGACGCGGAGGCGCGGTGACCACGCGGAGAGGGCTTGGGGAAGACTGCGCCGCGGTAAGATGCTACTTGCCGCTTTGCTGCTCACAGGCGCGGCGCATGCGCAAACCGGATTTCCGTTCACTAGTGAGACGCTCAAATACACCGTCAATTGGCCAAGCGGGCTGAGCCTCGGCGAAGCCACCTTCAGCGCGCAACACCTGAGCAGCGCCGGGTGGGAATTCGACATGACGCTGAACGCGGCTATTCCCGGCTTCGCATTGGTGGATCACGTGAAGGCTTCCGCCACGGACGATCTATGCTCGAAGCAGTTCGAGCGCGATCTTTCGAACGGCGGCAGGAAGACGGAAGAGAAGATCGATTTCGATCAGAAGCAAGGCTCCGCGCACCGCACTACGACGGTGCCCAAAAATGGCGGCGACAGTACGTTCAGCATTGGGGGCTGCGCGCGCGATGCGCTGACGTACATATATTACGGCCGCCGCGAGCTGGGGCAGGGCCGCGTACCGCAGGCGCAGGACGTCTACTTCGGCGGCCCTTACTCGGCCAGGATGGATTACACGGGCGCGCAGAATGTCACGGTGGGTGGAAAATCCACTGTGACCGACCACCTGGTGGTGAGTGTTAAGGGGCCCAGGGCCGACTTCAACTTCGAAGTGTTTTATGCGCGCGACGCGGCGCGCACGCCCGTGGCGATTCGCATTCCGCTCCCGGTAGGGGCCCTCTCGATCGAACTGGTTCCCTGAAATGCGCGTGGCTTTCTTCTCTCCGCTGCCGCCCGCGCGGAGCGGAATCGCGGATTATTCCGAGGCGTTGATCGAATCGCTGCGGCCGCTGGTGGAACTGGAAGTCATTTCGAACGCGCAGGCGGCTTTCGACGCGACCCAGTTCGACGCGACCCAGTTCGACATCGCGGTCTATCAGGTAGGCAACAACGCGCACCACGATTTCGTTTACGAGACGGCGTTGCGGCATCCGGGCGTGGTAGTGATGCACGAATCGAACCTGCATCATTTGATTACCGACCTGACTATCCGCCGCGGCGATTGGGACGCCTACCTGGCCGAGTGCGAGTACCACGGCGGGGCGGCGGCGCGGGCCTTTGCGGAGCGCGTGCGCAAACTGGAAGTGGGGCCCGACTACGAAGGCGTCGCCATGACCAGGCGCCTGCTGGAGACCGCGCGCGGGGTGGTGGTGCACAGCCGCTTCATGCGCGATGAGACGCGCACGGCGGGGTATGCGGGGCCGGTGGCGGTGATTCCGCACGGGGCGTGGATTCCGCAGGCGGATCGCATGGCGTACCGGCATCGGCTGGGCCTCGATGGGAACACGCCGCTGATCGGCATCTTCGGCTTTCTGAAGCCATACAAGCGCATCGCGGAATCGCTGCGCGCCTTTCGCCGCCTGGTGCGGGTGGCGCCCGCGGCGAAGATGATTCTGGTGGGCGAAACGCATCCCGAGCTTCCGGTGAATGCGATGATCCGCTCGATGGGGTTGGATGCCAACGTACGCGTGCTGGGCTTCACGCCGATCGACGACTTCGTGGGCTATCTTGCGGCGTGCGACATCGTGCTCAACCTGCGCTATCCGACAGTAGGTGAAAGCTCGGGGACGCTGCTGCGGTCGTTGGGCCTGGGCAAGGCCGTGATGGTCTCGGAGGTGGGCTCATTTCAGGAATTCCCCGACGATGTGTGCCTCAAAGTGCCGGTGGGCGCGGGCGAGGAGGACATGATCTTCGAGTATTTGAACCTGCTGGTTTCGCGGCCGGAAGCGGCTCGCGCGCTGGGCGAGCGGGCGAAGAATTACGTGGCGACCGAATGCAACTGGGCGGCGGTGGCGCGGAAATACGCGGGCTTTTTGGAAGCGGTGGTGAGTGGCGCTGAATGGCAGCCCGCAGAGCTGGCGGGTGACGCGGGCTCGTCCGAGAAATCCCCGCAGGCTGAGGAAAGCTCGCAGACCGCGGAAGGCGCGCTTGCCGAGGAGTTAGCGCCTTACCTGCACGGCTGGGCACACGATGCGGAACAGCGCTGGTATCTGAACACGCACGAGACACGGCTGGTGAAAACGCTCTCCGTCACGCCGCCGGGTGGGCCGCGCGACCGCGTGCTGGAAATGGGCGCGTATCTGCAAATCACGCCGGCGCTCAAAACGAAACTGGGTTACGGCGAGGTGCGCGGCTGCTACTACGGCAAGTTGGGGAACTGCGACCATCGCACGGTGGTTTCCACTGAGGGCGAGCCTTTCGAGTGCGACGTCGATCTGTTCGACGCGGAGAAGGATCGGTTTCCATATCCCGACGGGCATTTTTCCACGGTACTTTGCGGCGAGTTGATCGAGCATCTGTTTGAAGACCCGATGCACCTGATGAGCGAAGTGAACCGCATTTTGAAACCAGGCGGACACCTTGTGCTCACCACGCCGAACATCGCTTCGCTGCGCGGCATCGCGGCCATTTTGCAGGGATATCATCCCGGGTTGTTTCATTCGTACATCAAGCCGGCCGAATCCGGCCACGTGGACCCGCGGCACAATCGCGAATACACGCCGCGCGAGATCCATCAGCTGCTGGAGAATTCGGGCTTCGAGGTGACGCTGCTCGAAACCGGCGGGTTTCGCGACGCACCGCATCCCGAGTATGGCTGGGTGCTGCATCTTTTGAACCGCTACGAGCTGGATACAAGCCTGCGCGGCGATGGCATTTTCGCGGTGGGCCGGAAGACCGGCGCGGTGCGCGTACGTTACCCGGGATGGCTCTACACATGAGGCTCTTCGCATGAACGCCGCGTATCTCGATCCGCGGGTGAAACTGGACCCGGGCACGCGCGCGGCGCACGTGGAGTTCGAGATTCGCAACGATTCGGCAGAGACGTGGAAGGGCGCCGAAGGCTTCGCCGTAGGGTATCACCTGTTCGACCCGGAGACGGGAACGCTGATTGTGGACGGGCTGCGCGTGCACCCCGCGCGCGATATTGCGCCGGGCGAACAGGAGCGCTTTCGCTTCGAGGTGGAATTGCCCCCCGAAGATGGCCGCTACCGGGCGGTCTTTTCAGCCATGCGCGAGGGCGTCTGCTGGTATTACGAGCGCGGCTGGCCGTTCCTCATGCTGGAAGCCGAGACGCGGGATGGGCAGGCGCACATAGAGACTCTCGGCGTGAGCACGCAAGCGCGCTTGAGACGCGCCCATGCGGTGCGCGCGGTGGGGCGCGCGCTGACTTATCCGGTGCTCACGGTGTGGCGGAACCGCGGGCTGATCCGAGTGATGGTGCGGCGCGATATTCTGGGCCGCTACCGCGGATCGTTCGGCGGGTCATTCTGGACTATTGTCAACCCGCTGTTACTGATGATGACTTACTTCCTGGTTTTCGGAGTGATACTGCAGCGGCCGGGTGAGACTAAGACCACCTTCGCGCTGCAATTTCTAGCCGGGATGTTGCCGTGGCTGGCTTTTAGCGAGGCGGTGGGCCGCTCGCCAAGCGTGATGCTGGAACACCGGAATTTCGTCAAGAAGCTGGTGTTCGCGATAGAGACTCTGCCGGTGAACCTGGTGGTCTCCGGATTAGTGAGTGAGGCGTTCGCGGTGGCGCTCTACTGTGTGTTCCTGCTGGGTATCAAGCATAGCCTGCCGGCTTCGATTGTCTGGCTGCCGGTGCTGATTGTGCCACAGGTTCTATTTACCGCAGGGATATGTTGGTTTCTGGCTGGGCTGGGCGTGTTTGTGCGGGACTTAGGCCAGATTATGAGTTATATCATTACGATCTGGTTCTTTATTACGCCGATCTGTTACTCGGAGGATCCGCTGAGGGCCCACGCGCCGCTGCTGGCGAAGAATCCGATCACGGTGCTGGTTCGCGGGTACCGCGCAGTGTTCCTGGAGAATCAACATCCGCAGTTTGGGCCGTTGTGGAAGCTATGGCTGCTGGGGGCGGTGGTGGCGGTGCTGGGGCATGCTTGGTTTTATAAGTTGAGGAAGTCGTTTCCGGATGTGATTTGAAAGGCGAGTAGTGAGGCCGTTCAAATGACCAGGGGCACACCGGTCAACTGCAGATGCCTGTCGGTGGACCAGCACGCCTGGTTCCGCCGGCTTTGCATTACAGCTAGTCCATGTGCGTCCGCCAGCGTCAGATTTTGATCGGAGAATTTCTTGATCAGCCGGGTGGACTTGGCAAGCTCGTTGCCGTCGAACGGGTACACCAGCATGGGTAATTCTTCGACGAAGTTGAGGAACTGGACGGCGCGCGCGGAATCGTACCGGCGTAGAAACCAGCCGTGGCCTTCGGCGACGACAAGCGCCGAGGTCACGAGCGGCGGCGGATCTGAGAATAGACGCCGGAAGAGCGGATGGAAGGTGTCTGAGCGGTCGCGAAAGGCAATCAGCGCGGATGTATCCACGTAAGCTTCAGTCTTTCGCGCCATAGACTATCTCGTCGATGGCTTGGCTGGAATTCGGATCGCCGGATTCCACATCGCCCGCGTAGCGCATCCAAGGCGCCGAGCCCTGGGCGGGAAGTTTGTCGCGGACCGCCATGCGGACGAAGTGGGCGACCGACACGCCCAGGGCCTTGGCCTCTTTCTTTGCCAGCTTGTACTCCTCTTTTTCGAGGCTCACCTGAGTGCGAATCATGTTATCACTCCCAATTCGGATGATAACACAGGAGCGGGCGCGGTCTCCGCCCCTTCGGCGCAAGCCGGATCGCGCCCAAGCCCGGACGACGACGCGTTCACACGAGTGTGAACGCTGCACGCATGAGTGTTGCTCTGCCCCGCGGCGGGGCAAGGCAAGGTATGAAAGCACACGCTTCGCTTGGTGTTTTCGAGGGTGCGTGCGCCACGGCGTGTCCGCGGTGGTGGTGAGATGAATGCTCATTGCTTTGTGACATCCATCCAGTTGTCGTCCGAGTCTCGATCGATGAGCTTGTTATAGGGATCGATGCCTGCACGCGTGGGCATCTGGTCAACGATGATCTCGAAGGTCTGAGTGGGTTGAGTCAGCCATTCCTTTTTGAGATACAGCGGTTTCTCTTCGTCCTTTTTGCCTGTAAAGACGCCGATGTCGATCAGGTCGTGCAGCGGCATGGGGGACTCGTTGCCGCTGCCGTCTGATTGCAGCTTACGCACCTGGACGCTAAGAGTGACCTTGTATTTGTGGTCCGGCGTGGGCGTGACGGTAGCGGAGACCGCCTTGTTGTCATAGAGAACGATGTTCTCGAAGGCGTCGGCGAGGTAATACTGCAGCTCGGCGGGGGTTTGGGCGCGGAGCGCTTCAATGAACTGGCGCGTGTCGGGGTAGGGGACAGACTGCGAATCGTTGGCGTTGGCGTAGCGGTACTGCATGAGGAAGTTATGCAGGGCGAGGTCGACTTTGTCTTCACCGATGTAGTCGGCGAGAGTGTACATAACCTGGCCACCCTTCTGATACCAGACATAGGGCTCGTTCTGAACTAGCACGACGGGCCGCTCGCGACGGATTTCGCCGGCGCGTCCGCGCAGGTACCTGTCCAGCTCGTGCTTGAGGAACCGGTGCATGTTGTCGCGGCCGTATTTTTGCTGCATGACCATGAGGGCGGAATACTCGGCGAGCGTCTCGGACATCATGTTGGAGCCTTCGACGCGGCCGCCGATGAGTTGGTGCGCCCACCATTGATGGCCAAGCTCGTGTGCAGTGACGAAGTAAGTGAAGTCGATATCGGTGGGCTTTTCGACGCGGCCTATGAAGCCGATGCCCTCAGAGAAAGGGACAGTGTTGGGAAAGGACTGCGCAAAGCCGCGGTAGCGAGGAAACTCGAGGATGCGGTACTGGCGGAACTGGAAGGGGCTGAACCGCTTTTCGTAGTAGGCCAGACCCGCCTTGGACGATTCGATCATGTCGTCGACGTCGTAGGTATGTCCGGCGGCGTGGTAGACCTCGATAGCGATGGGGCCGGCGACGCCCTGATACATTTCGCGTTTGACCTGGTAGCGGGCAGAGACATAGGCGAAGAAGTCGAGAGTCTTGACATTGCCCATGTCATACGAGAAGTAGTGGCGGCCATTGGCGCGCCAGTCCCGAGTGAGGTATCCGGGTGAGAGAGCGATCTGGTCATCGGCGGTGCTGACGGTGGTGTGGTAACCGATCCAGTCGGACTGTGGAGTGAACAGGTTGGTGACGGCGCCGGCGGGGTCGCCGCGGTGGGGGAGAAGTTCCTGCTCGGGGAGATGCTCTTCGCGGCGGCGGCGAGGGTCGCCGAGCTCAATGTTCGCGTCGTAGCCGATGGTGGGGAAATAACCGTTGTCGAAGAAGGTGCCGGAGTAGGCGAGCTCAGGGCGCTCGTTGCCGTCTTTGAAGCCGCGGCTGGCGTAGCCGACTTTGAAAGTGAGATCGAGCTTGTCGCCTGCGGCCAGCGGAGCGTCGAGCTGGTAGATGGTGTAGAGAGCGCGAGGGCTTGTAGAGACGACGTGGAACGGGCGGTCGAAGTGGACGTCTGAGACGGACTGCTGCTGGTTGGTGATGTGGACCCGACTGATGGGCTGCGCGGTTTTGTTCTGCAGGACGAAGTGGCCGGCGCCGGAGAAGGAGCGGCGCTCGGGGAAGATGTCGATGTTGGCATCGACGGCAATAATCTTGGGTTGGGGGAGAGTCTCGTACTTCTGGAAGTCACGCTCATAGGCGGCTTGTATGTCACGCCGGTCCTTGGCAGTCAGGTATTCGTTGAGGACGTGGGAATTGTAGAAGTACCACGCGCCGCTGCCGATTGCGACTAAGAGGAAAAGCGCCGCGGCGGGGATGAGACGCGGAGCGCGCTGGGCGGCGAGACGGAAACGCGCGCGCCAGCCGTCATCGGCGCCGCGGAGGGCGAGCGCGACGGAGACAGTAGCGAGTAAGCAGGAGATAGAGAGCCAGTAGGTGATGGACCAGAAGAGCGCGGGAACGAAATGGCCGTAGCCATTCATATCCGAGTAGGTGTAGGGCGGCGTGTTGCCGTAGAGATAGAGGGTATTCTCCCAGCCGAAACTGAAGAGGATAGGTACTAACACAAAGATGCCGATGATGATGCCGTGGCCGATGAACTTGTTGGAGACAACCGTCTGGATGAAGAGCGCGAGCAGAGCGAAGGTGAGCACTTGGGGAAAGGTGACCACATAGAGCTCTTTGGCGTACTGCGCAAGCTCGTAATTGTAATAGCCTCCGATCGTCTGCATGAGGATGCCGCAAAGCCCGGTGACAGTGAGCAGGACGAGCTCGACAAAGCAGAGGGCGAATAGTTTGGAGAACCAGTCGGTGGTCTCGGCGATTGGCAGCGCGTCGTGGATGCCGGAGAAGTGAGTATCGCGCTCGCGCCAGATGAGCTCGGCTGCGTAGAGCGTCGCGACAATATAGAAGAAGAGCTCGGCGCCGCCTTCCACAGATTGGAGCATGAGGTACGTGACGGGCCAGACGTTCTGATCGGCGATGCGGCCGGCGTAGTGGCCGTTGTTGAGAGCGATGCCGGCCATAAGAATGAGGATGCCCCAAAAAGGCACTTCGCGAACAATGTTGGAGATCCGCAGGCGGGTGAGTGAGACAAGCTGCGCTAAGGTTGTCCGGGAGCCGAAGACCTGGTGAACGGTGGGTAGCTTGGCCGCAACCAGGCTGCGCCGCGAGGCGACCGCAGTGAGATCCTGTTCGCGGGCCAGCGCGGCGCGTTTGCCACTGGAGCGGGTGGTCAAGGCCTCCACTGACATGGGGAAAAGCTTGCCGAGTGCGATGAGCGAGAGCAGACCTATTCCGCCCCAGAGCAGGCGGTTATATAGAAAGACTCCGGAGGCGGAGTGCGGTGACCAGGAGTAAAGGAGCGTGTTACGTTCGACCACGGTCCAGTAACGAGTGATGGCGTCGTTGTACAGGAAGCCGATGGGGTCGAGGATGCCGGACCAGAAGTGTTCCAGCGATCGCGTGGCGTTGAAGATAGCGATGCCGATGAGATAGAGCATGAAGATCGCGGCGCCCTGCAGGTAGACGATGAAGATCTTGCGCGACAGGGCCGCGACAAGGAAGAAGAGAGAGCCGAGGAAAAAGATCTGGAAGACTACGATGGAGACGAACGGCTGCAGATACCAGGAGAGATGGTTGGGGCCGATGCGGGCGTGGT
This sequence comes from Bryobacteraceae bacterium, assembly GCA_049522755.1. Lineage (GTDB taxonomy): Bacteria > Acidobacteriota > Terriglobia > Bryobacterales > Bryobacteraceae > PALSA-243. Next base: position 61,119 of record JBEKNN010000003.1, on the reverse strand, counting down.
CGGCCCAGGGGGCGAACGTGCCGAGAAACTCGCCGAAGAGCAGGCCGGAGAAGGCGAACACCGTGGCAACGAACGACCCGGCCCAGCGGCCGCCGAGATAGGCGAATTTCGAGATGGGCTTGGTGAACAGGATCTGAATAGTGTCGCGTTGGAAATCGCGCAGGATGGACGTGCCAAAGATCGCGGCGATGACGATGATGCCGAAGAAGCTGATGCCGATATCGTTAAAGATGTTGGCGTACGGGCCGTTGAGCAACAGCTTTCCATTGGAGCTGCCGATGGGGCCGAAGCCCTCGCTGGCGATGTCGAGGAAGCTGTAGGTGAACCAGACGGCGAAGTAAATGTAGGTAGAGAGGCTCTTGAAGCGGAACTTGAGCTCGAAGGTGAAGAACTCCCAGAACTTAGCCATTTCGTTGTCTCCTTTGCCGGATTAATTCTTCGCCTGGCCGGCGAGGTTGACGAAGTAGACATCTTCAAGGACGGAATCGACCGGGCGGAAGCCCTCGCCGGGACTGGAGAGCGCGAAAACGCGGACCTCGTGCAGGCCGCCGATGAGATGAGTGGAAACCACGTTGAAGCTGGTTTCGAGGGCGCGGAGCTCATCGTCGGTGGCCACAACCTTGGACCAGATCTTTCCGCGCAGGGATTCGAGCGCCTCGGCGGGCGCGCCTTCGAGCAGAAGCTCGCCATTCGAAATAATGGCCATGCGGGGGCAGAGCTCGCGTACGTCTTCGACGATGTGGGTGGAGAGGATGACGGTGACGTTGGAGCCGATGGAGCTGAGCAGGTTGAGGAAGCGGTTGCGCTCGGCGGGGTCGAGGCCGGCGGTGGGCTCATCGACGATGATGAGCTTCGGGTTGGCGAGCAGGGCCTGGGCGATGCCGAAGCGCTGCTTCATTCCGCCGGAGTAAGTGCTCAGGGCCTTCTTGCGCACGTCCCAGAGATTGGTCTGGTTCAGTATAGCCTCGACCATCTGGTTGCGCTCACTCTTGTTGGTGACGCCTTTCATGATCGCGAGGTGCTGTAGCATGTCGATGGCGGAGATCTTCGGATAGACGCCGAACTCCTGCGGCAGATATCCAAGGATCTTGCGGACCTCGTCCTTTTGGGTGAGCACGTTGAGGCCGTCGAGGTCGATCGAGCCGGAGTCCGGATCCTGAAGGGTTGCCACCGTACGCATGAGCGAGCTCTTGCCCGCGCCGTTCGGACCTAGAAGGCCGAACATAAGGTTGCCGATAGTGAGCGAAAGGTTCTTGAGCGCCTTTACGCCGTTGGGATATGTCTTGGACAGACCGGTGATCGTAAGTGCCAAAGGAACTGCCTCCGATTTCGCAATTTTGGTCAGCTTTTCCTGGCGGTGTCAAGTTTGGTACGGGACGGCACATCGGGCGGCCCTGAAGGCCGGTCTGCACATGAAATAAAGTACGCGCCTCCTTTCATCGAGATCAGCGCATCTTGTAAGCCGCTTGTAAATGTGTTTCCGAATACTCGCCATGCGGATGCGGCTTGCGACCCGGTTTCAGTGTAGCGCGGGGTAGTCGTGGAACACGGAGATTTGGAAGGCGGCGGCGTTGGGGGAAACGGCTGCCGACCAGGCGATTCTGGCGGGCCCCGGGAAAGTGCGGAACGAAGCCAATTTCGCGGAAGTCCAAACTTAAGTATAGGTTAGGAGGGGTAGCGATCAGGCTGCCGGCTGGCGGCCAAGGCATCTGCGGAGTCGAGGTTTGCGAGGCCCGGATTTATTTTCAAGTGTTGTGACTGGTGCTGTGAGGTTCCCGGTTCCCGCCACGAAAATTTGGCCAAATTGACGGTGGCAAGTCGGAAGCCGGTTGAAAGCCGGCTGCAGCCAGAATTGGCTGCCCCACGCTGTTATGCTGAACACACTGCTGCATGCAAGAGTTGCTGGAATCCCTGCCGCCGGGCGCGCGCGTGCTCGATTTAGGAGCGAGAGCCGGGAGCTTCACCACCAATCGGAAGGACCTGGCGGTGGTGCGGCTCGACCTGGAGATTCCCGCGAATCGGGGGGCCGGCCTGTATGTGAGCGCGGACGCGGCGCGTATGCCGTTTCGCGCGGAGGCGTTCGATGCGATTATCAGCAACCATAGCCTGGAACATTTTGTCGAGCTGGAAGCCACGCTCCGCGAAATCGGCCGCGTGGTGAAACGTGACGGCGCGTTGTATGTCGCCGTACCCGATGCCTCCACGCTGACCGACCGTATCTACCGCTGGCTGGCCAAAGGCGGCGGACACGTCAATGCGTTTCGAACGCCGCAGGACGTGGCGGCTCCGGTGGAGCGCCTCACTCGATTGCCGCACCGCGCCACGCACCGCTTATATAGTTCGCTCTCTTTCCTCAACCGGCGCAACCGCACCGCGCCGGCGCCGCGGCGTATCGCGCTGTTTCTGAATGGAAGCGAGCGGTACCTCGCCGTTCTGATGTGGTTGCTGCGCGGCATCGACCGGCGCCTGGGAACGAGGCTGAGCGTTTACGGATGGGAATTCCATTTCGGCGGCGGTCCAGTTCCGGAGCGCGGCGAGGCGTGGATCAATGTGTGCGTGCGCTGCGGATCGGGATTTGCGGTAGCTTATCTGCGGGCGAAGGGCGTGGTGCGGGGAATCGCGTACCGGTGTCCGGAATGCGGCGGCTTCAATCTGTTGACGCGGGCAGAATAAGGTGAGGGCCCTCGACCGGGCAGGACCAGCACCGAGGTTGACAGGCGAAAGCGCCTGTCCCACTGTGGCGCAAGACCCAAGCGCGTTCACACGAGTGTGAACGCGGCACGCATGAGTGCGTGCGCCACGTGTTCGGTCTGCGGAGATTCATAGCGCGCGAAGGGCGACCTCGCGTAGCTCTTCGGCGGTGAGCTGGATCGGGTTGCCCTTCATGCTGCTGGTGTGGGCGGCTTTTTCGGCCAGATCGGGGATGTCGGCTTCGGTGACTCCGTAGGCACGTAGCGGCGGGATCTCCAGACGGTCGCAGAGATTGGCGATCCAGAGCACGGCGTCGTCGGCGATGGCGTGCGGCTGGCGCGTGAGCAGGCGCGCGATCTCGTCGTAACGACGCAACGCGGGGTTGGCGGGCGCCCGTCGGCGAAGGGCTTCCACGTTCACTTCGATGGCATGCGGCAACACCGCCGCGCAGATGGCTCCATGCGGCGCCTTCCACACGCCGCCGACGGGAGCCGCGAAGGCGTGAACGGCGCCCAGGCCGGCGTTCGCCAGCGCCAAGCCGCCGAGCAGGCTCACCCAGGACATAGCCGTGCGCGCTTCGCGATCTTGTCCGTCTTCCCAGACGCGCGGTAATGCCGCGGCGGCGCGCCGGAGGCCATCCACGCAGTAGAGATCGGTCATGGCGTTGGCGCGTGAGGACACATACGGCTCGATCAACTGCGTCAGTGCGTCGAGCCCCGTGGCGGCCGTAATGGACCGCGGCAGATTGAGCGTAAGTTCGGGGTCGACAAGGGCGAGCCGCGGCAGCAGGAACGGGCTGCGCAGGCTCGCCTTCACCCGATGCGCGGGCGACGCCAGCACCGCGTTGCGGGTGACTTCAGCGCCGGAACCGGCCGTGGTGGGGACCGCGACCAATGGCGCAGACGCGTGCTGCAAGGGCTGCCCGCGGCCGATCACTTCGAGATAATCGAGCGGTTCGCCCGGGTTGGTCAGCAGCGCGGCCAGCGCCTTGCCGGTATCGATGGCGCTGCCGCCGCCGATCGCGATCACCATGCCGCAACCCTCGGCGCGCGCATATTCGGCGCCCGCGCGGATCAGATCTATGGTTGGCTCCGATGGGGTCGAGAACGGCGCGCAGGCGACTCCAGCAGATTCCAGATTGGCGATGAGCGGGCGCGCGCGCTCGAGTGACGATCCGGTGACCAACAGGGCGCGGCTGCCCATTTGCGCGGCGGCAGCGGCGAGGCGGCGCGCTTCTCCCCAACCGAAGACGATGCGTGCGGCGGTGGCGAATTCAAAATGCATTTTCTGAATACGACATCTCAAAAAGCATCGTCGCCTGGATGCACGTTGCGATAGACGGTGCGGGTACGCGGCTCGGCCAGCATATCCGTGACGCGCTCGATCCACGCGTGGTAGTGCGGGGTTTCGCGATGCGCGGCAAGCGCTTGCGCATCGCGGTAAAACTCGACCAGCACGAAGCGGGTCGGGTCGTCGGTCTGTTGAACGACGTCGAAGCGCGCGCAGCCGGGCTCTTGGATGCTGTTGCGGGCGTTTTCGACAGTGGCGGTTTGGAAAGCGTCGAGATGCTCGGGCTTGACGTGAACGTGCACGTGCAGGATGTGCATAAAGCTATTATCCAGCTTCGCCTTCGTTATGCCGATCGGGATCGCTATCCTGGCCAGTTTGTTGGGGTGGAGGGGTCACCTCGCGGGCGATGGGCGTTCACGGCGGGAATCCGCGACTGACGCGGCACGGTGACTGCTATACCCTGGCGAGCGCATTGATATCGCGGCCTTCCAGCACGGCCTTCGGCGCCCCATGCCTGGCGGCTTCGATCATGGCGCGGCCAATCCGCTCGGTGGTGGTCACGTAGCGCGGCGCAACCGCCATCAGCAGAGGGATGAGCGGCCCCATCGCGGTATACAAGATCCGGTAGAGGGCCGTTTTCGATCTGACCCCGTGCAGCGGCTGGATGAAGCCGGGACGGAACATGTAGGCGGCGTGGAACGGTAACCGAAGCAGTTCGTTCTCGGTTCTGCCCTTCACGCGCGCCCACATAAAACGCCCGGTCTCTGTACTGTCTGTCCCCGTGCCGGACACATAGATAAACGTCATTCCCGGGCTAAGTCGCGCCAGCGTTCGCGCAACCGCCAGGGTAAGTGAGTAAGTCACATCCCGGTAATCCGCTTCGGTCATACCGGCCGAGGAAACGCCCAGGCAGTAGAAGCAGGCATCGTAGCCCTGTAACTCGCGCTCGCTGTCTGTAAGATCGGCGAGGTCTTTCCTTACTATCTCGCGGAGCTTCTCATGCTTCTGCCCAGTCGCGCTGCGTCCGATGGAGAGGACGCTTTGCACGTTCGCATCCAGCAGGCACTCGCGCAGAACGCCTTGCCCAACCATTCCGGTGGCGCCGAATAAAATGACCTTCACGGCGTCCTCTGCCATCTACCTGGGCGCCAGTTGAGCCATTACCCGGTCCAACGCGTCGTCGCCGCCGGCCCCCGCGCAAGACGGCGTCCGCGCTCCCCATAACTCCAGCGCCAGCGCGCGATTGGAATCCGCCGCGTCGCTATAAGAGCTCGGCCGCTTCTTGCGCGCCAGCGCGGCTTGCGCCTGCTGCACCGCGGCGTTGTCCCCGTCTCCGCCGCACCGCGCCAGTTCGTCCAATACTCCGCCAAGAATCTTCAAGCTCCTCTCGTAGCGCTGCGTGGCGCCCAAGCCCCGCAAATCCGGCTCCAGCGCCAGAATCCGCTCGCAGAGATCCGCCCTGTTGGCAATGGCCGCATTGGCCGGATCGAGCGCCAGGCTGCCGCGATAGGCGTCCTGCGCCGCCGCATATTCCCCGTTTGCGAACTCGGCGTCGCCCAAGCCCTCCAGCGCGCCCGCGTCCTGCTTGTTGCGCTGCGCCACCTCGCGGAACAGGTTCTCCGCAGCCTTCGGCAGCCCATACTCGATCAGCATCTGCCCCACCTGCTTCTTCAACGAGTCGTTGTCCGCTGGAATCGCCGCGGTGGTGGAAAGCAGTTCCCCCTGGGCCTGCTCTCGCCTGCCCGCCTTCGCCAGCGCATCGATCACCTCAAGGCGCGCCTGGAACTGATTCTCGCGGGTCTGCTGGGGCCATGTACCGTAGATGGCCCGCTGATAGTGCGAAACAGCCTCGTCGATTCGCCCTTCCTGCGCCGCCACGCGCGCCAGCCCCAGATGCGCCGGCCCGTTCCCGGGCTTCTCACGCAACACTTCGTTGAGATAGACGGGCGCTTCACTGGTATGCCCGGCTTTTACCAGCGCCAGGCCCAGCGCCAGGCGGTAATCGACGCTGTGCGAAACGGAAAGCGCATCGCGGTATCGCTCAATGGCTTCCTCATAGCTGCCGCGCTGCATCAGCTCTTGCCCGGCCTGATAGTAACTGTTAGCGCGGCCGGCGCGTTCTATGCGGAAGAAGTAGTTGAGGAAGCCCATCAGCAGCGCTATCGCAATCAGCGCCGCCACTACGCCCACGAATAGCTTCCGCGTCGTCTTGGTTTCGGCGGCCACGGCAGCGGCTGGTCTCCCGAGGGCGAACGCATCCAGAACATCCTTCGCCGAAATGGTTCCGCGCAGCTCGCGAATGTTGCCGCGGCTCACCACCGGAAGTTCCGCGAGGCCGCATTGCGACAGGCGCTGCATGGCCGATTGCAGCGAGTGGTCGGGATGAACATGCGGGAAGCGCGCCTCGTTGAGATCCTCGATGGGACCCGGATCGGGAACCAGATCGCCCAGCGTCTGCTCGCCGAATCCTCCCGCGGCAGCGGCTTCAAGCTGGTCTTTCGCGATCATGCCGCGCAGTCCGTTTTCATCGGTCACCGGCCAGACAGTGCGCTCACCCTCGACGGACGCCAGCGCCTGCGCCACGCTCAACGTCGCCGGCAGCGCGTGCATCTCGGGTTTGAGCGCGTGCGCCACCGTGATCAGGTCTTCGCGCGCACGCGCTCCGGAAGGCAGATGAATGCCGTCCTGGTGCTGCAGCGCTTCGTAAATGGGCTCTTCCTGCAGACGGCTGGAGATAAAGTAACTCAGCAGATTCGCGATCATCAGGGGCACGATGATGGAATAATCGCGTGTGATCTCGAAGATCATGATCACCGAGGTTAGCGGCACGCGAATGGTGCCCGCGAACGCCGCGCCCATCCCCACCAGCGCGTAGGCGCCCACGCTGCCGGTGTAATCGGGCATGAGCCAGTGCGCCACGCCGCCCACCGCGCCTCCCGCCATCGCCCCCATAAACAAGCTTGGACCGAAGATGCCGCCGGCATTGCCGGAAGCGTAGCAAGTGGCCGTGGCGATCACTTTCAGGCCGACCAGAAGCGCCATGGCGCCGATCAGCATCTTGCCGTTGAGGGCCTGATCCACAAAACCGTAGCCCACGCCAAGTACCTGCGGCACAAACCAGCCCAGCACGCCGACCAGCAAACCGCCCGCGACCGGCTGCAGCCACACGGTGGATTTCGGCATGCGGAGAAAGCGCTTGCGCATCCACAACAGCAGCTTGACGAAAGCCACCGAGACCAGGCCGCCCACCACGCCCAGCACCGCGTAGAAGACGAACTCTATGGGGTGCACCAGTTGGTACGCCGGCACATGGAACAGCGGCTCATCGCCCAGCAGGAGGTGCAGCACCATCCACGAAGTAGCCGAGCTCAATACGATGGAGCCTAGCACCGGCGCGTGCATATCGCCCATCACTTCTTCCAGCGTGAACAGCACGGCGGCGATAGGTGTGTTGAACGCCGCCGCCAGCGCGGCTGCGGCGCCAATGGGCAACAGCGCGCGCACGCTCCGGGGCGATAGCCCCAGCCGCCGGCCCAGCACCGACGCGATACCCGCGGCGACGTGGACCGAGGGCCCTTCGCGCCCTAGCGCTATGCCGCTGGCGAGCGTGATGGCGCACATACTGAATTTGCCCAGCACGGTTTTGAAGCTGATGTACCCATCGCGCAGAAACAGCGCGGTCTTGGTTTGCGGAATGCCGCTGCCGCGGGCGTTAGGGAAATAGCGGGCAAGAAAAAATCCGGCCGTGAGGGACCCGGCGACGGGAATCAGCAGCCGCCGCCAGGCAGCGCCGTTGGCTGGATAGAGCTTCGATCCGAGGTTTTCGGTGACCAGAATAAACGCTACGACGACGAAGCCGACCACCGCTCCGATGATGAGCGTGAGCAGCAGCAGGATCTGGTCTTCACGCTGGAGCGAAATGGAATCGAGCCCCGCGAATGTGTGTTTAGAGTTGGGGCCGCTGGTTCGGCTGGAAGCCGGCAATTCTCCTCCGCTAGGCGTATTTTAGCGTGAGGCGGCGCAAGTTCTGTGTGCGAGTCGGTTTAAGCTCGCACAATGGTGAGGTCTGGTACTACTGGAAAGTGGCCCTGAGCGGTCCGTTCCCATCGGATGCGCCCGGCGGCTCGATGGTTACCGGGGAAGCATTGGACTCAGCCATCGAGATTTGCTGGGTATATTGCATGTGATATCATTTTTCAGGGATCAAGTGCGGATTGTGCTGGATACCGACGTTCTGGTCGCGGCCCTGCGGAGCGATCGGGGCGCTTCCCGGCAACTGCTGTTGGCTGCACTAAACCGGGAAATTATAGTATTGGCCTCCGTGCCGCTTATGCTGGAATACGAAGCTGTCTTGACCCGGCGCGAGCAACTGGAAAGGACCGGCTTAACAGTGGAAGAAACCAACGCAATCCTGGATGCGTTGGCGGCGGTGATCGAGCCTGTCGCTTTTCGGTTTCTGTGGAGACCGCGCCTCAAAGATCCGCAGGACGAAATGGTGTTGGACACTGCGGTCAACGGCCAGGCGGATCTGCTGGCTACCTTTAACGTGCGGCATCTGGCCGAAGCTGCGCGGGAATTTGGGATTCGAGCGATCCCGCCGGGTGAGATCTGGCGGGAGTTGCAAGGAGCGAAGCATGAGAAGAAGTAATGTTGCCCTGCGCCTTCAGACGTCATTGTTAGAAGAAGCCAAGCGTGTGGCGGAGTCGGAAGGCGTTGCGCTGAACCAGTTAATCAACGTGGCGGTAGCGGAAAAGCTGTCGGCGCTGCGGACGGACGATTATTTCCGCGAGCGATCCAGCCGGGCGAATATCGGAAAAGCCAAGCGGATACTGAAGCGCGCCGGCAGGGGACAACCTCCGGCAGCCGGCGATGAGCGTTGATCTTTTTTTGAGGTAGGCACTTAAATTCCGCCGCTGGACAGGCGGCCGGAACTGTACCCATTTAAAGAGCTGAAATTGACCTTCCAATGGACCTGGATGCCGTTACATTTCCCGCCTTGATCGTGGCGGAGGATGGATGGGTCGAGTATCTTGCCAGTGTGGCGCAGCTAGCAATGTGGACCAACACGGCCATTAAGAAATACAACAAGCGCCGTGTCTTACTGTACGATTGGAGCGATCGAGCTTGGATGGTTGACGCCATCGTCTCGCGAGCCCGGCGGAACCTGTTCGTGAGATTGATTCACGCAGCCTACAACCCGAGAATTCCCGTTCAGATAAGCGTTCGACCGATAACTGAATGCCCGATTGAAACCTTACGGGACGCTCTTCTGGTCGCCATCGGCAAAGACGACGACGTTTAAACGCAGCATACTGAAGCATCAGACCTCAAGACGGAAATTCTGCAAGCCGCTTCTTTCAAGGCCCTTATACAGGCGCTGAGAGCCGCACGGGCTATTTAGACGCTCCCGGCTCGAATCCCAGCCGCACCGCACGCGGCCCAGCGGGCGCCATTGCCGCCATTCAATCGCTCTTCTTCGGCTTCCGAAGGCGCCGCGCATGCTCCCGATCGCGGGAGCGGCCGGTGAGTTTCTTCGATAGAAGCAGATCTTCGCGGGATGTGAGCACGTCTATCCGCACGGGCTCGACGCCCATTTGGTAGAAGATCTCGGGTTCGGTGAAATCCCGCGGCGAAATCCCTTTGAGCGGGGCGCCGAATGCACTCAGCGCCCTGAATAGGGCTTGCGCATTGTCGATAGTGGGGTCGATCCAAATGTCGAGGTCTTTGGTAAAACTAGGCTCCGTGTAGATCATTACGGCGTATCCGCCCACGATTAGATACCTTACGCCGGCCGCGTTCAAACCTCTCAACAGATCTTTGTAATCGCAGCTGATCTTCACTTATGCCCTTGCGCGATGCGGCAGTGACCACCAGATTCCAGGCGGCTTCGAGTATCCGCGCCGGCCCCAGCGCCTGCCAGAATTCGACGTCGAATTCCCGCCCCGGCGCGCGATTGCGAACCAGGCGTTCCATCACTACGCGCTCCGCCATCTACCGCACGATTCCCAGCTCGTCGGACACCTTTTCGAGCGTGCGCACCAGGCGTTCCACGTGCTGCTCGGTATGCGCGGCCGTGCAGGAAATGCGCAGCAGATTCTGCGCCGCGGCGGGGCGCAGCACCGGGTTGATGTAGATGCCCTGTTCGAGCAGCGTCTTGCACAACCGGCACAGGTCGACCTCTTCGCGAATTACCACCGGCACAATCGCCGTCTCGCCGGGCAGCACGTTGAATCCGCGCGACCGCAGCTCATCGCGCAGCTTGTTGGCGATGTGCAGCAAATGCAGGCGCCGCTCCGGCTCCTTCCGCATGATATCGAGGGCCGCGCCAACTGCCGCCACCGAAGCCGCCGGTAAACTGGCCGAGAAGACGAAAGGCCGCGCCGTGTGCTTCAGATAATCCACCACGGCGCGCTCCGCGGCGATAAAGCCGCCTACGGACGCCAGCGACTTGCTGAACGTGCCCATGATGATATCCACTTCGTCCAGCACGCCCAGATGCTCGGCCGCGCCCGCGCCGGTCCGGCCCAGCACGCCGATGCCGTGGGCTTCATCCACAAACACGCGCGCGCCGTAAGGCTTGGCTACGCGCAGGGTGCCAGGCAGGTCGGCGATATCGCCTTCCATGCTGAACACGCCTTCGGACACAATGAAGATCTTCTCTTCGGGCGGGCAGTTCTCGAGACACCGCTCGAAGTGGTCCATATCGTTGTGGCGGAAGCGCACCGTGCGCGCGGGCGACCGCAGCGCGCCTTCCACCAGGCTGGCGTGCAGGTTATGGTCGCAAATCATCACGTCGCCCTTTTCGGTGAGCGCCGAAAGGGTGGCGTAATTGGCCTGGAAGCCGGTTCCGAAGATCATCGCGGCATCTTTATGGACGAATGCCGCCAGCTCGCTTTCGAGGCGTATATGCATGTCCAGGGTGCCGTTCAGCAGGCGAGAGCCGCTGCATCCACTGCCGTACTTCCTGATGGCCTGAACCGCGGCTTCCTTCACCTTGGGATGCGTAATCAAGTCGAGATAATCGTTCGACCCGAACATCAGCACCTTCCGGTTGCCCATGCGGACTTCACCTGGTCCGCAACCTTCGCGGTCTCCAAAGACCTCGAAGTACATGTAGAGCCCTGCCGCCTGAAGATCACCGGGACGGGTGAAGCTCCGGCACTTGTCGAAAAGATCGTTCGACGCGGCGCTTTTCTTCCTGCCGGTGACTACGCTATTGGATGCGCGCATGGTATTCAGTTCCATTCATAGATTCGGTAAGTCTTATAGCGCTTGGCTCCCATCAATTCAGCGGAGCGGTTCATCAAAACGTTGTCCTCCAGAATCCAGGACATCTCACACGGACCGAAACCCAGCTTGCGTGCGTTGCGGACCAGCATGGCATAAAAGGCCGCCGCCAGCCCTGTTGCCCGGTACTCTTCCACCACCCCTAATGCGAGTACCCGTACACCTTTGATCAAACGTTGATAATACAGGATTTTGAAGATGCCGAGGGGGAAAAGATGGCCACCCGCCGGTTTGAGAGCGAAATTGACGTCCGGAAGAGCCAGCGCGAAGCCTACCGTACGGCCGGCTTTTTCGCCAATCAACACCAGTTCGGGCTTTAGAATCATCTTCATATCCTTGCCCTGGAGGCGGAACTCCTCCTTGGTCATGGGCACGTAGCCCCAATTCCGCGCCCATGCCGATCCATACACTTCCCAGACCCGCTCCACCTCGGCGTCGAAATCTTTCATATTGATCGGGCGGATGGTGACGCCGTTCGACTTCACCGCCCGGTCCGCCACGCGATCGATTTTCGCCATCTCGATCTTCTGCGCGTGGCTGACGTAGGCGAACAGATCCTTGGCCTTTCGCAATCCAGCCTTTTCCATTAGCTGCGGGTAGTAGCGTGGATTATACGTCATCATTACCATGGGACTCGAATCGAAGCCCTCGGTAAGCATTCCACACTCATAATTCGTCGACGGGTTCACGGGACCACGGATCACCTGCGCTCCGCGGTCCTTCAGCCACTGCCGGGCTTTGCCGAGCAAAGCATCGGCGACGGCCTGGTCGTCAATGCATTCGAAGAAGCCGAAAAAGCCGGCGGACTCCTCATGAAACCGGTTATGCGCGCGATCGAAAATGGCGGCGACGCGGCCCACTATTTTGCCATTCTGCCGGGCCAGAAACATCTCCATATCCGCATTCGCGTAGAAGGGGTGTTTTTCCCGGTTCAGTAAGTCCTTGATGGCCATGCGGGGCTGCGGAACAAAATAGGGGTCGCCGGTGTAGAGCGTGTATTGGAATTCGATGAACTCCTTCAGCCCGCTCTTCCCATTGACCGATACAACTTCCAAGCCGCCCAATATTTCGCTCCTCATTGCAGTCTTCGGTACAGGAACGGGGAGGCCGCGATCAGAACGACCGCGACGAGGGCTCCCGCGAACACGTCGACCGTATAGTGGTATCGAAGATAAACTGTAGCAAAAATGATGCTCAGAGTGTAGGCAAAATACGCGCTGAACCAACGCTTGGACACCGCCTTGCTGGACCACCAAGCGAGGATGGTTAGCTCGGTGTGGCCGCTCGGAAACGCATCGTACGCCACCGATTCCAGCTTGTCGAGCGTCGATTGCATGCCTTGAAACAACCAAAGCCCGTGTAAAGGTAAGTGCTCAAAGTCTTTAAGCAGAAACCGGGGACCCCGCGCAGGTACCAGCACGTAACCGAGATAAGAGACCAGATAGCCCAGCGCGATTAAAAAAGCATAATATTGGAACTCCGCGTAATGGCCGCGGAGCCATAAAAGAAAGGCCACCAGGAGAACGGCGGGAATAAAAAACGTATAAATCCACTGCAAAAATTCAGTGAAAACCGGCGACTGAATCCGGCTAAGCCAAACGCCGGGTTGAAGGCCCCAAATGCGCTCATCGAGGTCCGCCAACTGCTGGTCGTAGATGACATGTCGCGCCAAGGGCAGGAAGTCGGCCATCTCTTTGTAACAGGAAGCTACGTAGATAACGGGGTACCAGTTCCGGAAGAGCCAGGTAGTCCGGTTGGGGCGCTTGATCTGATACACCAGCAGCGCCGCGCCGGCCACGTGCCACGCCAGCAGCCATCCGGCGTGGGGGACGCTGCCCCACCAGGCAAGCAGCATGACCGCCATGAAGGCGAAATAAGCCAAGACCAGCTTGTCCACTGGCCAGAAGCCGGCGCCGCGCTTTAGTATTTCACCCAACCGGCCTCCTTATACCAGGCCAGAGTCTCGGCCAGGCCGGCGTCGAGCGACGTCTTGGCTTCGAAGCCAAGCTCGGTAGCTGCGCGGCGCGTATCGCACACCCAACGGGCGCATGTGGCTTCGCTGATCTTTTCACGCGAGACCATGCCGGGGTTGCGGGTGAGCGCCGACCAGAGTTCGGCCAGGTAACCGATGCCATAGGCGGCGCTTACGGGCACGCGCAGCACCAGCCGTTTGCGGCGCACCAGACGGGCCGTGGCGTCGCCCAGATGGCTCCAGTTCACCGGCTGGGCGTGCGAAAGGAAGTAGGTGCGGCCGGGAGCCTGCGGGCTGGCGGCGGCCGCCAGGATGCCATCCACCAGGTCGCGCACGTAGATCGCGCTGAACCAACGCTCGCCGCCGGCGATGCGCACCTCCACGCCGCGCGCAATAGACCTCAGAAATGGGAACACGCCCGTGTCGCGCGGACCGTAGACCACCGGCGGGCGCACAATCACGGCCTGGGGCAGCAGGGAACGAACGATCCGCTCCGCCTCCAATTTCGACTTGCCATAGTGAGTCAACGGGCGCGTTTCGGAATCCTCGTTGACGGAGCCGTCCGCCGGGCTGGGTCCACAGACGGCCAGCGAGCTGACGTGGACGAAGCGGATTGCCTGCCCCGCCGCCGCTCGCGCCAGGTTTTCGGTGGCGCGCGCATTGCCGCGGTAATAATCCTCCGGCGTCAGGGCCTTGAGCACGCCGGCTATGTGGATGACGGTACCCGCGCCGCGCACAGCCTCGGCCAGGCCTTCACCGGTTGCCAAATCTCCGGAAACGGGTTCCACGCCGCGCGGCAGCGCCGTATTGCGCCGCACCGTCTTATGCCGAACCAGCACGCGTACGGGCTCACCGGCATCGGCTAGCCGGTCCAAAAGATGGCTGCCGATGAAACCGGTGCCGCCCGTGACAAGGATCACTGCGGCGCGCTGCGAAAGGCCACGTCGCCGAAATAGCTTTCGGCGGTGGCGCCGGTATGCTGCGAGTTGATTTGAATGCGAAGCCCTTTGACGCGCGAAGGGGGCTTGCCGTAGGCGCGCTGGAAGTCGGCCGCAACATTGTGATTCTCTGCGATCCAGCGATTGACATCGGCGGCGCCGGACTCGCAAACGATGTCGAAAACGTGAATCAGGGGGATATAACTGGCCTTCAGCGCCGTCCCCTTGGGCGCCGTGCTATCCCAGATGTAGCTCAGAATGCGGCGGTCGGGGAATGCCACCAATACCTGGGCCGCCTGATCGTCGGTGGCGGCATTGCGGAAATCGCCATTCGGGGGAAGTTGGGTTACTTTCCAGCTCCACGTCAGATACGGCATTTGGGTCAAATCGACGTCTACGCTGCGCTCCAGACCGAAGGAGGCGCTGGCGCTTTTCAGGTGCAGACAGGGGCTATCGGGTCCGGAACACACGGAAAGATCGGGCCGGCCATGGCTTACCTTGATTTGCCAATCCGGCGGCGGCAGTTTTCCGGGGTTCAAGTTCTGGCGGTTCAAAGCGATGAAAGCGAGCGGAGAAGTTCGCGCCTGAAAAATGAACACAGAGATAGTGCACGAAAGTAGCAGCTTCTTCAAATAGCCTCTCTCTGAGGAACGGTCTGAGGGCACAGCCCCCGAGTCTATACTACTATTGCATGAACCTGCGTCGTTTTGCACCTGCGCGCCGGGTGGGGAGAAGAAGCTTCGAGATTCCGTCAGGGGCGCGAAGATCAGGGCGCGAGGATTAGGATTAGTACATCGAGGCTCTTACTTTCGCGGCTCGAAACGCACTTCTACCTCGGTTTTCACTTTGACCGGGTGGCCGCGCTGAACTGTGGGCTTATAACGAAACTGAGTCCACGGGACACTCTCACAGAGTTGCGCGCCGGTTTCGAGCTCCGAAATTCTCCCTTCCTTGTCGATGACGAGTTTGCAACTAGCCGTTCCCCCCGCGGGCGCCCAAAGGGGCGCGGTTTCAACGGTCGGGCCCTCAATTAGAAGGGCGCGTTGTTTATCTGCCGTTACAGAGACTTCCGGGATGTCTTCAGCCTCTGCGTCTTTCTTGGGTTCGGCAGTGCCGCTCTGCTTGGATGCAGCGGAGGGTGCAACGGGCAGTAGTCGCGTCACCAGGAATACGGGCCTGGCGGGATAGCGTTTCACCCTGGCGCACAAAACCGAGGTATGCAAATCGGTCACATCGAAGGCCAGCCCGGGCCAAGCCATCTTGACGACACGCTCGCAGCTCGATTGGAGTGGATAGCCGTTCTTGCCCTGGTCGGGATCGCCAATCTCGTCAATGGCCTTTTGCGCATAGACGCCCTCGGCAATATACTCCTTCCCTGACTCTACCTGGAAGGCTGTCTTGAAGAACAGGCGGTAGCGACGCAGGCCATCCACAAGGTACATAGAAGGTCCACCCGCGTTCAGAGCGGCATCGGCCGCGGTCGATTCCGACGGATTTGCCTGGGCCTTTCCCTGGATTTTGTCTGGCGCGGTCTCGGCTTTCTTGGATTCTTTGGCCGATGGCCCGCTGGAGCAGCCGCTCAATCCGGCAAGAGTCAGTACGAGAAAGCAAAAAACGTGTGCGTTACGGTGCATCAGCCGTGCCCTCGCTTTCCAGATGTTTCGTCCGAATCTGAAGGTATCACGGGAAATAATCGCTGACAACCGTTCCGGCGGAGGGCTGTTAGGACATGTCGCGTTCACATGAGTGTGAACGCTGCACGCAAGGGTGCGTGCGCCACGGCGGCCATCAGAGGCCGTCTGCACCCAAAACCCTGCTGCACTGGTTTTGTGCAGGCCGCTTCCGGTAGCGCAAAATATTTCCGCGCGGCAACCGCGGCCAAAAGGTTCACCCGTGCGACCGAGCCTTTGCGGCGGCTGCCAGGAATCGCCGGGCGCGTTCTTCAATTTCGCTGAATCGCCCCTCCTTCAGCAAGGTCGCGTCGGCCAGTTCGCCGCCCACCCCCACCGCGCATGCGCCGGCCCGGAAGAAATCGCCGATGGTCTCGAGCGTCACTCCGCCTGTCGGCGCCATCTCGATGTGGGGGAATGGCCCTTTGAGCGACTTGATGTATTTCGGGCCGCCCACGTTGCCGCAGGGAAAGACCTTGACCGCATCCGCGCCCGCCTCCCACGCCGCCAGCACTTCCGTGGGGGTGAGCGCGCCGGGGAAGATCGCCTTGGAATACCGCTTCGCCATTTCAATAGTGGCCGCGCGCAGGTTCGGCGCCACCAGGAACTCCGCTCCGGCAAGTATGGAAATGCGCGCCGTTTCCGCATCCAGCACCGTACCCGCGCCAATCAGCATCTTGCCGCCAAAGCGTCCGGCGAGCTTTTCCAGCGCCGGTATCGCGCCCGGGACTGTCATGGTGATCTCCGCCGCGCGGATGCCGCCATTGAAGCAAGCCTCGACCGCCTGTATTGCCGCCTCCGCGGTGGCGGCTCGCACCACGGGAATGATGCCTATTTCGACGATCGTCCGGAAGATTTCGCGCCCAGTCACCCTCACACGTTATCACGCACAGGCGGAACGCGGAAGCACGGCATCGCGCATTCTTCCGTGGCCGCGCGCTATCCTATCTTCTTGACGCCTCAACCTCACCCAGAGCAGGAAAAACAGGCGCCGCGCGTCACTGCGGTGGTGGTTTCGCACGACCGCCAGGCGATGCTGCGTCAATGCCTGGCAGCGCTCGAAAAATCCGAAGGCCGCGAAAGGCTGCAAATCGTTGTCGTGGAAAACGGCTCCATGGACGGCAGCGAGGCGCTCGATTCCGAGTTTCCCGATCTGCAATGGATCCGCCTGCCGAAGAATTTCGGCTTGACCAAAGCCATGAACCTGGGATGGAGGGCGGCCGACGCCGAGTACGTCTTCTTTCTGCACGACGATACTGTGGTTCCTCCCGAGGCCGCCATGCGCCTGGCCGATACGCTGGACGCCAATCCGGATGCGGCTGCGGTGTGCCCACTGCTGGTGGATGCCGAAGGCAATCCGGCGCCGCAGTTCGGCAGCCTGCCGCCCGATTTCGTATGGCGCCCGGCCCAGCCGGCGGGCGACGCGCTGGCGCCGGTGGAATATCCGCGCGGGGCCGCCCTGATGGCGCGCATTTTCTACATCAAGGCGACGCGGCAGATCGACGAGCGCTTCGGCCAAGCGGGCGGCGACGCCGATCTGGCGGCGCAGTTCCGCCGCGCATCGAAGAAGATCCTTCTGGCGCCCACGGTGCGCGTGTTCCATGCGGGCGCCGGCGAATACACAGCGCAGGAGCGCGCCGACGCGCTGCTCGCGCACGCCGCATTCATAGCCAAGTACCAGGGATTCGGCCCCGGCATGGCCGCGCGCCTGGCATCCATCTTCGGCCCGCTGTTGGGCTTTCGATTCGGGGAACTGCGATATACGCTGTCCGGCAGGAAAATCGACGGCTCGCAGTAGGGCGGGCATACTCGGCCACTTTGCGCTCCTAAAAACACCGGCGGCAAGACCGCCGGCGCTACCAGAGTTACCGCCGGCGCTACCAGAGTTACCGCCGGCGCTACCAGAGTTACCGCCGGCGTACCAGCCGCGGCGTTAAAAGTTACCGCGGCGTTACCAGAGATAACGTTGCCGGTTTACCTTTTGATATCTAGCTATGCTTGGCGGCCCGCGGTTAACATTAACGCCATGGAAGCCTTGCTCTGGATCTTACTGCCGGGATTCGTGGCAGTCGCCGCCGGACTGCTGTCGTGGTTTGTGATGCAGGCGCGTATGGACGTCGCGCTCGCTAATCAGCGCGAAATCATGGCCGAAAAGCGCGGCGCGCTGGAAGTGGAAAAAGCCACGGTGAAAGCCGGTTTTCAAAGCGCCGTCCACGCCGCCGAGGAAACTGCGCGGCGTCAGGCGTTCGACACCTTTCTGGACGAGATCACCGTCGAGCAGCGCCACTATACGCGTGAGAATCGTCTGTTGATGAAGCATCGCAAGAGCCTGGTGCTGCAGGAACGCATTTTCTTCCGCAATCTACCCCTCTCGGATTGGATCGAGCACGAAATCGTTCTGGAAGAAGGCATGGACGTCAACCTGCTGGTTCAGGACATGACGGTCTTCGACAAGAGCGTAGTGAGTATCGCGGACGTGCGCAGCCCGAAAATGGCGCTGGCGGAAGCCGGCCGTGCGACCGCTACTTCTTTGGCGCCTCGACTTCCTTCGGCAGCTTCTGGATTTCGGGCATCGCAGACGCCAGTTGCCGCCGGACAATCACGCTAGCTTTCGCCATGATCGTCGTTCGCCTTGGTCTGCTCCGGAGTCGGCGTAACGTCCAACACTTTCTGCAGCCATGCCGCATATGGCCCTTAAAAACTCTTCCAATTTCGCAGCTTTGCTCGCCTCATCTGCACACAAGAATAAGCCTCACCGCTCGCTATCGAGCATCCTCATCTGTGCTTCGGCGTACCGCGTGCCCGCGGCCGCGGATGCCGGAATAAGTCCTTCGATGCCGGCCAATTCCTCCGCGTATAACTTAACCCGAAGCGCGCCCAGCGATTCTTCCAACTGCGCGCGCGTCCGTGCGCCAATTACCGGAACGATATTCTCTGCTTTGGCCAATACCCATGCGATGGCGAGTTGCGCCGGCCGCACTCCCTTGGCCTCTGCCAGATGCTTCAGCGTCTCCACCAGCCGCCGATTGCGGACGCCGTTTTCCCCCGTGAAGCGCGGGAAGTGAGCGCGAAAATCGCCCTTGGCCGCCGGCGTGGAGCCGCTCAGCAAGCCCCGCGAGAGCACGCCGTAGGCAGTCACGCCGATGCCGAGCTCGCTGAGTGTGGGAAATATTTCAGCTTCGGGCCCGCGGCTGATCAAGGAGTATTCGATTTGCAGATCGCAGATCGCGTGCACGGCATGCGCGCGGCGAATGGTGGCGGCTCCCACCTCGGATAGCCCGACGGCGCGCACCCATCCGGCCTTCACGGCATCGGCGATGGCGCCGACGGTGTCTTCGATAGGGACACTGGCGTCGAGCCGCGCGGGCCGGTAGATATCGATATAGTCCACGCCCAGCCGCGTCAGGCTGTACGCCAAAAAGTTCTTTACGGCTGCCGGGCGGGTATCGACGCCCAGCCAATTTCCACCCGGATCGCGCAACGCGCCGAATTTCGCCGAGAGCAGCGCCCGATCCCGGCGCCCTTTAAGCGCGCGCCCGATGAGCGCTTCGTTGTGCCCCATGCCGTAGAAATCGCCGGTATCGAGCAAATTGACGCCGCGGTCGAGCGCGGCATGAATGGTCGCGATGCTCTCGTTCTCATCGGCATGTCCGTACACGCCGGACATCCCCATGCATCCGAGAGCCAGCGGAAAGATCTCTGGGAGGGCAGCCCCCAGCCGGCGGCGCGAGGGTTGGTTGCTTGATGTCATATGCGGCATCCTCTACTGCATTCTACAGGGTGCGGCAGAAGATTAAGGCGGCGGATGAGCCTCAGTCGCTATCCGGAAACTTGATGTAGAAAATACCGTTCCACCGACTTCGTGCGCGCGGTTTCGTCCAGCAGAGAGATCAAGTCGGGCAGGCTGACGGCGCCGGTCTCTTTGGGATCTTTCATCAGGGCCAGATCTTTGCGCGCCGAGCCAAGCCAGATGGTGCGGCGAAGCAGCTCCAGCGACGCCGCGCGTTGGAACGCCGCATTTATTCCATTGTCATGAAGAAATGAACACAATGCAAACGCAGTGTCACATTGCCTATTTCGCCAGCAACCCGGCCACAGCGTCATAAAGCCGCAAGGTCAGTTCTACGCGGTCGGCGATAGTCAGTCCCTTTGTCGAAATCGGGTCACCCACCCGCACTCTCACATTGCCGCTGCGCAAATGCGCCGACCCTATCGGCAGCAGCTCGCGCATTCCGGCGATGGCCACTGGAACAATCGGCACTCCCGCCTTGATGGCGATGTACGCCGCGCCCTCCTTGAAGGCGCCCAGTCCTTCGACCGTACGGCCGCCCTCGGGGAAGAGCAGCATCGAAATGCCGCGAGCCGCCACTACGCGCGCGCCTTGCGTCATGCTCTTGAGCGAATTGCGTGGGTTACTGTAATCCACGGGCAAATGGCCGGCGCGGTGTAAATGCGAGCCCAGAAACGGAATCTTATACAAGCCCTTCTTCGCGAAGAAGCGGAACTGCTGCGGAAGAACGGCGAGCGCCGCCGGAATATCCATTAAACTGCCATGGTTCGCCACGAAGACGTAACTACCCTGCGGGTCGAGCTTCTCCACGCCTTCGCTGCGCACCCGAACAAAGCTCACTGCCAGCAGCGTCTTCGCCCAGACTTGCGCTATCCGGTGCTGCACATCGCCATTCGGGTCAAACAGGGAAGCGATCAACGTCATCGTCCCCAGCACGATGGTGGAAAGCAGGATCAGTGGAACGGAGAAGAGCCAGGTACGGGCAAGACTCATCGCTTCGCACCAATCATAGCGCGAGCCTCGGCCACCAGAAACAGCGATCCGGTGATAAAAATGGCGTCTTCGCCCGTCGCGTCCGCCACCAACTCCAGCGCGTCTTCGAGCGCCGGCGCGCTACGCAGATCGGCATGTTCGACGATATCGCGCAGCGTCTCCGGCTCAATGGCGCGCACTTGCCGCGGCGCAGTCACAATCACCTGCTGCGCGCAGGGAAACAGGATGCCGCCGATCTCTTCGATGGCCTTGTCGCGCATGGCCCCATAGATCAGGCGGACGCGGCGCTGCGAATAGAAGCGGCGGATATACGCCGCCAGCGCACGCGCGCCGGCCGGATTGTGCGCGCCATCCAATATGATCTCAGGCCGTTCCGAGACGCGCTCCAAGCGGCCCGGCCATGCGGTCCGCGCGATGCCGTTTTCAATCGCTTGGTCTGTGATGCCTAGGCGCGTCAGGGCGACTGCGGCGGTAGCGGCGTTCTCCACCTGATGCTCACCCGCCAGCGGGCAGCGAATCCGCAGCTCGCGCTCGCCGGAAAGCAGAAAACGGCTGCCGCGCGGATCGAGCTCCAAATCGCGGATGCTCCAGGCATCCGTGCGCGCTACGGGAATGCCGAGCTCAGCCGCGCGCTGGTCCAGCACGCGCGCGGCTTCCGGACGCTGCCGCGAAAACACCGCCGGAGCGCCGGTCTTCAGAATGCCCGCTTTCTCGGCGGCGATCGATTCCAGACTCTTGCCGAGAAACGCTTCGTGGTCGTAATCGATCTGGGTAATGACGCACAAATCGGGACGCACCACGTTGGTGGCATCGAGGCGTCCACCCAACCCGACTTCGAGCACTACCATGTCCACGCGCTCATCGAGGAAGATGAGGAACGCCATGGCAGTCACGGTTTCGAAGTAAGTGGTATGCCAGTCCATTGCGCCCTCCGCCAGCAGTTTCTCGGCGCAGCTATGCACACGTTCAAACGCTTCGGCGAACTGGCTGGATGAAACGGGCTGGCCGTTGACGCGGATGCGCTCGGTAGGCTCGGTCAGGTGCGGAGACGTGAACAGCCCGGTGCGCCGGCCGTCCGCGCGCAGGCCGGCCTCGATCATGGCGCACGTGGAGCCTTTCCCATTCGTGCCCGCCACGTGGACGAAGCGCAGTTGATCCTGCGGGTTACCCAGCGCCGCCAGCAGCGTGCGGATGCGATGGAGCCCTAGCTTGGCGGTCTTAATTTCGTTTCCGAGCGCGTAGAGAAACTGGACGGAATCGGGATAGTTCATGCAGTCAAAGTGGGGCGGACCCCCTGGTCCGCGGCCGGCCCCCTGGCCGGCCTGACTCAAGAAATGCGGGTCCAGGGGACCCGCGCAGACCAGGGGGTCTGCCCTACAAGAAAAACTTCAGCGCCGTGGCAATGTACGCCTTCATTTCGAGACGCGGCACGACGGCGTCCAGCATGCCGTGCTTCAATAGAAACTCGCTGCGCTGAAAGCCCTCGGGCAGCGATTTGCGAATGGTCTGCTCAATTACGCGCGGTCCGGCAAAACCGATCAGCGCGCCCGGTTCGGCGATATTCAGATCGCCCAGCATGGCGTAGCTCGCGGTCACGCCGCCAGTGGTCGGGTCGGTCAGCACGCTGATGTAAGGCAGCCTGGCCTCGTCCAAACGCATCAGGCCGGCTGAAATTTTCGCCATCTGCATCAGACTGATGGCGCCTTCCTGCATGCGCGCTCCGCCCGACGCCGAGACGATCACCAGGGGACACTTCTTTTCGAGACACCGGTCGATGGAGCGCGCGATCTTCTCGCCCACCACCGACCCCATACTGCCGCCGATGAACGCGTACTCCATCGCGCAGATCTCGAGCGGCCGGCCATCCAGCGTGCCCGCCGCGGCCACCAGGGCATCCGAGCGCCTGGTGGATTCCTGCGTGGCGCGCAACTTGTCGCGGTAGGGCTGCTTATCGACGAACCCCAGCGGGTCGGAGGAAGAAAGCCCGTCGTCGAACATGTCGAATGCGCCGTCGAAGAGGAGCTTCAGGCGCGTGGCGGCGTCGATACGGAAATGGTGGCCGCACTTGGGGCAGATGTTCCAGTTGTCCGCCAGCTCTTTCTTCCACGTGATCTGGCGGCAGCCTTCGCACTTCTGCCAAAGCCCTTCGGTGCGAACCCGGCGTTCGGCGTCTTCCACGCGGGGCAAGCCTTCGCCGAGGGGCTTATCTCGTTTGAACCAAGCCATGTTTAAACCAAGTCATGCAATGCTTACGTTATCGCGGGTAGGGATGGCCCCGCAAGGTTGCAAACGCACGATAAATCTGCTCCGCCAGCATGGCGCGCGCCAATTCGTGCGGAAACGTCAGCGCCGAAAGCGATAGCAGAAGGTCGGCGCGCGCGGCCCAGCCCGCCGGCAGGCCGTCATGTCCGCCAATCGCGAACACCAGGTCGCGCCCATCCATTTCGGCCTTCGCGGTCAGGCTGGCGAACGCCGCCGAATCCATCGGCTTGCCGGCCGGGTCGCAGAATATCTTACGCGCGGTGGGATGTTTCGCCCACAGATCCACCCGATCGGGCCGGATTTCGCGCATCTCGCACGGAGCGTAGCGCGCCGCGCGGCCCAGAAAATCCTCGGCTATGGCGTTGGCGTGCGGGTCTTTCGGCTTGCCGATGAAGTAGAGGTAAATCTTCACTCAGGCGGAATCTCGACCACTTTAGCGTTGCGCCACAGCCGCTCCAGACCGTAGTATTCGCGCGATTTGGGCGAGAACACGTGGATGAGCAAGTCGCCATAATCGGCCAGCACCCACTCGGCCTGGTTGTAGCCTTCCACGCTGATCGGCAGCTCACCGGCCTGCCGTTTCAACTGGAGCCCGATGTCGTCGCTGATAGCCTGCACCTGGCGCTGATTCGAGCCGGTGCAGATCACGAAAAAGTCGGCGAACGTGGTGATGCCGGTGAGATCGAGAACCCGGATATCGGAAGCTTTCTTGGATTCGGCGGCGCGGACAGCCAGGAGCCAGGACGGGGTTGCCACTTCCACTTCAGAGGTGGGAATCGATTTCGCCTTCAGAACACGCTCCTAAGGGGTATCGTACTACATCGATCTCTGCGGTGCGGTTCTTCTCCGCCCATTGGCGCGCATACGGCTTCCTATTGCCGCTGGCCGACTTCGGCCGTGCTCAAACTGTGCCCTTTAATGCGATACACTCGGAGGACCCCGTAGAGGAGCGTGCGGGACGAAAGTGAGGCGCCTCAATGCGGCAAGTAAATCGACAAGTCCGCGAAGTCATTCGCAATGACCATTCAACGAGGAGCTCATGCATGGTCAGGGCTCTATCGGTTAGAAGAACCGGCCCGATGCTTCGAGTAAGACGGAGCGCATTACTCGCCGTGGCGATGACTTGGATCACCGCGGCGTCGATGTGCATTAGCGCACAAACGCCTTCCGGGCCGGCTGACAAATACCAGTGGCTCGAGGATGTTTCGGGCGAACGCTCGATGGCTTGGGTGAAGGCGGAGAACCAACGCTCAGCCAAGGTGCTGGAGAGCGATCCGCATTATGCGGGGCTGGAGGCGGCAGCGCTCAAGGTACTGGAGTCTCCGGCCCGGCTGCCCACCCCCTCCCTTAACGGGGACGATGTGTACAACACCTGGCAGGACGCCGATCATGTGAGAGGTATTCTACGGCGCACCTCACTGGCCGATTATCTTTCCAGTCAGCCGCATTGGCAGACGTTGCTGGATTACGATGCGCTGGCGAGACAGGACAATCAGAAGTGGGTCCAGAAGGGACGCGATTGCCTGTATCCGGGAAACGAACTGTGCCTCGTGGGGCTCTCCGCTGGAGGGGAGGATGCCGTCACCCTGCGCGAGTTCAATCTTAAGACCGGCAAGTTCGTCGAGGGTGGCTTCATGCTGCCCCGTTCTAAACAGGATGTGGCGTGGGTTGACAAAGACACCCTGCTGGTGGCGAGAGACTGGGGCGCCGGCACGATGACCAAATCCGGATATCCGTTTGTGGTGAAGCTCTGGAAGCGCGGTCAGCCCCTCGACCAGGCCAAAGAGGTTTATCGCGGCGCCGAGACAGACGTTTTGGTGGAAGCTGTAACGGGTCACGACGGCGATGGGCATCAGGCGACGGTTATTCTTCGCCGCGTGAGCTTCTTCGAGGTGGAGATCTCGCTGCTGACGCCGGATGGAACGAAACGAATTGCCTTGCCTGGGAAGGCGAGAATTAACGATCTGCTCAAAGGACAAATCATTGTCACGCTCGACGAGGATTGGAAGCCGGAAGGCGGGGATACGAAGTTTGTCCAGGGCTCGATTGTCTCACTGGATCTGGAAGCGGTCAAGAAAGACCCGCGTCACCTAAAGCCAACCGTGGTGTTCGCTCCGACTGCGACGGAGTTTGCGCAGCGTGTAGCGACCACCAGGAATCGCCTGCTGGTGACGACGCTCGAGAACGTGCAGGGGCGGGTATACAGCTACAGCTTTAGCGCAAAAGGCGGCTGGACGCGGAAAGAGTTGGATGTGCCCGGCAACCTCGCGGTATCCGTCGTGAGCGCCAACTGGTCCAACGACCAGTTCTTCCTTTCGGTCGAGGGCTTTCTGACTCCCTCGTCCCTTTTGCTCGGCGATGCCGGCGCAAGCACGCTGAAGGAAGCCAAGACATTGCCGGCGCAGTTTGACGCCTCCGGCGAGGTGGTCGAACAATTGGAGGCAGTCTCAAAGGATGGAACAAAAGTGCCTTACTTCGTAGTGCGGCGTAAAGACATTCACTACGATGGCGCAAACCCGACGCTGCTGACGGCTTACGGCGGCTTCCAAATCTCGGAGACGCCGGCCTATTCGGCGACAGTCGGTAAGCTCTGGCTGGAGCGTGGCGGCGTGTATGTCCTGGCGAATATTCGCGGGGGCGGCGAGTTTGGTCCTGCATGGCATGAGGCTGGCCTGAAGACCCATCGTCAACGCATCTATGACGACTTCGCGGCCGTCGGCCGGGATCTGGTGACGCGCCGGATCACCTCGCCGCGACGTTTGGGAATCGTAGGCGGCTCGAACGGCGGCTTGCTGATGGGAGTGGAAATGACGCAGCACCCCGAGATGTGGAATGCAATCGTGATCCAGGTTCCACTGCTCGACATGCTACGTTTTGAGCACATTGCGGCCGGCGCCTCGTGGGTGGGCGAATACGGCTCAGTCTCGGTCCCCGAGGAACGCGCGTTTCTGGCGTCGATCTCTCCCTATAATCAACTCAAGGCCAATGTCACCTACCCGGAGCCGCTGATATTTACCACCACCAAAGACGATCGAGTGGGTCCGGTGCATGCGCGAAAGTTCGCGGCCAAGATGGAGGAGTTCAAGAAACCATTCTTGTATGAAGAGATTATCGAGGGCGGTCACGCCGCGGGCGCCGACTTAAAGGAGCAGGCGAAGACTTACGCCGTCGAGTACACGTACCTTACGCGCAAGCTTATGGACTAATCCTTTTGCGGCTGCGGGCAATGGAACGCGGCGCGCCCCCCCAGCGCTACGCGAAATCGCGATCCCCCTCCGCTCTGTAAACTCCGCGCGAAGATGCCGTAACACGGCTTCAATTTGGCCGCTTCTCGAAAACCGCCTCCAGGATTTCGTAGCGCGGTCCGTAGCTCCTGTTCGTGGCGCCGACTTGTCGATAGGAGGGCGCTAACCCTGCTGCCATCACCGCGCGCCTGCTATCATGAAATCTCTTCCCCGATGATCGTTGAGCGCGGCAGTGTCAGCTTTGACTCGATCGATCTCGATAACGGCTGCAGGCTTGCGCCGGTCGAGGTGGCATACGAGACCTACGGCCAGTTGAACGCCGGCAAATCCAACGCCATCCTGATCGAGCACGCCTTCTCCGGCGATGCCCACGCGGCCGGCATCGATCCCGAAAGCGGCAAGCCGGGCTGGTGGGACAACATGATCGGCCCCGGCAAGGGGTTCGACACCGACCGCTACTTCGTCATCTGCACCAACGTGCTGGGCGGATGCCGCGGCACTACCGGACCGTCGTCCATCGACCCCGCCACCGGCTGCCCCTACGCGCTGAAGTTTCCGGTGATAACCATCGGCGATATGGTGCGGCTGCAAAGGATGACCATCGATTCGTTCGGCATCCCGCGGCTGCTCGCCGTGACCGGTGGTTCCATGGGCGGCATGCAGGCGCTGGAATGGGCTGTCGCCTATCCGGACCGCGTGGTCTCGGCGATCCCCATCGCGTCCACCACGCGGCACAGCGCGCAGCAGATCGCATTCAATGAAGTGGGCCGCCAGGCCATCATGTTCGACTCTAACTGGAACAACGGCGATTACTACGGTAAGCAGCCTCCGGCGGGCGGCCTTTCGGTGGCGCGCATGGTGGGTCATATCACTTACATGAGCGATCATTCCATGCGCGAGAAGTTCGGCCGTCGCCTGCGCGCGAAGGACGACCTGAGTTACAGTTTCGGCGTGGATTTCGAAGTGGAAAGCTATTTGCGTTATCGCGGCAGTCAGTTCGTCAGCCGCTTCGACGCTAACTCTTACCTTTATATTACTAAGGCCATGGATTACTTCGATCTGACGAAGGGGCGCGGCACACTTGAAGAGACACTGGCGCGCACCGAGGCCTGCTTCCAAGTGATCAGCTTCAGCTCCGACTGGCTCTATCCCAGTTACCAGTCGCAAGAGATGGTGCGCGCGCTCGAAGCCGTCGGCCGCGATGTGCAGTACACCGAAGTGCAATCGAGCTACGGCCACGATTCGTTCCTGCTGGATGTCGCCGGGCAGCCCGATGTGGTTCGCGAGTTTCTCTCTCGCATGGAAGGCGTGGCCAACGGGCGAAGCATGGCTCACCTGGGCGGCGACTGACCGCAGGCAACAGGTCTCGCCTATTGCGCCGCGAATAACTCCGCCGGGAACTGGTCGAAACGGCGCTCGACGGGTTTTCCCATCAGGTGCTTATCCGCAAAGGGAAGCAAGGCATCCCAGTCACCCTGAACCATTCCATGCGGGCGATCGGCCCAACTTACTCCAAGCCTGTCCTTGACATTCAGCAGCGCGAAGGCGGGCTGAGCCGCCAGCCAAGCCTGGCGTACGCCGTTCGCATTCACGTTCTGGTCGTGAGTCCCTTCGAGAGCGATGAAGGGCCGCGGCGCCGCGAGCGCGATGAACCAGTGCTCGTCGAACGGCAGCTTATCCGGCTGTCCCCAGAATTCGTGCAGATGGGGCGAGAACCAATTGGGATACTTTCGCATCATCTCGCTCAGGCCCTCTTTGCCGCCCCGCTCGGCGCCGCTGAACCGGTATGCGGGCGTGCCGCCGCCGGAGCTGGCTACGGGTGCGACCATGGCCAAACGGTCGTCGAATGCGCCGGCGACCAATGCCGACTTACCGGTTCGCGAGACGCCAGTGATAATGAGCTTCGTGTTATCGATGGACGCATCGGTCTCCAGATAATCCACAATTCGAGAGACTCCCCATGCCCAGCCTTGCAAGAGTCCCCAGTCGTATTTTGGGTAAGCCGGATAGAAGCGCGTGGTGCGGAAGGCCCAACTGCCGTCGGCATTGCGGAGCGTAGTATCTTCGCCGCAATCGGTGTTATTGAATGTCACGAAGGCAAAGCCGTGCGCCAGCGCCTGGTTGCCGGCCGCGACGGATTCCGCCGTTCGCGGGCCGCCGAATCCGCCGCGCCCTGCCGCGGTTGCCGCAGGCGCGGGGGTGGCCGTGGGGACTTCCGGCCCAACCATCAGCAGCACATCTTCACCCTTGCCTTGATTTGGCCCTTGCGGCAGGCGCGGCAGGGCCGTTGCGCCCGGCGGCGAGCCGGACGGCGAAATCAATGCCGGCGCAGGGCCGCCCCCGGTAGGAGTAAAGATGCCGATATCCAAACTGAGACTCTCTTGCGGCCCGAAAGTCAGGTGGACCAGGCGGTATTTGACTTTGCCGTTCAGCACTAATTGGGAGCTGACGTCATGCCCCTTCACATTGTCCGGCGGTGGCGGAGCCTGGCCCACAGCGTAATACTGGAGGATCCGTTTCATCTCCTCGCGGCGGCGTTTCCATTGTGCGGCGGAGGCGACCTTTTGTCCGTTGTTCATCGTCAGAACATCGGGCATCTGTGGGCGGTTTGGAAGCTTGTCCACGCCCGGCATAGGCGGCATAGATGTCGCAATCGGCGGAACGGGAATCTCTCGCGGATCCGGCCTTGAGGTCGTGGTCTGCTGTCCGCTGAGAATCGCCGCCGCGGCGAGCAACACAATCACACCGATTAAGCTGTCTCTCACGTCTCTACTCCTGGAGAGGTCCGGTTTCATTGTACGGCGAGACTCGATTTGGGTGGGCTCACGCACTTGAGAGTCACGGCTACGGGAGCCGCCCCTGAAACATCGATATCCCCGCCACCCCCGCAGCCCCCGCTGCGATGCAATCCGCGCTGTTCTGT
The DNA here is from genome assembly GCA_049522755.1 of Bryobacteraceae bacterium. Classification (GTDB taxonomy): domain Bacteria; phylum Acidobacteriota; class Terriglobia; order Bryobacterales; family Bryobacteraceae; genus PALSA-243. The sequence goes on along the minus strand of JBEKNN010000003.1, from coordinate 32,058 downwards.
TCCGTCACCCCACCTAGCGCCAGGACTGGAAGCGCGGCCGCGCGCGCCGCATGCCGCAGCCGATCGAGCCCCTGCGCCGCGCCCTTCGACGCCGTAAAAAACACTGGCCCGAATACCGCGAAATCGGCGCCCTGCGATTCGGCCGCGCGCAATTCTTCGATGGAGTGCGTGGAAACCCCAATCAGGAATCCCGGCGGTACGATGCGCCGCAGATCGCAGGCCGCAATCGAATTCGCCGGCAGGTGCACGCCGTGCGCGCCCGCCGCGAGCGCGATATCCGCGCGCGCATTGACCAGAACCTTCGCGCCGTGCGGATTCGGAAGCGCCAACACGCGCCGCACCAGCCCGCACAATTCACGCGCGCATAGATCCTTCTCGCGGATCTGAATGCGCTCCACGCCATCGAGCATGGCGCGCGCTATGAAGCCGATGAGCGCTTCGATGCCGCCCGCCGCGCGGCGGTCCGTGATGTAGTAGCGGACCATCCGGATCCGGCCAGCCTAATGCCGCGTCTGCCGTCCCGACGCTTCCCAGCGCCCCACGACCAGATCCACGAAGCCCATCCACGCGCCTTCGGGCCGTTCCAGTTGCCGGAACAGCGCCACATAATCGGGCTTCTTCAACCCGATTCCCGCGAACGCAATCGAGTAGACGCCGGTTGTCTGGAGATCGACGATCTGTTCCTTGGTCCACTTGCGCGGATCGGTAAGATACGGCGCCAGGTAATCGATCACCGTGCCCAGATTCGCGCCGCTGGCGGTTTGCAGACTCCACAGATCGACGCCCTGCACCTGCGCGATGCGGCACAGCGTGGCGTACGCCTCCAGGTTGAACGCCGAATAGGAAAGCGACCGCGGGCGAGCCTCTTCGCGCGGCGCACTGCCGTCTCGCCTGATCTGCTTGGGGAAAATACTGTCGCGGTAGAACGCAAAGGCCGCCTGCTGCGCCGCGTTATCGCCCGCATAATTCGCCACTGCCGCCATCTGCGCGACGTACCAGCTGGCGTGATTGTTCCCGCTGCCTTTTTCGTCTTCGCCCGCCTTGCTGTGCGTCAGCCAGTGCAGGTAATCCTCGAACCATTTATGGACGGCCGCCTGATCTTTGGCGTCCCACGACCCCGTGGCGGCCAAAAACTCCATACCCTGGATTGCGCGGATGAAAACCCGCCCGTCGAGAATCCCCTCCGGGCGCCCCGTGACGCTGCCCGGTATCGCCTGCGCATACTCCAGGCTGGGATTCATGCGCGTCTTGGGATTGACGAACCACGCATTGATCACCCGCGCCGCGCGCTGCGCATACTGCGGATTGTCCAGCAGAAACCCCGCCGCGCCCAGCGCGAAAACCGCGTCGCTCATGGCATCGAGCGCGTTCTTGTTGGCCATGAACCGGTCGGGATTCGGGCGGCCGTCGCGCCGGATGTAGGGACCGCCCGGATGATCGGGATCGGACCAAAAGTATGTTGCTTCACTGTAATAATCGTGAGAGTCGAGCTCGATGTTTTTGGGCCGGTCGGAAGTGACGGTCCACGGCCCCTCCTTGAACCGCTTCTCCGCTTCCAGGCGGAGGCGGCGTACGGCATCCTGCGTCCATGCCTCCTTGCGGAGGATGGCGCTATGGATGGGCTCGGCTTCGCTTTCCGAGATCAGCGTCATCGGCGTATCCGCGCTCGCCCGGATACACGAAGCCCCTAAGATCAGGAGCGCTGCGATTCTCACTATTGCGATTGTACGCCAAAGCCAAGCCGCGACAGGCGGGAAGCGGATGGCAGCTACGGAGGTCAGGATATCCCTTAACATTGCGCCCGCTCTTGCTCTTGACCGGGCTGGCGGCAAAGCGTGCCTGGCAGCGAATCCCCGTGCCTGGCCTTGGCCGAGCGCGCGGTTGGCAGGCGAAAGCGCCTGCCCCACAATTGGTCCGATCGCTGCCGAAAGGCAAAAACTCGAGGGGGCGATTAACAATCGGCCGCGGGTGCAAAGCATACAATTGAAAAGGAACCCATGCCAGAAGCTGTCATCATCGATTGTCTCCGCACCGCCGTCGGCAAAGCCCCGCGCGGCGCTCTTCGCAACGCGCGGCCTGACGATCTCGCTGCTACCGTGATCCGCGCCCTGCTGTCGCGCTATCCCCAGGCCACTGAGGGCGCCGGCGTCGACGACGTCATTATCGGCTGCGCCATGCCCGAGGGCGAAGCCGGCAACAACATGGCGCGCCAATCCCTGCTGCGCGCCGGTCTGCCCGAATCCGTGCCGGGCATGACCATCAACCGCTTCTGCAGCTCGGGCCTGCAAGCCATCGCGCAAGCGGCCGACCGCATACGCAGCGGCGGCGCCGATATCCTGATCGCGGGCGGCGCCGAATCCATGAGCAAGACTCCGTTCGGCGGCCTCAAACCCGCGCCCAACCCCTGGTTCGTCGACCACTGGCCCGAAGTCTACATGAGTATGGGGCTCACCGCCGAGCGCGTGCAGCGCAAGTACTCGGTCTCCCGCGAAGACGCCGACGCGTTCGCTCTCCGCAGCCACCAAAACGCCGTCGCCGCGCAGCAACTGGGCAGGTTCGACGAGGAAATTGTGCCCGTCGAAGTCGAAACCGCTACGCCGGCCGGGTCGCAGAAGGCCGTTTTCCAGCGCGATGAAGGCCCGCGCGCCGATAGCACCATCGATGCCCTCGCGAAGTTGAAACCCGTCTTCCACGCCAGCGGCACGGTCACCGCCGGCAACGCTTCCCAGACCAGCGACGGCGCCGCCGCCGCGCTGATCATGTCCGATTCCAAGGCCCGCGAGCTGGGTCTGAAACCCAAAGCGCGCTTCGTCAGTTACGCCACCGCCGGCGTGGCGCCGGAGATCATGGGCATCGGCCCCGTCAAAGCGATACCCAAAGCGCTCGCCATGGCCGGTCTGACCCTCGCCGACATCGGCGTGATCGAATTGAACGAGGCTTTCGCGGTGCAGGCGCTGGCCGTCATCCGCGAAGCGGGCCTGGATATCGATCGGGTCAACGTCAACGGCGGGGCCGTCGCTCTGGGCCATCCGCTGGGATGCACCGGCGCCAAACTCACGGCCACCATCTTGCGCGAAATGGAGCGACGCCACTCCCGCTATGGCATGGTCACCATGTGCGTCGGCGGCGGACAAGGCGCCGCGGGGATCTTCGAATGCCTGTAGGACAGGCCTCCTGGCCTGTCCCCCGGAGGCGTAAGTGAGTCTTGCCATAAGAGGCGGTTCGTTTCTCATCGAAGAGCGCGTGGCCGCCGACATCTTCACGCCCGAAGATCTCAGCGAAGAACACCTGGCCATCGCGCGCACGGCCGACGAGTTCTGGGCGAAGGAAGTCGTGCCGGAACTGGAAGCCATCCAGCATCAGGAGCCCGGCGTCGCGGTGCGCGTGCTGCGCAAATCAGCGGAGCTGGGTCTCACGTCGATCGCCATCCCCGAAGCCTATGGCGGGCTCGCGCTCGATCTCGCCTCAGCCATGATCGCCGCCGAACACCTGGCGCGCGACGGCTCCTACGCCGCCTGGCACGGCGCCCACACCGGCATCGGCACGCTGCCGCTGGTCTTCTTCGGGACCGAAGAGCAGAAGCGCAAGTACCTGCCCAAACTCGCAACCGCCGAAATGGTGGCCGCCTATGCGCTCACCGAGCCGCACGCCGGCTCCGATGCCCTGGCTGCGCGCACTCGCGCCGATCTGAGCGCCGATGGAACTCACTACCTGCTCAACGGCCAGAAGATGTGGATCACCAACGGCGGCGCCGCCGATCTCTTCACCGTCTTCGCCAAGATCGGCGGTGAGCAGTTCACGGCGTTCCTTGTGGAGCGCGCTTTCGGCGGCGTGACCAGCGGCGCCGAAGAAAAGAAGATGGGCATCAAGGGCAGTTCCACTACGGCCGTCTACTTCGATAACGTGCGCGTGCCCGTGGAAAACCTTCTTGGCGAGATCGGGCGCGGGCACATTATCGCCTTCAACATCCTGAACATCGGCCGCCTCAAGCTAGGTCCGTTCGCTTGCGGCGGAGCGAAGAATGTGCTCGCAGTTTCGCTCAAATACGCCAAAGAGCGCAGGGCTTTCGGCTCTTCCATCGCGGATTTCGGAGCCATTCAACACAAGCTCGCGGAGATGGCCATCCGCACCTTCGCCGCCGAATCCATGGTGTGGCGCACCGTGGGTCTGATCGCGCCCGAGGAGTCGCTCAAGACCATCGAGGAGTACGCCGTCGAGTGCTCCATCGTCAAAGTTTACGCCTCCGAAGTTCTCGACTATGTAGTGGATGAAGGCGTGCAAATCTACGGCGGCTACGGCTACCACCAGGATTACGCCGTGGAGCGCGCCTACTGCGATTCGCGCATCAACCGCATCTTTGAAGGCACTAACGAGATCAATCGTCTGCTAATCGCGGGCATGCTGCTCAAGCGCGCCGCGCGCGGTCAACTGGCGTTGATGCAGGCCGTGCAGAAGCTTATGGGCGAGTTAGTGGGGCAGGCCCATGGCCTGTCAGAGGATGGCGAAGGCATCCTAGTCGCCAACGCCAAGAAGATCGGCCTGCTGGCGATGGGACTGGCTTACCAGAAATTCGCCGTGGACCTGGAAAAGCAGCAGGAGGTGCTCATGGGCATCTCGGACATCGTGATGGAGATCTACGCCATGGAATCGGTGCTGCTGCGCAACCGCAAGAACGGCGCCGGCGCCGAAATGTCCGCGGTGTTCCTGCGCGACGCCATGGCGCGCGTCGAGTTCAGCGCACGCGCGGTGCTGGCGGCTTGTTCCGAAGGCGATTCGCTGCGGACGAACATGGCCGTACTGCGCAGATTCGCGAAGTACGAGCCGGTCAACGCTGTCGAGTTGAGGCGGAAGATAGCGCACCGTCTGCTGGCGGCGGAGCGCTATCTGGCTTGAGTTCCACAGAGACAGGCTGGGAGGCCTGTCCTACGTCAGAACCGGTAGCGAATCGCCATCTGCACGATTCGCGGATTGCCTGCTGAGGAGATCACGCCAAAACTGGATGAGCCAAACGTCGTCCCTGGATTTCCAAAGTTCGTGTGGTTCAGGGAATTGAAGGCTTCAAAGCGCAGCTCCACCGATTGGCGCTCGGTAATGCGCGTGTTTTTGGCGAGGCTCAGATCGAGGTTGGCGAGACCGGGGCTCAGGGCAACGTCGCGGCTGGCATCGCCAGGCGTGTTGAGAGTTTGCACCTGGAAGGCCGTGGAGCTCAGGAAGTCGTTGCGGTTGACTTCGGGACTGATGCCGGTCTGAGGGTCGCCCACCAGGTTGGGGCGCAGCGTGCCTCCATTGAGGTTCAGGAACTTGTAACTCTGTCCGGTGGCGGGGTTCGTGCCGGTGCTTGCCAGCGTGACGTTGAGAGGCAAGCCGGTACGGAGTGTCAGGATGTTAGCGATATGCCAACCGCCCAGGATGGCGTTGGTCACGCGGTTCCAGTTAGAGCCAAAACGGCGGCCGCGGCCAACCGGCAATTCGTAGATATTCGACAACGTGAAGTTCTGGCGCGGGGTTTGCGCTTGCGGACCTTGTTCGGCATTGAAGTCATTGCCAATCTGCGGCGTGGTGTTAGCTCCCCACGCGCCGGCTTCATCGATAGCGCTCGCGAACGTGTATGAGGCCAGCGTGTACCAGTTAGTGGTCAGACGCTTCTCATACTTGAGCTGGAGTGAGTTATACCAGGATCGCGCAACCTGCGAGCCCACGGTGATGCCATCCCACTCCGGATACGGGCGGTTAGCCGCCACGCTGCCGTCGAGACCGAAGGGCACTTGATTGCCGGCGTTTTCCGCAAACTCGTCATAACCGCGATTGCCTACGTAGGCAATTTCAAGAGTCGACTTCAGCGGCAACTGGTATTGCATGGCCACGTTGAACTGATAGATACGCGCGGCATGGTAGTCAGGCTGGCGGGCAGTGAGCGAGATGATACTGGTGTTGTAAGTGCTAAAGAGATTGGACGGAACCGCTTGCGAGAGCAGCAATGGCGTCGGCCCGCTGCCAACCTGCTCCAAGGTGACGGGAATGAGTTGCGGAGGGTTAGCAGCCAGGTCCACATCCGAACCGGAGATATCCTCACCTGAGTAGAAGATGCCGAAACCGCCGCGCACGATCAGCTTGTTGGGAAGCGCCTGCCAGGCGGCGCCGATGCGGGGGCCGAAGTCTCTATGGTCCGGATTGACCAGATAATCGGTCGGGCCGGTACCGTGAACAAGCTGGCCGGTTTGAAAATCGAAATTGATATTCTCGTAGGGCGCCGCGCCGTAGAATGGAGTCTCGTATTCCCAACGTAAACCCAGGTTGAGAGTAAGCCTGGGAGCGACCTTCCAATCGTCCTGTACATAGACCGCGTAGGCTTTTTGCAGGACGTCTTCTACTTCCTGGTTATTCGCTTCGAAACTGTAAACCTGCCCGGTGAGCAAGTCGGCCAGCGCGTCGCCGGTGAAGTTGCCGTTGAAATCGTATTCGGGCACGGTGCGGTCTGAGTTGAGATTCGTGTTACTCTTCTGCCGAGTCTCAAAGCCGGTGCGAATGGTGTGCTGCCCGCGAATAATCGTGAGGTTGTCGAGCGCCTGATAGAGAGTGGGCTTCTGATATTGCGGCCGGAAGTTGCGCGTTCCCAGTTCATTATAATTGCTGGGATTGATGAGCGGCAAACCTCCGTTGCCGGCAAGAACGGCCTCCGCGGGAATTTGGAAACCGAACGCCGCGGCGCCCTCGCCGTTGGCCGAGGCTTGCGTGAAGTTGGCGTTGGTGCTGGTGAAGCCGAAGCGGACGGCGTTCACCACGGTCGGAGTAAAGATGTGAGTCCAGCTTCCGCCGTAGCTGGAGTTAGTGTTGAACTGGCCGCCCTGGTTGCCGACGCCATCGGCGATCCCGGGAAAAATGCCGTCATTGAAAATATCCTGGCGCAAATAGCTGAAGCGCAGGGACACGACGTCTTTGCCGCTGAGGTTATAGTCGCCTTTGACGTCGCCCTTGTGGTCGCGCTCAGTGCCGGCCGCCTGGATTCCGTAGTTATTGATGGTCTGGCCGCCGGCCGCTATCGTACCCGGAATATTCGCGGCGGGGTAAAGGGCCAGCAGCTTGGCGCCCAGGGGGTCGTAGAGCGAAACGGGAACCGTGTTATTCGGTATCGGAGTCTTGGTTCCGGGGAAGTAGATGGTGTGATAGAAGACGCCGTTCTGCTCAGCCGCGGTGGGCACGGTCTCGATGAAGGGGTTGCTGTAGTCTTCCCTGAAACCTTCGTAGTCCACAAAGAAGAAGATTTTATTCTTGCGAATGGGACCGCCGGTTGTGCCGCCGAACTGGTTCCAGCTGAGATTCGACTTCGCCGCCCCCATGAGATTGGAGGCCCATGCATTGGCCGCGAACTCGGCGTCGCGATTGTAATACCATGCCGAGCCGTGTACCGAGTTCGTTCCCGACTTGAGGACCACATTCACTACGGCGCCGGCGGAGCGTCCGAATTCCGCGGAGTAACTGTTAGTCTGCACTTTGAACTCGGCAATGGCGTCGGGCGACGGCGAGACCACCTGCGCGGAGAGAGACTGCGCGTTGTTAGTGCCCTGGTTATTGTCGACGCCGTCGAGGATAAAGTTATTCTGCGTCTGATAGTTACCGTTGGCGACGAACCAGCCGACGCCGCGCGTGGTGCTGTTATCGAGCGTGCTATCGGTCGCGCCGGGCACAAGCAAGGCGAGCTGCGTGTATCGCCGGGCGGCCAGCGGCAGGTCCACTGCCACGTTGCCTTGGATGACGGTGCCCAGAGAGCCTTGTTCCGACTGAACGATATTTGACGAAGCGGAAACTTCCACGGTGGAGCTTACGGACGCGACTTGCAATTCTACGCGCACCAGTTTGTTTTCGTTGACATCGAGTGAGAGATCGGTGACATGCGTTTTCTGGAAGCCGGGTTTCTGCACGTCGACCACGTAACTGCCGCGGGCCGCGGGTGAGAAAGTGGCGTAGCCGTCGGCATCGGTGGTGCGCGACAGTGAGACGCCGGTAGCGGTATTGGTCAACTGGACCACCGCCTCGCCAATTTTCGAGGCGCTCGTATCCACCACGAAGACCCGGATGGATCCGGAATCGGTCTGGCTCAGAACGGCGGAACAGACCGCCAGCAGTGCCGGCAATAAGCGCTTTTTCATTTGGAATTGTGCTCCTGCATGAAGCTTCGAAGATCTTCGTACTGGTCGGTGGCGATAAGGTTCACGCCCGCATCCAGAGCGGCTTTCCATCGCGCCTCGGCGCGCTCACGGGTGCCGAAGTTGTAGCCCGCGCCCCAGCCTTTGTTGTCTGCGGGGGCGAAACCATCGAGGGTGTAGAACCGGATCCAGTAGCCGAGGCGGTGGGCATGGTCCACCAGAGCGCGAAGCCGCGCGGCGCTTGCCGGGGTCCAATCGCCAGCCTTGGTCTGGCCGCCCTCTTCTACCTCATCCCAGGCGTTGTTCCACCAACGCCGGTAGTTGGTGGGCTTGCCGATGAGTAACTGGTCGGGCGGTAGAGTCGCGGCCAGGTGTTGACGTTCCTCGCGCGAGTTTGCGGTGATTTTGGCTGTCTGAGCCGAACCGAAGACGCGCAGGCGCACGCCTTTGGGAATCTCGCGGAAGAAGACCTGTTCCTGAATGTCGGCGTCCTCCGTCAGCACCAGAAGCGGCTTGGCGTCAAATGGCGCAAGCTGGTAGGGGTCGGACGTTTGCGGAGCGGTGGTGATCCAGTCTTGATACTCACCGAGCAGATTCCAGACCGCGCGCAGCAGCGTCGGGTCGAGAGACTTGAAATCGAAATGGAGGATAATGATCGGCCAATGCGCGCGATCGTTCTGCGCGAGCGCTTTTTCGACGATAGGGCGGACGTGTTCGAAGAAATGGTCGCGGAGAGTAGGCTCACTACCCGTGGTTTTGGGAGTGTGAGTGACCACGGGGCGTCCTTTCCCCGTAACAGGATCGGCAGCCCAAGCGATGTCTTGTTCAATGCCGATGGGAAAACCGCTTTTGAGAGCGCGATCGATGCGATCCGACCACTGCCCTTCGTAGGGATAGCAGTTATGGGCATCGAGGACAGGTTGGTTGTGATTCAGGAAGTCAAGAGCAGCCGGCGATTGGGCGCAAAGGAGTGACGCCAAACCAAGGAGGCACAACAGATTTTTCATCGTTTACATGAGTTTATAGACCCAAGATCACAATGAAATGACACTCATATGACTCTTCGAAGAATTCGGAAGGGATTTACCTGGGTTGACTTACTTGGGCAGGCGCGCGCAATGGCTCTCGAATACGGAGGCTGAGTCCAGTCGACGCGTAAATCAGGCAACGGGTAAGTCGATTTCGACGATCAATCCGCCCATAGGTGCGTTCGTCGCGCGGATTGTTCCTCGATGAACACCAACGGCGCGCTCGGCGATGGCGAGTCCCAACCCGGCCCCTTCGGCATCTCCATTGGCGATCCGCCGGAAGGGCAGGAAAATTTCGGACAGCATAGTCTCCGGCACTCCCGGTCCGTGGTCGCGCACGCGAAGCGACACCCGCGAATTGTGGAGTTGAAGTAGAATTTCGACGGCTGTCCCTTCGGCGGTGTGACGGATGGCGTTCCGCGCGACATTCTCTATGGCGCTTCGTAGAAGCTCTTCAAACCCGTTGACCATGCACGGCTCGACATGTTCGATCACGACGCTGCGATGGCTGGCGCGCGCTTCGAAATCGGCGTCATTGGCGACTTCCTGAACCAGGTTTGCCAGGTCGAACGGCGCGGGAGCGCCCCTATCCACGCCGCTATCGATCCGTGTCAGCGCCAGCAATTGACCGATCAGCGCATCCAGCCGGTGCGCTTCCAGCCCGATCCGCTCAAGATTTTCCGCGGTTTCCGCGGGGGAGCCTTGTTTAACCAGGCCCAGCGCGACGATGAGACGCGACAGCGGAGAACGCAATTCGTGCGAGACGTCGCCCAGGAATCGGCGTTGTCCGGTAATCAAGGCTTCGATCCGCTCGGCCATCCGATCGAAGTTACGAGCCAGGTCGGCGATCTCATCCCGGCGGTTCTTCAGCGACGGATCGACGCGCGTTTCGATCCGCCCTTCAGCAATACTCGCCGCCGCCTCACCCAACTGATTCAGCGGCTTCGTCAGATAGCGGATGACCAGGTAGCAGAAGATTCCGCCGGCGATCGTGAAGAGCAGGAGATCGTGGAACGCCAGTCTCACCACGGGTCGGTATCCCAGGCCCTCATGCAAGACGAAGGCGGTGAAGATTACCGCGACGCCGAAAAGCGTGAGCCAGAACCACAGGAAGATGGTGAAAAACAGCCGCCTCACCGCGCCCCCGGCTTCGCCGGCGAGGCGTACAGGTAACCGGCTCCGCGAACTCCCTTGATTCGCTCGCCGCCATCCTGCAGCGGGCCGAGCTTCCGCCGCAGATTGCAGGCATGCGTGTCGATGCTGCGGTCGAACGGTGAGAATTCGCGTCCGAGGACGCTGCGAACCAGATCTTCCCGGCTGACGATGCTTCCGGCGACGCGCATCAACGCGGCGAGCAGATCGAATTCGACGGTGGTGAGGTCGACCGGCGCTCCGCCTCGCCGTACCGAGCGAGTGCCTCCATCGAGCTCGATATCTCCGAGGGCAATCGCCGCGAAGGCCGGCCGATGCGGCGCGGATCGCCGCAAGATCGCGCGGATTCGCGCCACCAGCTCGGCGGGATCGAATGGCTTTGGCAGATAATCGTCCGCGCCCATTTCAAGGCCCCGAATGCGGTCGTGCGTATCGCCGCGCGCCGTCAGCATCAGCACCGGCGTGCGCGACCGCTGCCGGATACGGCGCAGCACCTCGAAGCCGTCCATGTCCGGCATCATTACGTCGAGCATGATCAGCGAATAATCTTCCGCGAGGGCCCGTTCGACGCCGACCGTGCCGTTTGGAGCCCAGCTGGTGGCGAATCCCTCGCGCGCCAGGAAGCGCGTCACCAGCTGGCAGAGCCCGGCGTCATCGTCGACCACCAACACGCGTTCCATGGGAACAGTAAACGCCTCTATTTTAAGACTCGCGGCCCCGTTGCACCGTCAAGATCCGTCAAGAGCTTAAGCTTAACGGTTCTTGACAAAGCTTGGCATTTCTAAACCGCCGCCGATAGCGAATGCACCGTATATTCGATGCATGAAAAAAATCTTCGCTATCGCAGCAATGCTTGGCTTGTCGCTGCATGACGGCCATTGCCAGGACCTCGCAAACGCTCCAGCTTTTGAGGTAGCATCGATCACGCCGTGCCCGCCGGGGACTCCCGAACCCGTGGAGGAACACATGGGCACGGTGCACTTTACGCAGCCGGGAGGAAGATTCTATGCGAAGGCGACCAGTTTGAAATTCCTGCTGGAGTGGGCCTACGGAATCTTGCCTGCACAGCACTCGGAAGGCCCGTCATGGATGGAAAACGATCGTTATGACATCGTCGCCAAAGCCGAGGGGAACGTGACGGACGCGCAGATGATGTTGATGACGCGGGCGCTGCTGGCCCAGCGCTTCCATTTGAAATTTCATCGCGAGACCAAGGAAATCCCCGTCTTCGTCATCTCTCTTGGGAAGACTGCTCCGAAGCTCTTTCCTCCGAAAGAGGACGAAACGCATTCTATCCACGTCGAGCCAAAGATGGGTCCGGATCAAAAAATTGCGTCTTGGCACTTGGTCGCTACACGATTCTCGTTGGCGCAATTGAGCGAGACATTCTCACGACATCTCGATAGTGTAATTGTGAACCGGACCGGCATGGCAGGAAATTTCGATTTCACATTGGACCTGACGCCAGATGAGAATCAGCCAAATCCCCTGGACCCGTCGATCCTCATTGCGGCGATGCGCGATCAACTGGGCCTGACATTGAAATCGCAAAAGGAGCCAGTGGACTTCCTGGTGATCGATAGCGCGGAGAAGGTAGCGGCCGGGAACTAATCCAACGGGTCCGGATCTTCCACGACGGCTGAGTCCGGACCGCCCCGCTGCGTTTCGCGTTGGAAGAGCGCCAAGATTGCGAATCTCGCCGGCGCCGCCCAATCGGAAATGACTCGCCGCCATGCTAGTATTTCCTCTAATGATTACGCGACCCAACCGACTGCTCGGGATCCTGGCGTCTTTACTCTTAGCCGGTCCCGTCAATGGACAAACCAAGCGGCAGCCCTTCAGCGTAGTGGAGGCCACGATTCCGGAAATGCAAGCGGCGCTGCAGAGCAAGCGCACGACCTCCCGGGAACTGGTGACGCAATACCTGACCCGGATCGCAACTTACGACCGGACGCTGCATTCGCTGGTCACGGTAAACCCTCAGGCGCTCGCGGAAGCCGACGAACGGGACCGGGAACGCGCAGCCGGCAAAGTGCGCGGCCCTTTGCACGGCATCCCCGTCGCGTTGAAGGACAACATCCAGACGACCGACATGCCGACCACCGGCGGCGCGCTCGCCTTCGCGGACCTGATCCCGCCGTATGAAGCGACGCTCACCCGGAACCTGCGCGAAGCCGGGGCCATCATCATTGCGAAGACCACTTTGATCGAACTGGCTAACTGGGTGGCAGGCGCGCCCACAGCGATGTCGGCTTACAACGCGGTTGTGGGTTTCGGATTCAATCCTTACGACCCGCGGCGCGACCCCCGCGTCAGCAGCGATGGCCGCGCGGTGCTCAGCCCCGGCGGCTCGAGTTCCGGCGCGGGGACCGCCGCCAGTTTATGGGCCGCGAACGTGGGAAGCGACACTGGGGGATCGATTACGCAGCCGTCGAACCAGGCAATGCTGGTGGGTGTTCGGCCGACGCTCGGAAGGATCAGCCGCTACGGCGTAATCCCGATCACAGCCGACCATGATACGGCGGGACCCATGACCCGATCGGTAACGGACGCGGCGATTCTGTTGGGCGTCCTCGAGAGCGCGGCGCCCGACCCTAACGACGCCGCAACGAAGGTCTGCACCCCGCCGGCCAATCGGGACTACACGAAGTTTCTGCAGCGGGACAGCCTGCACGGCGCGCGCATCGGGATTCCACGCGTCTTTTATTACGACCGCGTAAGTCCGCCTGGCGAGGAGCGGCCGCGCGGAGGTCTGAACGCCGAGCAGCAGAAAGTGATGGCCGAGGCGATTGAGGCATTGAAGCAGCAGGGAGCGGTGATTGTCGATCCGGTGGAGATTCCCAGCTTCGTCGACAAGGATCCGAAGAAGAACTTTATGCTGTGGCCGTACTGTTCGGGGGCGGAGCAAGCCAAGGGTAAGGACGAAGGCTGCTCGGTGAACTTCAAATACGGCATGAAGCGGGATTTTAATGCCTGGCTGGCAAGTCTGGGACCGGCGGCTCCAGTTAAGACGTTGACGGAGCTGCGCGAGTGGAATGTGGCGCACGCCAAAGCGGGCGCGATCAGGTATGGACAATCGAGGCTGGATATTTCCGACGAGATGGACCTGGAAGCAGACCGCGCCCGCAACGAGGCAGACGTGCGGAAGGATCAATTGCTGAGCCGGACGAATGGGATCGACGGGGTGCTGCAAGCTTATCACCTGGACGCGATTCTGACGCCCGGAGCGAACGGGGCGGACCTGGCCGCCAGGGCCGGATATCCGCTCATCGTGGTTCCGTTCGGGATGGTCCCGAACTCACCGCCGAACGGGCCGGCCGGCGGCGCGACGCAGCGACAAGGGACGTTTCCCGCAGGCTTTAACCCCAAGCCCGCGCCATTCGGAGTGGGCTTCACCGGAACCGCCTGCAGCGAGCCGCGCTTACTGGGAATCGCCTACGCTTTCGAGCAGGCGACCAAACGCCGCGTGCCGCCAGCTTTCGCTCCGTAGCGCTGGCGAAGATGGCGCAGCGGCAATAGAACTGCGGGCTGGTTGTCAGTCGAAGGGCACGGAAAGTCGGCAGAATCCAATAGCTCTCCGCGCTACCTTGCCCGATGGGCAAGCTAACGGCGTCGTATTTCGTCGGCTTGTCGATCCACGAGCACCTGCCGGATTGGCGGCGCTCAGCTCACGGTGAGCCGGATGCGCGCAGCATTTCACCGAGCTGCTCGCGCCGGCCGTGGGCGTGAAGTCTACGCGGGCGGCAAGCCCAGCAAGGATGCGGGGGCTGAAAATCGGATCACCAATTCGGGACGCTCTAAACAGCGCCGGCCGATTGGAGTTTACCGTCAGCATGAACATTGACCTCTACGGGCGAGGTCCGTTCAATCGTCTCTTTCGCCTTGGCCACTTCGTCCGCGGTTCCGTGCGCAATCAGCAGGAACTTGTCCGCCTTCAGCGCTACCTCATAGCGGAGAATGCTGTCCTTGGGAATACCGATGCTGTACAGGCCGGCGCCGATCGCGCTCAGCCCACCCACGACGGCCGCTCCTTCCAAGGCCGCGACGATCCAGGCGGCAACGGGGCCCGCTACCAGCACCGGCCCAACACCCGGCACCACAAAAAACGCGGCGCCGAACAGCAGGCCCCAGACGCCGCCCCAAAAGGCGCCCATTTTTCCCCAATACTTCATGCGGTCGCCGGCGTTGTAATACCCGACGACGTTCTCTTCCGTGTGATAGTCCTTGCCGACAATGGACAGCTTCGTCATGTCGAAACCGGTCCTCTTGAGCTGATCCACGGCCTGCTCAGCCTGAACATGGTCGTTGTACACGGCTACGATTGCGTTCTCGTTCGTCATGCGATCCTCCTCGATTCTAAGAGTCGCATACTTGGACCAATGTTGGTGCTCAAAACTGAAGCTTCGCATAAGCCCGAACCCGCTGGCCGGCTCCGACCGCAAGCCGGAGTGGGCGCATTTCACCCACTGCTCACTCCGGCTGAGGGCTTGACGGCTGCGAGGGCGTCCCGCAGGCAAAGGAGCGCTATGCACGCCCGATATCGCGTCCGGGCAAGGGGTCGCAGCGATGGCCACAGTTCATAAGGAAGAGCGAAGTTGTATCTAAGGCAGCGCGAAAACGTATAATGCCTGGCCGCTCTGCGGGATCTTGATATCCGGCGCGATCGCTGCCGGCACATTGCGGGGGCTGCCGCCGCCCAGTCCGGTCATCACCGCGATGTACTGCTTTCCGTCGACGCTGTAAGTCACCGGGAAGCCCTGCACCGATGTGCCGAGGCGCGTCTCCCACAACATCTGCCCGGTCCTCACGTCCAGAATATGGACGCCGCGATTGATGTCACCGACCAGCACCCAGCCGCCCGCAGTGGATAACGCGGCCGTAAGGAATGGCGCATGTTGTTCGTATTTCCACAGCTCGTTCAGGGTCCTCACGTCGTACGCGGCAAGCTTGCCGATGTTACCGTTGGTGTCCGGCATCGGCACGAATTTGCGGTCCCCGCCTCCTCCGCCATTACCGTTGAAATCGACCTCGCGCGCGGTAAATTCCATGCACGACTGGCTGAGCGGCACGATCAGCAGCCCGGTCGGCGGATTGTAGCTCATCGCTTGCCAATTCTTCCCACCTTCCGTGCTCGGGCAGACTTTGATCGGCTTGTTGAGCTGCATCTCGAGGATGTCCGTGCGATACCGCGGCGCGCCGGTCTTAGGATCGATGCGCTCCCACACCGTCTGCTTGACCATTTCTTTGCTGCCGAGGTACTGTCCGGTCCTGCGATCCAGCTTCCAGAGGATGCCCGCCTTGCCGGCGCTGAACGACAGTTTTTGATCGCCGATATCAATGAGCACGCGCTCGAAGACTTCGTCGAGGTCGAACGATTCACCCGGCGCATGCTGGAAATACCATGCCAGCCTGCCGGTTTCCGGATTCAGGGCAATGGTCGAGTTCGCAAAAAGCGTCTTATCGAACGGCGTTAGCTTACGGCTGAGAAAATTCCACGGCTTCGATTGCGCAACGCCCCAGTAAGTGAGGTTGAGATCGGGATCGTAGCTGCCCGCCAGCCATGTCTCTGTCCCCGCGCGATTGTTCATCGGCAGGCTGCCCCAGGTTTCGCTGCCAGGCTGCCCTTCGCGCGGAATCGTATAGAACCGCCACACGCGCTGCCCGCTGTGGATGTCGAATGCGGAAATGTAACAGCCCTCGCCGTCAAAGCGCGCGCAGCCGGTTAGCCCCATTAGCACTTTGTCGCCAATGACGATGTCGCCGCTGGTGGAGACATGTGGTTTGTCGGATGCGGGCGTGTCCCAGAGAATCTGCCCGTTGCGGGCATTGATCGCCACCATGTGCGCATCGCTGGTCGGCAGCAGCACCTTGTCTTCGGCGATGGCGATACTGCGAATTCCCCCGTAGCCCGGGGCCTGATCCGGACCAACGCGTGTTTCCCAAATCAAGTCACCCGTCTTCGCATCGATCGCCTGGACGATGTTACTCGGGCTCGCAAGATAGATCACGCCATTGTGCACGATCGGCGTGGTCTGGTTCGCCCCCGAGTCGTTCATTGCCCAAGTCCATTTCAGCTGCAGGTTCTTTACGTTTTCCCGGGTGATCTGATTGAGAGGGCTGTAGCTATATCTCTGATAGTTGCGCCCGAAAATGAGCCAATCCTCGGGAGGCGGGTTCTTGAGCATCTCAGGCGTCACAGGGACATAGCTCTTGACCTCGCCCGGAACACTGACGCCGCGGTTCGTCGAGGCGGCGCCTCCGCCTTGTCCGGCCGTCGATCCCGCACCGAGCACGATCGAGCCAACGCCGCCGCGACCAGAGCCTTGAGCAGCCGGAGCCGTCTGTGCCGCGCGGCCAATGGCAACCGCGCCGATTGGAGTGGTAGCGCCCGGAGTCAGCGCCTGATGGCCAGTCTGAGCGCCGTTGCGCTGCAGGATGTATGCGGTTGCGTTCAACGCCGCCAGCTCGCCGAGCGATCCCGGATTGGCGGGCGGCATAGTCTGGAGAATTTCGCCAAAAAGCTCGCTCACCATCTTGGGTCCCCACTTGAGCATGAAGGTGCCCCCGGCGAGCGATGGGGCGTCGCCCGATCCTTCAAAGTTGACGCCGTGACAACCGGCGCAATTCCGATTGTAGATGGCGCGTCCCGACTGAGCCTGTGCGTCAGTCAAGGCCCCGATGGGCTGCCGCGGCGCTTCCTGCGCGGCAACTGCGGCAGGCGCCGCCATGCTTAGGACAACGGAAACAGACCATCGAAACAGGAGTACGAAGCGGTCAGTGACGAATCTCATATTGTCGACGCTCCAAGAACTGACATACGGCGCAGCGCTCGACATTCGCAGCGCCGCCGAATACTGCTCTACCGGATTCGGCCAAGTCCTGTCCGATACTCTCGCTTCCGTGTGCACGGGCCAGTTCACTGTCGACGAAACCAAGGATGCGGCCTTCCGTTTTGCAGAGGGTCTGCATCACCCAAAGTTAGCGCGCGATTCATATGAAGGCAACCCGACCCACGGCGAGCCGGATGCGGACGCATCTCACCGAATACCGTGGATTAAGGCGGCCGGAGTGACGGCGCGCTTCATAATATGCGCGAAGCGGGCGGCGGCCTCCGACGACGTGGAGCGACGACGTGGAGCGACGACGTGGAGCGACGACGGGGGACCGTGAAGGTTAAGCGTAGTCGCCCATGAGGGCCGCGGACGCTATGCGGTTGAGGTTGCGGTGGCTGGCAGAGAATCGAGACTCCTGTCGTTCCCTGAACGATTACTGCGGACGCCGGAACAGGCCCCCGTAGACCGCTTTCGCCAGGATGTGACCCTGAATCGCTTTCATCACGTTGGCGCGCGTTTCGAAAGCGTCGGCCGATGGTTTCACGTCCAGCTTAATGTCCAGGGCGTAGAGCTCAAACACGTAGTGGTGGAACGGGCCGTTCGCGGCAGCCCCCGGACCGCGGTACATGGGTCCTGTGGCGCTGATCTGATAACTTCCGTCGGCCAATTGCGATCCCTTGGGTACGCCTTCGGGCAAGCCGGCCGCGGTCGCCGGAATGTTCCAAAGAACCCAGTGCGCCTGATCGTCAGTTGTCTTGTTGCGGGCGAGATCCATGTCGTGCATGTTGAGGAAGAAACTCTGCGTGCCGGTGGGCACGTTGGCCCAGCTCATCGCCGGCGAGGTACCCTCGCCAACGGCAACGCCGGGAGCGGCCTGACTGAACTTAACGGGAATCTGGCCGCCGTCGGGAAACCCCGGAATGGTCAAAGTCATAGCTGGCGGCGCAGCTCCACCTCTAGGCTGACCTCCGCGGCCTGCATCTTGAGCAGATAGCAGGAAAGCTACGGAAACAAGGCTTGTGGAAACCAAGAACACTCGCATGGGTATATCCTAACGTGGAAATGGAAAACCGGGGCTTGGGGCCGTTGCCGTTATCGGACAACCTCTGACCCTTGGCTCCCGCTATTGTCGCCATACAAGCGATATCATCCAGACTTCCATAACGCGCGCCGGTCGTTCCCGCTCTCGGGCTGCAAATTTCCCACTCAGCTTCGGCCTGAGAGCCAGCATGTGCAATTTCGCACCCCGGTTTACAATGTTGCCAATACTCCGCACTTTGCGAATCCCGGTTCAGCTTTCAGCAGAGCGGTATTCAACCCGACCAGCGCGTAGTCGAGTTAGCTCTGCGGATCGATTTCCAAGCGTCCGGCGCCTGCGAGATAATAGGTGTAGAACATATGCAGACACGGCGGTCATTTATCGCCGCGGGCGCAGCCGGTCTTCCGGCAATCGCCCAGCTAGCTCATGCGCAAAACCGGGCGCAACCCCAGGCATTAAGTGCCGCACAGGATGCCTTCCTCGAAGATATCTCCCACCGTTCCTTTCAGTTCTTCTGGGAACAGTCGGATCCGCACACCGGCGTCACTCGGGATAAGACCGGGCTGGACGGCGCTCTGGTCGAGGGTAGTGCGCGCGACGTCGGCAGCACCGGTGCGACAGGTTTCGGCCTCACCGCGCTTTGCATTGGCGCGGAGCGCGGCTGGATCTCGCGCGACAAGGCCCGCGAGCGGGTGCTCAACACGCTGCGCTTCTATGCGGATCAGGCTAAGGACGAGCATGGCTGGTTTTATCACTTCATTAATGTAATCACCGGTGAGCGCAACGGGACCAGCGAAGTGTCCGTCAGTGACGACACCTGGCTATTCGCCGGAGCCCTCACTGCCAGACAATACTTCCATGAAGATCCGGAAATCGCCCGCCTGACAATGAAGATCTACCAGCGCGTAGACTACGATTGGATCCGCAATGGCGACCCCTATCTGATGTCTCACGGCTATCGTCCCGAGACCGGGCTCCTTGCCGCACGTTATGAGAAGTACTGTCAGCTGGCACTAATGTACCTGGTGGGCATCGGCGCTCCGTCGCGTCCTCTGCCGCCGGAGTCGTGGTACGCATGGGAGCGGAATCCCAATAGCTACGCGGGTTACAACTATATCGGCGTTTCGCTGCTTTGGACCTACCAATATCCATTTGCCTGGGCAGACTTCAGAGACCGCCGCGAGGCGCGCGGCTCCCATGCCGATTGGTGGGGCAACGCGATTACGGCAACGCGCGCGCACCGTCAGTTCTGCATCGACCTCAAAAAGGAATTTCCGGCTTATTCTGAAAACGTATGGGGAATCACCAGTTCCACCAGTGAGCACGGTTATACTGCTTGGGGCGGACCGCCGGCCACTAAGAACATCGATGGCTCGGTAGTGCCGTGCGCTCCCGCTGGATCCTTGATGCTAACTCCGGATATCGCCCTGCCCGCGCTGCAAGCTATGAAGAAGCAGTATGGCGATAGGATCTACGGCCGGTATGGCTTTACGGACGCCTTCAATCCCAACAATGGATGGGTCGCGCCCAATGTGATCGGCATCGATGTTGGGATCACGTTGCTCAGCGCCGAGAACCTGCGTAGCGGATTTGTGTGGAAATGGTTTATGAAAAATCCGGAGATCCAGCGCGCCATGGATTTGGCAGGGCTGGTGAAGAAGTAGGCGCAACGCCGGCCATGTCGATGACTCCGCGGCTATAGAAAGCGATACCCGGATTTAAGTTCGCAGCGATAGACCTTAGTCTGATCTTTGTTCACGACGACCTGGCAATTCGCCCAGCTCAGGGAGAGCGAAGGACCCAGAGGGAAGACAATTACGGTTCCATCCAGCTCGGCCTGGATGCTCACGCCCGCTGCCGCGGCGGGCAAAGTAAAGGTCAAGGCGCGGTCGAAGATCACTGGGTAGGATTGAAGCAGAACGTCACTGACCATCCGCTTAAAGACTTCCGCCTCCAATAAAAACGTGGCTGTGTCGGACCAGTCCAGAGCCGTGACCCGGAAAGTCTGGCTGTCACTCGAAAGACTATCCTCGATCCTTGTAAAAGGGCACGGTCCGGCGATACAGGAAGCGCGTGCGTTGTGAAACTCATTGCCGGCGCCGGCATCTATCGCCGCCGCGCCCGTCGCGGCTGTCCATTGCCCGTCCGGCGAGCAGGGACCGTGTCCCTGGCAGGGCAGGTTGCCTGTATTCACCACTTGTAGAGTTTTCACCGCGCTTCCTATGTTTACCTTAGTGGTGGCGCTAATGAAATACTTGGCAACCACGTGGGCAAGGGCGGCCTCGGATCCCTGGTCCGCGGCGGCACGAGCCCGAGGAGTCAAGTGTGCGATGTATAACTTATCACCGTCGACGTTATGCAGGTCGAGAGGCAGATAGTCGGGATGGCGGAACTGGAGAGTGATCGGTTGGCTCAACGGCAAGGGACGCCGCATTACGACATTGAAGGATCCTGAGGCGTCGGATCGAACGACGCTTACCTGGGGGCCAACTACGGTAACTTCTACATCCGCGATTGGCAGTTCCTTAGTGGCATCGGGCGCGCTAGTGACCACGGCCCCGCGAATAGTGAGGGGAATCCGGGTGATGAAATGCGCTATCAGTACGATAGCCAACACTGCGACGCCGATGGCCACGCCCGATTCGATAGTGCTCTTGCCGCTCACGGCCATATCTTACGACGCGCCCCAGCGGGAGAATGGTCTCAGGCGAGAGATCTTCATGCAATGTGTGCTTTGACCCACATATCCCATGTTCGGACGATTTACAATAGTGAGGGGCTTATAGCAGATGGGATCATCCAGCGTCTGGCCAAGAGAAAGCGGGTGCGCCGGCAGATGGTTTCGCGCCGCAATCTGCTGAAGCAGACGGTCCTGGCGCACGGCTTGAGTCTGGTTTCCGGACTTCGCGCGTCGCAGGCGAAAGTCCCCTTTTCGGACGAGGAAGAGGCGTTCCTTGACGAACTGGAGCGTGCTACCTATCTCTATTTTTGGGAGCAGGCGAGCCCCCAAACCGGACTGGTAAAGGACCGGTGCAACGTGCGCGTGGCCGACCGTGGGATCGTCGCCAGCATTGCAGCTACCGGTTTCGGGTTGACCGCTCTCTGCATAGCGGAAAACCGCGGCTATCTCAGTTACCCGCAAGCGCGAGACCGCGCTCTGACAGCGCTTCGTTTCCTATGGAAAAAGCTGCCCAACCATAGGGGCTTTTTCTATCACTTCGCGCACGTGGATACCGGGGAGCGGCAGTGGGATTCGGAAGTTTCTTCGGTGGATACAGCCATTCTGCTGTGCGGCGTGCTCACCTGCAGCCGGCACTTTCGCGTGGAAGAGATCGGCGATCTGGCCTATGCCATCTTCAACCGCGTAGACTGGAGCTGGCTATCCGAGGACACTTCGCTGCTGGCCCATGGATGGATGCCCGAACTCGGCTTCCTGCCTTATCGCTGGGATGGCTACAGCGAACTGATGATGATGTACCTTTTGGGCCTGGGGTCATCTTCCCATCCTTTGCCGCCGGAAGCCTGGAACAGTTGGAAGCGCACCGTCTTCGAATACGACGGGATGCGTTACATTGGCGCATTCGCACCCCTGTTTATCCACCAGTACTCACAGGCGTGGTTCGATTTCCGGAACAAGCGCGACCATTACGCCGATTATTTTCAAAACTCTGTTACCGCTACCGCCGTCCACCGGCGCTTCTGCCTTGATCTGGCGAAGCAGTTTCCGGATTACAGCGAGGATTTGTGGGGCATCAGCGCCTCGGATTCCCAGCATGGGTACGTGGCTTGGGGCGGTCCTCCTGCGATTGGTCCCATCGATGGGACAGTCGTCCCTAGCGCTTCCGCCGGCTCGCTGCCGTTTCTTCCGTCGGAGTGCATGCGCGTGCTGCGGGCTATGAAGAGCCGCTATGGCGACCGAACGTGGTCCCGCTACGGCCTGGTGAATGCGTTCAACCCACTCAAGAAATGGTATGACAGCGATGTAGTCGGAATCGATACAGGCATCACCATGGTGATGGTGGAGAATGCCCGCACCGGGTTCGTCTGGAATACCTTCATGAAAAGTCCCGAGGCTCAGCGCGGGATGGAGCGGGCCGGCTTCGAAGCTTACACGCCCTAGCCTAAGACAAGTTAGCCCCAGGGCGCACTTAGCGCGTAAGAATTTCACTTTCATCAGGGGCCGCCACTGTCTTTTCATGGCCGTTTCCAAACGGCATTCCGTGTGCATGAGTACTCCGCGCCAGTAGTTAGTTAGTTTTGTTCCCCAGGACACATGTGAAGCCTTCATCATCAAATCTGTGGGCAAGCTGGCATGAGCGCATGCGTGCGCTCCATCACGTACCCTCTCTGGTCAAAATTGTCTGGCAATCCGGTCCGCCAGTGGTCTGCGGCGTATTCTCCGCCCGCCTGGTGAGTGCACTGATTCCACTGGCCATGCTGACGGTTTCCAAGAGCATTCTGGATGCGGTGCAGGCTCATTTTGCGGGAAAACCGTTGGTCCCGTACTTCTGGTGGCTGGTAGGCGCGGAGTTCGCGCTGGCGGCGCTGGGCGCCATCGCCGGACGGACCATCGGATACTTCGATTCGCTGCTCGCCGATCGTTTCACTCTTCACGTCAGCCTGATGGTGATGAAACACGCATCGCGGCTGGACCTGGCTTCATACGAAGACCCTCTCTTCCACGACAAATTGGACCGGGCGCGAGTGCAGGCGACAGATCGAATTGCGATGATCCAGGCGATCGGTTCGGTGGGACAGCAACTGATAGCCGCGATAAGCCTCGCGCTTGGAATTCTTTGGTTCTCGCCGTGGCTTCTGGTAGTGCTGGTGGTGGCGGTAGTGCCGGCATTTCTGGGCGAGAGCCATTTCGCTTTTCTGGGATACGCGCAAAACATCCGGCAGACGCCGGACCGGCGCAGGCTCGACTACCTTCGGTTGCTGGGCGCGAGCAAAGAATCGGCCAAGGAGCTGCGGCTTTTCGCGTTGAGCGATTTCCTTTCGGGCGAATACGCGCGCATCTCGCGGCGAATCTATGAACAGGACGTAAGCCTGGCGCGCCGCCGGTTATGGGCAGGGGCTGCGCTATCGCTGGTCAGCACGGCAGGCTACTATGGCGCCTACGCGTATGTGATCTACCGCACGGTGACAGGCGAGCTGACGTGGGGTTCCCTGCAATTCCTCGCGGGAGCCATTGCCGGCGCCAGCAGCAACATCCAAAACGTATTTTCCACCTTCTCAAGCATTGCCGATCAGGCGCTGTTTCTCACCGACCTGGTAGAGTTCCTGCAGGTGGGTCCGAAGATTAGCTCCAAGCCGGACGCGCTGCCCGCACCGCGCCCCATCCGGAGCGGTTTCGTCTTCGAAGACGTGTCGTTTTCCTATCCGCGCAGCCGCCGCCGTATCCTGGACCGCCTGGACTTCCGGTTGGAGCCGGGAGAGAGCGTCGCGCTCATCGGCGAGAACGGAGAGGGCAAGACCACGCTGGTGAAGTTACTGACAAGGCTGTATGACCCCACCGCCGGACGGATTCTGCTGGATGGTGTTGATCTGCGCGATTACAGCATCGAAGATCTGCACAGCCAGATCGGCGTCATCTTTCAGGACTTCATGCGCTATGAGATGACCGCTCGCGAAAACATTGCGGTGGGGCGCATCGATCTGGTGGAGGATGCCGCGGTGTATGAGGCGGCGCATAAAAGTATGGCCGACGCAGTGGTCGGCAAATTGCCAAAAGGTTATGAGCAGCTGCTCGGCCTGCGGTTCGAAGGCGGGGTGGATCTTTCCGGTGGTGAGTGGCAGAAGATGGCGCTGGCGCGAGCCTATTTCCGCGATGCCCAGGTGGTGATTCTCGATGAGCCCACCGCCAGCCTGGATGCGCGCTCCGAATATGAGGTATTCGAGCGCTTCGCCGAACTCACCGAGGACAAGACAGCTCTACTGATCTCTCACCGTTTCTCCACGGTGCGGATGGCCAATCGGATTGTGGTGCTGGAAGGCGGCAGAGTCGCCGAACAGGGTAGTCACGAAAAGTTGCTTTCGCAGGGAGGCCGTTATGCGGCCATGTTTGAACTTCAGGCTTCGAGCTATCGATGATAAACCAACCCATTTCTATCAACGACTCGCCGCAGGAGGATCTACATCCCGACGTGCGGCCATGGCATGAAGCGGGGGCGGCGCTAGGCCGCCAGCAGGGGATTACCAAACCGCGCGGCGCCAGGAGACTACCCCGGACGGACCGCCGCCGCCGGGTGGGGGAACTACTTGCCCGAGCCGCCGCCGAGCCTCACCCGGAGAACGCGGCCTGGGTACTCGACAATTTCCGTTTGATTTTCACGGCGGAAAAAAGCAGTCGCGATTTCTCCCTGGGGCTGAAAGGGTTTCGCACGGTCACCGATCCTTCCGGGGCCGAGATGCCGCGCGTCTGCCTGGTGGCTCGGAGCTACCTGCAGGCCGGCGGTTACGGCTTCCAGGAGATGGAGCTCGCAGCGTTTCTGGAGGGATATCAGGAACAGGCCGGGCTCGATATGAATGAAGTCTGGGCGCTGCGACCAGCGCTGCAATTAGAGTTGCTCGACCGCCTGACCGAGGCGGAATCAATCCAGTGGCCGGTCCTGCTGACCAGCTTGAAGAGGCTCGATGAGGCGGTTTGGAGGGAATTCTTCGAGTCGGTGAGCCTGGTGCACCGCGTGCTGGCCAGCGACCCGGCCGGCGCCTATTCGGGCATGGATTTCGATAGCCGCAGCCGCTACCGCGCGGAGCTCGCCGACTTGGCCAAGCATGGCGCCTGTTCAGAAATGGAAACGGCGCAAGCGGCCATCTCGCTCTGTGAGCAGGCGGGCTCGGCATCGGACGGCTCACGGGCGGCGGTGCGCCGCACTCATGTGGGGTTCTACCTGGTGGATCGGGGGCGTACGCAACTCGAGGCGGCGACTGGCTATCGGCCACCGCTGCGGACCCGCATTCCACGGTTCATCCTGCGCCATCCGACCGAATTCTATTTGACCGCCATCGAGCTGATCACTCTCGGCATTGTATTCGGGATCTTGTACAAGTTGGGGTCCATCACTCCGGCCTACGCCGGGTTGCTATTGGTGGCGCTGCCGGCGACCCAGGCAGCCATGGATTTCGTCCGCAACCTGACCACTTTTCTAGTACCGCCGCGAGCGCTTCCGAAACTCGATTTTTCCGAAGGCATTCCCGATGACTGCGTGACCATGGTCGCGGTTCCCACGCTGTTGTTGAACGAAGCGCAAGTCCATGACTTAGTCCTCGACCTGGAGATTCGATTTCTAGCCAACCGGAACCGGAATCTTCTTTTCGCCCTCTTGACGGATCCGCCGGATTCCGACCGCCCCGGGGACCAGCACGATGCACTGGTGGAATTGTGCACCCGTCTGATCGAAGGACTGAATGTACGGTACCGTTCGGAAGGCCGCTCACCCTTCTACATGCTTCACCGCCACCGGACTTACAACCAGGCGGAAGGCCGCTGGATGGGCTGGGAGCGCAAGCGGGGCAAGCTGCTCGACCTGAACCAACTGCTGCGCGGGACCTTCGATGCATTTCCGGTGAAGGTGGGCAACCTATCAGTCTTGCCGGAAGTGCGTTATGTGATCACCCTCGATTCCGACACGCAGCTTCCGCGAGACTCGGCCGCGAAGCTCATCGGCGCCATCGCGCACCCGCTCAACCGTGCCGTGGTGGATCCGGGGAGTCGCATTGTGGTAGAGGGCTACGGCATCCTGCAGCCGCGAATCGGAATCAGCGTTCAATCGGCCGCGCGCAGCCGGCTGGCGGCCTTATACTCGGGACAAACCGGGTTTGATATTTACACCCGCGCCATCTCCGATGTGTACCAGGATCTGTTCGGCGAGGGCATCTTCACCGGCAAGGCCATCTATGAAGTCGACACTTTCTGCGAAGTGCTGGACCGCCGTTTTCCGCAAAATGCGCTGCTGAGCCACGACCTCATCGAAGGCGCCTACGCCCGCGCCGGCCTGGTGACCGACATCGAGCTGATTGACGATTATCCTTCGCACTTCAGCGCCTATAGCCGCCGCAAGCATCGCTGGATGCGCGGGGACTGGCAGATCATGCGCTGGCTTCGATGGCGCGTTCCCGATTTTTACGGGAACATGATTCCCAATCCGATTTCGCTGATCTCGCAGGTGAAGATCCTCGACAATCTGCGGCGAAGCCTGCTTGAGCCCAGCCTGGTGCTGCTCCTGCTTGGCGGCTGGCTGTGGCTGCCGGGACGGCCGGAGTACTGGACCGCTGCGACCATCGTCATGTGGTGTGTGCCGGTTCTTTCGGGTCTGTTCTTCGCGCTGCTACGCGTTCCGCTCAACCGGCGGGCGCTGCCGGCATGGCTGAGCGATTCGCTTCGCAACTTCCGCGAAAGCGGCCTGATCACTATGTGCAGCCTCATTTTTCTTCTGCATCAGACGCTGATCTCGCTGGACGCCATTGTTCGCTCCGTGGGCCGTGTGCTGGTGACCCGGAAGAAAATGCTGGAATGGGAGACTGCCGCGGAAGCCGAAGCCGCGGTACGTTCCAAATCGACGGTAGATGTTTACCTGGGGTGGACGCCATGGATCGCCCTGGGCCTCGCTGCGGGCATCTGGCTGTTGCGGCCAGGGGCCCTGCCGGCCGCCGCGCCGCTATTGGCGCTGTGGATTCTGTCCCTTCCGTTTTCGAGCTGGCTGAACCGCCGGCCGCGTCCGGGGCGTAGCGGGTTGCGCGACGAAGAGGTGCAACTCATGCGCGAATCGGCGGAACGAATCTCGCGATTCTTTCGCGACTGGAGCTGCCCTTCCACCAACTGGCTGATTCCAGATTCGGTGCGGGAAAACGGCGAGGTGGATCTGCGTATTTCGCCTACCAATCTCGGGATGCTGCTGAATGCGCGCATCGCCGCTTTGCACCTGGGAGTCATGCCGCTGGGCGAATTCGTGTTCCAGACCCAGCAGACTTTGGACCGCGTGGTTCGTTTGACCAAACATCGCGGCCATTTACTGAACTGGTATGACACTCAGTCGCTGGAACCGCTGCAGCCGCTGTTTGTATCCACCGTGGATAGTGGAAACCTGGCGGCCAGCCTGTGGACGTTGAAGCAGGCGGCCATCGCGTTCGCATCCGAATCGGCCGTGAAACGCGGCGTCACCGGGGAACTGGCGGAAGAGCTGCGAAACATTGCGGAGCAATGCGATCGCCTGGTCCGGGAGATGGATTTCCGATACCTGTATCAGCGGCGCACGAAATCGCTTTCGGTGGGTTACGACGTGGCCGCGGACCAGCTCGACGCTTCGAGCTACAACCTGTTGGCATCGGAAGCGCGGATCGCCAGTTTCGTGGCCATCGCCAAAGGGGACATTCCCCAGGAAGCCTGGTTCCGGCTGGGTCGGGCACATACCCGCTTTCGCGGCGAGCCGGTGCTGCTCTCCTGGACCGGCACCATGTTCGAATACCTCATGCCGCTGCTGTGGATGCGGAGTTATCCCGATACCATCATCGATCGAAGCATGAAGGCTGCCGTACACTCGCAGCGCGACTACGGGCGCAGCAAGGGAGTGCCGTGGGGCATTTCCGAATCGGCCTATGGGTCGGGACCAAACGGCGAGTACGGCTACGCCGCGTTTGGCATACCGGAATTAGCCATGAAGCGAGAGATCCCGCAGGGACTGGTGATCTCTCCTTATTCCAGCTTCCTCGCGGCCGTAGTGGACCCGTCCGCGGCGGTGACCAACCTGCGCCAGATGCAGGAGTTCGACTGGTTCGGCCGGTACGGATTTTACGAAGCCATAAGCTACAGCCAATCCGGCGCCGAAGCGGTGCGGATGTGGATGGCGCATCATCAGGGCATGAGCCTGCTGGCCATCGTGAATCTACTATTCGACAACCCCATGCGGCGATACTTTCACGCGGAGCCGCAGGTTCTGGCGACCGAGCTTCTGCTGCACGAGCGAGTGCCGGCGGCGGCGCTGGCGGAAGTAGAAATGGCGCCGCTGCCCGTTAGTCAGCCAGTGACGGCCTAGCATCGCTTCCGGTGCGGCAGTTATTCAGCTGGCGTGACTTGAGCGTTGGGCCGGTGCGGAGTTGCGATAGTGTGGCGTTCGTTACTTACCCAGGCGGGGCCGGCCACAGAGGGCGCCCGTTATCAGCAACATAGGCGTTAAGATAGGGCCCCTGCCAAGATTCGGCCCTGGCGCTTAGGCATAATCTCCGATGATCTGCGACGTCTGCGGGCCGGGTATAGGCAAAGGGCTGTTAACGTAGCGGCTTCGGCGACAACTCGCCCCAACGTAGATAGAACGCAAAGAATGGATCCGTAATGTGAAGCTTCTTCTCTTCCTCCTCGAAGTCAATAACAGGCGTAGAGCTCTGATCAGTGGCGGCAATGGTCGCCATATGCTTCAGCACGCGGGCCACTTCATGCAGTTGCGGGATCTGAGAGGCCGAGACATCCCGTATGGCTGATCGAAGTTCTTCATATTCGATGCTTACCAGCCCCGGGCAGATGTGGGCCAGAGCGTACAGCACTAGTTCATAGATATCGACCGTTCGTCCATCCTTAAGCTCCCTCTCAACACGATCGGTCCTCTGCCGGGGTCCGCGCGCAAGCTTTTCGAAGATTGGCCGACCAATCGTCTCAGCGGTGTCGCGGAAAATTGATTGGAGAATCTCGTCACTGACATCGAGCTCTGAGCGTGTACTTCCGCGTTCAACAAGCAGCGCCCTACATATGCCACGGCAAAACTCCTGCATGAGGTGAGGACTACCGATAGATTCATTCGCCAATTTCTGACTCTTGCTGACGGCTAAGGGATGATTTAGGAGATCGAAACCCTTCTTGGGAATGAACTGCAGCTCCTGATCAGTCCAGGTGGGTATGTCTACGGGATGGATCCTTCCGGTCATCTCCTTCTCCACCTTCAGGGCATCGTATCTCCGGTGCGGAATCGCAATGATCACGATTGGCAATCCGTCGAAAACGAGCGGCTTGAGCGCCCGTACTAGGTTCCCCTGTAAGTCCCGGGGCAAGTAATGGAAGTCATCGATCACAAGCGGCGCGGCGCGGTCGCGTAGCCCCTTCAAGGCGACAACCCTGGAAGAAAGCGTCTGTCCGCTCGTTCTTGAAGAATCGCGGCCAGCGCTGACCTCACCGCCAATCTCGACGCCACCCTTCACGAAGAGAAAACTGGTCTGGCCCGATCCCTTTCCAGTCAGTTTCCCTTCCAGCGTGGTGCTCGATCCTTTCTCATCCGACTGGAACAGTTCAAGCTGTTGGACGATTTGGTCCCAGAAATCATCTTCGGCAGAGACGGTGCCCCCATCAATCCAGACGGAGTCTTCCGGAGCGAAGATTCTGCGCGCCAAGACAGTCTTCCCGGACTTCGTTTGGCCCGTTACTGTTACCAGTTTGCATAGGTTGTCCCTTGACTCCGCCAGCTTCAATTCGAGCTGCAACTCCACGCGCGGATTATACGTGTGGCGTGGAAACCCGCCGGGCACGAAGACGTCCTGATACCGAATGTCGGGCATTCCCCCATCATAATCCGGCGCTCCCAGCACGCAGTAATGCTCTGCATAAATCGGCTCGTGAGGGCGCCCCCTGGTGCCCGACACATCGGCGCGAAGGCCTCTAACTGTCCAAGCGCCGGGCGGCGGAATGAAACTGGCAAGCAAGTCGGCGATTCTGTCCAGCACCACTGCGCCTTACCCGCCGCGTTCTTGACAGAAGATGATATCGGGCCCAGCCGGGTACCCGCTAAGGGCAGTGGCAGTGTGCGCTGTCACTTGGCCGCAAAACCCAACCCGCGGAAGCAAAGCCTTACGCCCGGTCGGGATCTCGGAGATGACCAGTTCTGAGGATTCCTGCAGGCAACAGCTTTAACCACAGCAATCACCCACGAGGTCCCCGCACGGTCAGGGCTGCGTTTCAGCGCGTGAATCGGCACTTCTTTACGCATGTCGTCATCAGCAGCCGTTTTTTGGCCAGCGCCGAATCTCGCGGCCCGGAGCACTACTGCAGCGTGAACTCGCCTTCGAGACCGCGCACTGAATCCGGAGCGATCCAGACCCGATACCGGCCCGGCTCAGTGATGAGACGCATTTGCCGATCGTGAAATGCCAGATCGCCCGCGGCGATGCTGAATGTCACGGTCCGGGTTTCGCCGGCCTTGAGCGGAACACGGCGAAAGCCTTTCAACAGGCGCACCGGCTGCACCACGCTGGCAGCTACCGCGTGGATATAGAGCTGCACTACCTCCGCCGCATCGCGCGCACCGCGGTTGGTGATATCCGCAGAGACCGTGAGCGAGCCGCCTCTGGGGATAGTAGCCGCGCTCAGGCGCAGGTTGCCGTATTCGAATTCGGCGTAAGAGAGGCCGTAACCAAAAGGATATTCCGGCGTCGCATCCACGTCGATATATTTCGAGGTGTAGCCTGTGGGCTCGGCAGGGGTGCCCATTGGGATCCCCAACTCAGCCGTTGTGGCTGGGCGGCCGGTGTTGAGATGCGCGTAGTAGATAGGAACCTGGCCGACGGTCCGCGGAAATGTGACGGTCAGTTTTCCGGAAGGCACTGCGCGGCCAAACAACAAATCGGCGATGGCCGGGCCGCCCATGGAGCCGGGATGCCAGGCCCACAACACCGCCTTTACCTGAGACACGGTTTCGTGAAACGTAAGCGGACGGCCAGCCATTATCACGGCGGTAATCGGCTTTCCCAGTTGGGCGATTTCCTTCACCAGGTCATCCTGCGCACCTGGCAGATTGAGGAAGGCGCGCGAGCGCGCTTCACCGGATAGAATCTGCTCTTCTCCCAGAAACAGCAGCGCCGCGTCGGCCTTTCGCGCCGCGGAAAGCGCCGCATCGAAACCGGCCCTGCTCGTGTCGCGGCTGTTCTTCAGGCCGGGGGCGTATAAGACGCGCGTGTCTCCCAGCATCTTGCGCAAGGCTGCCAGTGGCGTCTGAACATCCCCCGGCCGGCCGTCCATCACCCATGTGCCCATCTGGTCTACGGGGCTATCGGCCAGGGGCCCGATGACCGCCACCGAGCCAACCGATTCGGGCAGCGGAAGCAGATGGCCCTCATTCTTCAGCAGCACCGCGCTCTCCGTGGCCAGCCGCTGAGCCAGGGCGAGCGAGTCTGCAGTGACTTGCGCTGCCTTCGGAGCGGCCGTTTGCTGGTCGAACAATCCAAGGCGAAACTTGAGGCGGAGGATGTTGCGAACCGCGTCGTCGATCAATTGCCGGGGAACTTCGCCGCTCGCTACCAGCGACTTCAGGTGGTCATGGTAGGCAGTGCTCACCATTTCCATATCGACGCCGGCGCGTAAGGCATAACGCGCGGCATCGCGGTTATCCGCGGCGTAGCCGTGCGGGACCATCTCGGTGACAGCTTCATAATCGCTCACCACCATTCCACGGAATTTCCACTCTTCACGTAAAATCCGGCGTAGCAAAAACGGATCGCCCGTGGCGGGAACCCCGTTGAGCGTATTGAAGGCGGTCATTATGGTGGCCGCTCCTGCAGCCAGGGCGGCGTGGAAAGGCGGCAGATAGACATCGCGAAGCAATCCCTCGGGAATCCAGGCGCTGTTGTAATCGCGGCCCGCCTCGGCAGCGCCGTAACCGGCATAGTGCTTGACGGAAGACGCCAGCGAAAGCGGGTCGCTGAGAGATGCGCCCTGGAAGCCGCGCACCATGGCTGCGCCGGCGATTGCGGCAACGTAAGGATCTTCTCCCGGGCTCTCGGCGATGCGTCCCCAGCGCGGGTCGCGGGCAATGTCCACCATGGGAGCGAAGGTCCAGCGGATGCCTTCGGTGGCGGCCTCTATGGCGGCGGTCCGGGCCGCCTGT
>JBEKNN010000002.1:0-99180 GCA_049522755.1 Bryobacteraceae bacterium | reverse complement strand
CGGAAATAGCGACTAAATCAAGCACCCACTCTCACGTGGGTCTTTACTCAGTGACATCCTAACTCAAAAAAACAGCTAGAACACACCGCGAGTAAGTCAGACACCCGTTTTTCCGCAGCCTGCTAGATCAGGATACTGGAAGCCGATTCACTAGGGTTCAGACAGACGCAATGACGCGTCGGGTGATGAACGATGCGGAGCGCCGACGTGAACCTATGGCGCTGTCAAACGTTCGCGTATATCGACACGACAATCTCAAGTCTCAGAGTGGTGGCTCGACTACTGGTTTCGACTACGAACTCCACGGAATCACCTTCCAGCGCGGCAAGGGGTTCTGGAAGACCAATATTGAAGGAATGAACCGCTTGAACCGTGCATGGCGCTTGGGGTATCCGACGCCACGCTCGCTTGCATATGTTCGATTCATTGATGACTTTGCCGTCACTCCCATCACGGATTTATGGACAGACACCCAGACAGGTGCTTTTACTGATGAAAAAGTGTATGTTGTGCAGACGAACACCAAGGTCACCGAACGTTGTATTCTGATGGCGACAGACCCCGGGGACCTAGTCCTCGATCCTACTTGCGGTTCAGGAACATCCGCTTACGCTGCAGAGCAGTGGGGACGCCGTTGGATTACCATAGATACGTCTCGCGTAGCCCTCGCGCTTGCCCGCGCTCGTATCATGGGAGCTCGTTATCCCTATTACGTGCTCGCGGACAGCGAGGATGGCCAGCGGAAGGAAGCCGAAGTCACCCGATCAGTCCCGTCCGCGGCTCCCACCCACGGCGACCTTCGCCAAGGTTTTGTCTATGAGCGCGTAGCTCACATAACGCTTAAGTCCATCGCCCACAACGCCGAGATCGACGTTATCTGGGAGAAGTCCCAAGCCACGCTCGAGCCAATCCTTGAGCAACTCAACGCCGCAGTCAGGCAGAAATGGCAAGATTGGGAGATCCCTCGCGACGCCGACGACAAATGGCCAGAGCCTGCCAAGAAGCTGCACGCCCAATGGTGGCAACAGCGCATCGCCCGCCAAAAAGAAATCGACGCTTCCATCGCGGCTAAAGCCGAGTTCGAATTCCTCTACGACAAACCCTACGACGACAAGCAAACCGTCCGTGTAGCCGGGCCGTTCACCGTTGAGAGCCTATCCCCGCACCGCGTCCTGGCTGTCGACGAGAACGACGAGCTAATCGACGGCGCCTCGAAATCAAAGACCGGCGACGAACAGGATTTCGTCCGGATGATCCTGGAGAACCTCACGACCGCCGGCGTCCAGCAGGCGCACAAGGAAGACAAGATCGCGTTCACATCTGTCACGGCATGGCCGGGATACTTGGTCTGCGCCGAGGGACGATACACCGAGGGCGCTGCCGGCATTGAGAGACGCGCCGCCATCTTTATTGGTCCGGAGTTCGGCACCGTCTCACGCCCCGACCTGGTGGAGGCTGCCCGCGAAGCTGGCGATTCAGGGTTCGACGTGCTGATCGCCTGCGCCTTCAACTACGATGCCCGCTCGGCGGAGTTCGACAAGTTAGGCCGCATCCCCGTGCTCAAAGCGCGCATGAACGCCGACCTGCACATGGCCGACGACCTGAAGAACACCGGCAAGGGCAACCTGTTCGTCATCTTCGGTGAGCCGGATATCGACATCCTGAACGCCCCCAACGGAAAAATCCAGGTCAAGGTCAACGGCGTGGATGTGTTCCATCCTAACACCGGCGAGGTCCGCAGCGACGGCGCCGACGGGATCGCCTGCTGGTTCATCGACACAGATTACAACGAGGAGAGCTTCTTCGTCCGCCACGCATATTTCCTGGGCGCCAACGATCCGTACAAGGCCCTCAAAACCACGCTGAAGGCCGAGATCAACGAAGAAGCGTGGGCCACTCTGAACAGCGACACGTCCCGCCCCTTCGACAAACCAATGAATAAACGCATTGCAGTCAAGGTGATCAACCATCTGGGCGACGAGGTGATGAAGGTATTTCGGGTCCAGTGAATGGGAAGTCTGGCGGAGCCTTTCATTTCCTCGCTGTCTGTTATGTTTCGGTTGCGAATAGTCGGCGCTCACTGATCAAGACCGTTGGGTGCAATATTGAAGCAAATCAGTATATTTCCGATTGACTTGCGCACTCCGGCAATCACCGAGGCTTATGCCACGATGCTCGGCGAGGCGGCCGCCGTGTGTTTTGAGGAAAATAGCCACGCCTCTGGCGTTTTGCTGAGCATAGGCGGTATTTCTGTTGAGGCTTTCAACGTGACGTGGCAGGAACTGGGAGACGCGCATAAGAGCACATATGCGGATCTCCAGGAGGCGACTGAATTTGGCGCTTACGGTATAGCACTCATCGTAATCCGAGAACTGACAGGCAAAGCAGCAATTGCACGATCTGCTAAAGGCGGTGGATTTGACTGGTGGATCGGCGACTCGGATGATCCCTCGGGCCTGCCTTTTCAGAGCAAGACCCGGTTGGAAGTGTCAGGAATACTCCGGGACCGGGGTGGCTCTCTCGAATCGCGACTCCAGCAGAAGAAGCGCCAGACTGAACCATCAGACTCTTTGGGCCCCGCCATCATAGCTATTGTCGAATTCGGCCAACCCAAGGCACATCTCGAAACCAAATGAGCCCTGCAAAATTCCTTCACGATCAAGCAATGGCCCTCGTTGACCAGGCACTCGCTGCAGAACGCGTCGGCGATGAAGTTATAGCGCAGAACTTCCTTCGCCAAGCCTTCGAGTTTGAAAAACAGGCGGCTGACTCTGTTGCCTCAGATATCGGCGCGGAGCCGACTCGCTCGATTCTTTACCGGAGCGCTGCGACTCTTGCGTTGCGGTGCGGGATGCCCGACGCCGCTCGACATCTGGCTAGTCAAGGTCTGGCTGGTACACCACCGACCTCGGTTCGCAACGAACTGAACACAGTGGCTACATCGGCTGAAACGTGGCACCATTCACCTTCCGATGAACACCGCAGCCGGATAAGAGAGTTCTTCAGTGAGGCAGGATGGACTATCGACCACACCTTGGCTCTACCCGCCAAAGTCGCTCAGTTTTTCGACATTGGTGAATTACAACTGCAATCTCAAACGTCGCAATACCTCCGTTCCCTCTTCCCGAAGGGAATTTATCAACACCAATTGCTTGCACTGGGCCATTTCGGAAACGGTGAGAATATATGCCTGGCAACCGGCACGGCGTCGGGTAAAAGCATGGTGTTTTACGCAGCCGCCATTGACTATCTGGTCAAGAATCCAAAGAAGAACGTACTTGTTGTGTACCCGCTAAAGGCTCTGGCCCGTGAACAGGAGGTGCGGTTCAACGACGCTGTCCGAGAGGCCGGGCTTGATGCTACCGTCGCACGAATAGATGGCCAGGTGCCGGTTTCGAGCAGGACCAGTTTGGTCCGAAAATCACGGATTTTAATACTCACGCCTGACATTATCCACGCCTGGATGATGTCTTCAGTCGCCGACCCGACTGTGCGAAGTTTCCTGAAACGACTGGGGCTTGTCATTGTGGACGAGGTGCATAACTACACGGGCGTATTCGGCTCGAATTCGGCTTTTCTGTTTCGCCGCATACAACATCTGGTAGAACTGCTGGGCGGGCGATTCTCTTATATCGGCGCGTCGGCTACCATCGCCAATCCGGACCTTCACCTACGGAATCTTTTCGGGGTGGAGTTTCACATAATCGGTCCCGAAGCGGACACGTCGCCCAGACATGCGGTGCAACTATTGCTCATTACTCCTCCTCAGTTTGGCGATCTCCTTTCAGAGCTAACCACTCTTCTAAGATATCTCGCAACTGACGGCAAACATAGATTTATTGCCTTTGTTGACAGTCGAAAGCAAGTGGAGTATCTCAGCGCTATCATTCGACGTTCCGATGACCGTAATGAAAGCGAGGCCTTCAGAGCCGACCACCTTCAGTCCATGCAAGTTCTCCCTTTTCGGGCTGGATACGAGTTGGAAGACCTCAATACAATCCAGGGCAGAATATCCACGGGAGCCGTGCGTGGGGTAATCAGTACGAGTGCCCTCGAACTGGGGATGGACATTCCCTTCTTGGACACAGGCGTCCTAGTAGGAGTGCCCATGTCACGCACGAGTCTCCTCCAGCGAATTGGTCGGATTGGCAGGCATAAGCCCGGATTGGTAATTATCATCAACCGAGGAAGTCTTCAGGACAAGCAGGCTTTCCAGGACGCTGATGCCTTTATGGCACGTCCGCTTACCGAGAGTTCTCTCTACCTTGAAAACCAACGAATTCAATACCTTCATGTGCTTTGCCTGGCAAGGCACGGTGGAGAACACGATTCTGCAATTGGGGGCGGATCAGGGACGGACACAGAATTTGCGTCTGCAATAAACTGGCCGCCTGGATTTCTTGAACTGTGCCAAAAGGAGAGGATCGGCGAAATCTCACCGGACCTTCAGCCCATGAAAATGGAGGGTGGAGAATCCCCGAACCACGTTTTTCCCCTGCGGGATGTTGAAAGTCAATTTCAGGTAGAGCTGAAGCAGGGCCCCAATCTCCGTTCGCTCGGAAGTCTGAGTCACGGCCAGGTTATGCGCGAGGCGTACCCGGGCGCCGTATATTACTACACGGGTCAGCCCTTTCGAATCTATCGCGTTTTTGATCAGGCCAAGAAAATACAGGCACGCTCAGAAGCGCATTACACCACGAAGCCAACCGCCCTTCCAACTTTGGTGTTTCCCAATCTAAGTGCGGGAAATGTTCAGCGCGCAGCTCGAATCGGCGAGTTAACGGCTATAGACTGTAACGTGCAAATCCGAGAGGTACTGGTCGGCTATAAAGAGAGGCGGGGGCCAAACGAAATAAACATTCATTATCCGCTCTCCTCTCTGGAGGGCGGAATCCGATTCGATCTCCCCCGATTCACCAGAAATTACTTCACCACGGGGGTCATTCTGACGCACCCGTCGCTGTCCGGACCCGGCGTTCGCGTAGACATGTGTTCCCAATTTGTCTACGAGGCCTTTCTCTCTTTGCTTCCGTTCGAGCGGCAGGATGTGGGGGCCGCCGCCGATAAGCACCGAAGTGAACGCGACTTTGTGAGTCGCGGTCAATCGTTTATCGCGATTTACGACCAGACATACGGAAGCCTGCGACTCAGCAGCCGGATGCTGGACGATGATCTGTTGCCGAAAGTTTTCCTGCGAACGCGTGAGCTGGTTGATGCGAGTGATTTGCGCGAAGCTGAGCCCTTAACCGCCCGAGCTGTGGACGCATTTACGTCGGACGCACAAGGGGCACTCAAAAATATTAGATTAGATGGCGTAGCGACTGCCGCAGGCCAGAGCGGCAATATGATCAGGGTCATCATGCCAGGAAGCCGGGGTGTAGACATACAGCACAATAACGATGAATTTTTTGTATCGAGGATCTTCTTTAGCCCAACGCTCCAGTCGGTTGCTTACCGTGGTCGACATGAAACAACGAGCGAGGAAGGCGTTGTTGAGATCATCGGTGTGGATTCCCTGGTGCCCATACCCGGTGAATCACGAATTGGCGTCTATGATCCCGAGACAGGGGAGCTACAAGAGGTCGGAGAAGCTTAGGGCGAACCGTTCGCTCGGATTTCACGCTGCGTGGAAGTCGGCGTAAGGGGCGGCGATTGGCATTATGGAATTTCGTATTGCAGACACATTCACGGATAGCCTGGCAAAGCTGACCGGCGATGAGCAGAAAGCCGTGAAGACGGCGGCATTCGATCTCCAGTTGAACCAGGCCCATCCGGGCCTGCAATTTCACAAGCTGGACAAGGCGAAGGACCGGCGGTTCTGGTCGATTCGGGTGAGCAGCGATGTCCGACTGATCGTGCATAGAACCGAGTCCAGTCTGCTACTGTGCTTTGTCGGGCATCACGACAGCGCGTATCACTGGGCCGAACGCCGGAAACTCGAAACCCACCCCAAAACCGGCGCGGCGCAGTTCGTGGAAGTACGGGAGACAGTGCAGGAGATCTCGATTACCAAGTACGCGGATGTGGAGCAACCAGCTGTCACCAAGGTCCCGCCGCCTAAGCCCCTGTTGTTCGCTAGGGTCTCAGACGACGAACTGCTGGGGTACGGCGTTCCGGCCGAATGGCTCGCCGATGTGCGCCGCGCGAACGAGGATACGCTGCTCGAACTTGCGGATCACCTTCCGGGCGAGGCCGCCGAAGCGTTGCTGGATTTGGCCACCGGCGTCGCGCCAAAGATTGCCAGGCCGATAGCTGTTGGAACCGATCCGTTCGCGCATCCCGACGCCCAACGCCGTTTCCGCGTGATGGCTAATGTCGAAGAACTGGAGCGCGCGCTCGAGTACCCCTGGGACAAGTGGTCGGTTTTCCTTCATCCGGCGCAGCGCATTTTGGTTGAACGGGACTACAGCGGCCCAGCGCGCGTGGCGGGTTCGGCGGGCACGGGCAAGACCATCGTCGCACTGCATCGCGCGGCCTTCCTGGCTCGGGCGAATCTGGACGCAAGGGTACTGCTTACGACGTTTTCCGACACTCTCGCGAATGCGCTGAGATCGAAACTCCGGCGGCTCCTAAGTCACGAACCGCGGCTTGGGGAGCGGCTTGAGGTTCATTCGATGAACGCGATTGGCGTTCGGTTGTATGAGCTGAGTTTCGGCCGCCCGAAGATCGCATCCCGTGAAATGGTACGTGATCGTTTGACCGAAGCCGCCACCACGGTGGAAGGGCACAAGTTCTCCCTGCCGTTCCTGTTGACAGAATGGAAGCAGGTGGTTGATGCATGGCAGTTGGAATCCTGGGAATCCTACCGTGACGTGGTGAGATTGGGGCGGAAGACGCGGTTAAAGGAAGCGCAGCGAATTGTGCTGTGGTCGATTTTCGAGCGCGTTCGGTCGGCGCTGAAGGCGCGAGGTCTAGTTACTTACTCGGAAGTGTTCAGCCGGGTGGCGTCGAAGCTTCGAGAGAGTGCACATGCGCCGTTTGAGTTTGCCGTAGTGGATGAGGCACAGGATGTCAGCGTTCCACAGTTGCGATTTCTCGCGGCTCTCGGGGCGGGCCGCCTGAACAGCTTGTTCTTCGCCGGCGACTTGGGCCAACGGATTTTTCAGCAGCCGTTCTCTTGGAAGGCGCTTGGTGTCGATGTTCGAGGGCGTTCGTCTACGCTACGCATCAACTACCGGACCTCGCATCAGATCAGAAAGCAAGCAGACCGGTTGCTGGGGCCCGAAGTGTCCGACGTGGACGGCAATACCGAAGATCGCCGGGGTGCCATCTCTACCTTCAATGGCCCACAACCGGACGTCATGGTCCTCGATACTCCCCATGAAGAAATCAAGGCCGTCAGCCAATGGTTGATGAAGAGGATCAGCGAGGGAATCGCGCCGCACGAAATCGGAGTCTTCATCCGCTCTGCGGCCGAATTGGATCGCGCGCGTGCGGCGGTCGAGGCTGCGAAGGTCCCCTATTAAGGTGCTCGACGACCACGTCGAGACCACCAGTGGCCGGGCTTCCATCAGCACCATGCATCTTGCCAAGGGCCTGGAATTCCGAACCGTAGTGGTGATGGCTTGCGATGATGAGGTGATTCCGCAACAGCAGCGAATCGAAACGGTCGCGGACGATTCGGATCTTGAAGAAGTTTACAACACGGAACGGCATTTGCTTTACGTTGCCTGCACGCGGGTACGAGATCATCTGCTGGTGACGGGGGTCGATCCAGCGTCGGAATTCTTGGATGATCTGCGGAAGCGAGATTCCGCAAACGCTAAACCGTGACTTTTAGCGTGAGTCCATCATTCGGCGCGTGAACCAGATCCTGCTTCGTGCCGAGGTACCGTTCGGTGGTCTGGACCGAAGCGTGGCCATCGACGACGGTTCCGTCGCGGCGGGCAACGACGCGGGAATCTCGAATCCGAATTCGTGGATGCTGCTGCACATGCGATCCACCGCGGCGTCGTTCTTGCGCGGGTTGCGAGCGTAGAGGACCAGGCGGTCAATCGGCCAGGTTTGGATTTCTGGTGGCTGCGGTGATGTGACCACGCCGCCCCACTGAATAGCAGTTGCTTGTAACGGGTCGCAATTTTCCCCCGCGTAGCGAAAAGGTTTCTCAGATTGGTTCTAGCCGCGCGGGAACCCATCGAAAGGCGCCGCCGGAACCGAGCATTGTAAATCCGCCTGGATTTCAGATCAACACGAGATTGGTTCCTTTGGCGAGGATGAACGACAGATCGGTGACCAAATCGTTCAGCCGCGGATCGCGCAGGCGAAGCGGTGGTTGTATCTGTCGCGGGGACTGCTGCTGGCGCAGGATGTTGGCGATGTAATCGGCGCCGAAAGCACGGGCGGCTGATGCTTTCTCAATAGCATCGGCATCGGCTACCGGTTCGGGG
This sequence comes from Bryobacteraceae bacterium, assembly GCA_049522755.1. GTDB lineage: Bacteria > Acidobacteriota > Terriglobia > Bryobacterales > Bryobacteraceae > PALSA-243. The sequence continues at coordinate 90,793 of JBEKNN010000002.1, read as the reverse complement.
CCGTACTGACGGATGAGTTTCAGTAACTCACTGAGTTGCCGCGAAAGTGCGCGATCGGTATCGGCGAATTCACGCAGATAGCCTTCCAGCATAGCCTAGGTGCAGCTTCCATCGAGAGCCGCGAAAAGACGTTGCTGCGCCCGCGACCCTCTGGCGGCGGGACGCAGGTCTGCCAGCTCCGTTTCGAACCGGGCGCCCGAGGTTTGACCCCGGCACTAACAGCGGGGATAAGGACGATTTCGTTAACGGAGTCGTAGATGACTGAGCTCGAATCCGCCTTGAGAGTGAAAGCTGAGTTGTTGTTGGAAGATCGTGTCAGACGCTGCTTTTGGTCCCGAACTTGCTCCTGTTGGCGATTCCGCTCGACGGCCTCCGGGTGTTGCTCGCGATACTGCCGTCAGTAATCGGGGTTGCGGGACCGCCATTTCTGAGGACTCTCCAGGCATACCTGGCGGCATTAAGGGTCCGCGGCGATCTTCTGGCGGTGATAATCGGCGCGGCGTCGCCGCTGGCAGGCGGCATCGCCGCACACCGAGTGCCCCGGCTGAAACTTCGATGGCTGGAAGATTCGCTCACAATGCCGCAATGCCGACACCATCGTTGATCCATACCGGCGGTTGTCGCACGCGGGCCGCAGTGTGATTTTCAGGCGGGAGATTAGAAACTGCTATAGAGTCGTGTACCGCGTCCTCGCCGATGACTGGTTTTCTTTGACTACACGACCGGCGGAATTGCTGTCGTTTTATCCCGGCGCTGACAGCCAAATGGACGCCAAACCCCCGAGTCAGGCGGTATGGACTTATGGACTCCCATAGGACTCCACATTCTGGATGGCCGTATCTCCCGAAGCTGTCCAGGATTCTTAGTTAGTTAGGATCGATGGCGCGGGAGCACCGCCGAATCCGCACAACACGCACTCAATCACTTCTTGCGCATCGTACGGTCGAACGTTCTTGAGATCTCAACGAGCCGACTGGCCAAAATCTCAGCCCGCTCAGGATCATCGTCGCTGAAGGGCAAGCCGGTTATGATCGCATGTTCCGGGTACGCCTCCGCATCTTCTTCCGCCTGGCCGACGTTCAGTTCCCGATCAATGTCGCGAATGCTGCCGGTGTGAAGGGTGTCGGCTCCAAATGATCGGCTGAAGCTGGAGAGCCACGATGCCGGTTCCGTCTTCGAACGAATATTGACGGAAAGGCCATCCAAATCTCTCTTTGGGTCGCGGATGAACGCATCCGCTTTAATGCGTTTAGTGTCCTCATGGCACCAGTTTCTTTTGAGCAGTGCCCTGAGGACGATTTCTTCGCAGGAAAGGGGAGTGACCGTCACGGGTTCAGAGTTCCCTGGCTAGGCTTCGCGTAGAGCCCAGCGCAGGTGATGGGCGAGGCGCTTTCCATCGACGACGTATTCGACGCCGTGCTGCGATCCAGATTCGCTGTAAATATAGGACTTGTTGGCGGCGCTCCCGCCACACACGAGCCGCACTTCGCCGTGGCCGCGAGACCATGTAATTCGAAGCCCTCGATTCGGTCCTACGGAAACGGATGCGCGCGGGAAGTCCAGACTCAATTCACGGGCCGTCTCAGCCAGCACCTTCAGCGCACATCCGTGAGCGTGGTCTGAGGGGCGATCCTCCTCGTCCACTTCGCTCTTGAGCTCCGCGATTCTCCCCAAAGTGATCACGTAGTCGCCGCTTGTGACAGCATCAGATGAAACCGCAGAAGCACCCTGGTGGATCTCAGCGCGCTGAACAATCGTGATGGTAGCAGGGGAATCGGGCCTGCGTGCAACGCGCGGCGAGTACAACAGTAACGTTCCGGTCGCCATATCAAAGTTTCTCCCAGATCCCGTGTGCATGGGTGGTCGTCAGTTTCTCGAAGCTGTTCACAATTGCATGATGGGCAACACCAAACCAAGTGTTCATGGCTGTAGGGTCGTCGCTCGCCGAGCCTCGAACAGTAAATTCCAACACGAGCACTTCCTTCTGATCGTTGACTCGATTGCCGTGCTTCACGTCAAGCGACAGAGCCCCCATCTCATCGGCAAGCGGCCAGACGATCTGCATTGCCATCGACGAAGCCTCCTTTGAGGTGGTCGCTTTTGGACTCGTTCCATAGAATCCCAGGTAGTCCCACATGTTCTGGGGGAACAGGGCGTCCTTCTCCACGATGTGATTGATATAGGTCAGTTCCCAGATCTCAGGCTTGGGGCTCGGCAAACCTGCTGACGATAGATACTTGTTGAACTGGTCCCAGGTCCACATGAACTTTTCGAATGCAGCGTCAAACCGAGGATATTCGTCGCCGTCGGCGACTTTTCGCCAGTTGTGGAGAAGGCGATTCGGCTGAAGCTGGATCAAGAAATTTCCCGGAGGGCTGATGAAGAAAACTCTCCGCAGTGGCGGCAGAGATAACCACTGGGGACCGAACGTCGTTGACGCTTCGAGCCGAAGCCGCGCGAGCGGCGGGTGGTCTTCTGTCTCCGGGTACGCGTCTCGAATAGTGGCCCCAAATTGTCCATAGTGTGGAGTCCGCCATTGTTCCAATCCTTCGAACTGCACACCGCACGCGACCTCAACAACAGGTGGCTTGGCGAAGTGAGGACGTCGGATGCTATCGGGCATGCGCGGTTTTGATCTCCATGGAATTGCTAATCATACCGTAACGGGGAAGGGCCGCAGGTGGCTTCTCGCATCTCCATCAGAATGCAATTCGCAGAACCTGGGGGGCGCTTGGCAAAAAACGCGCAAGGGGGTCTCCCCTCCCCGAACCAGATCGAAAAACCTCCGCCCTGCCAAGATTCCTCCTCTATGTTGATTATAATCGACAATTAGACCATTTTCAAGACAGAATGGTATATTATAATATACACCGTGACTTTGCGGCCTAGGGTTACACAAGCTGATCCAGCTTTCGTGGAGGCGGTCGCAAACGCGTTGCGACGGTATCGCGACGAATTGAATCCCGAACGGAAGGTATTAAGCGACGTCGAACTTGCGAAGAGGCTCGGGGTCAGCAAGTCCACTGTTAGCAAATATTTACAAGGTAAGCAGCTCGTCGGCGGCGAGCCGCTTAAGCGCATGCTAACCGATCTCGGGATTGCAATTATCTACAAAGGCAAGGAGATTTCTGCTCACGACGAAGTCAAAGGCGATCAGTTCCAAAGGCCATCGGAGCAATTATCTCAACAGATCGCCTTTGTGTTCGATGGCCCATGTCGATTAAATGAAACCAACGAAACATCGGAAAACGTCACGGTGAGCATTCATCGGAAAGAGCCTCACCAATCGCGAGTAACGGTACAAATCCGAGTAGCTGGCTGAAAAGAAGCATCAGGCCGTGTAATGCGGTCTCGCACCAAGTTCACTGTAACGAGTATTAACGCGGGGAAGGTGCCCGGCACCCCGCGCTCGCGTGGACCTGATTGATCATCATCCGTCGTTCGAATAACCGCCCGCTGTAAGGGAGGTGACAAGATCGGGCGGCACTCGGACGGTCTCGCGATTCCTTCATAGACTGAATCGACTGATCAAGTAAATCGGCATCTGGTGTCCTGGCTCTGTGTGAACTCGACGTACCGCATGCGCGAGTAACTCCGCTCGGCCGCTCCGCGGTCTGGATCGCCAGCGCCAGCGCTAGGCGAAAGCCGCCCGAAAGGGCGCCTTCATTGGCGGCCTTCGGTTTTTTCGGGTCTTTCCGTTGCTGTCAGCCCTTCGGAATCGGAAAGACTTGAAGTTCGTCACCGCGACAGATCTGCCACCAGCCGCTATGCCGCAGTGGTATCGTTCCATCGATGTGTACGTCTGCGCGTCCCGCCTTGAAGGCACGCCGCTGCCCGTATTGGAGGCGATGTCTGCCGAGAGGGTGGTCCTCTCGACGAGCGTCGGAGTGGTGCCTGAAATCACTTCGCCGGGCGTGTGCGTCTTCGACGGCAGCGTGCACGGCCTGCAAGCTACCGTCGCTGATGTAATGCGACGGCCGTGCGGAATGGGCCGAACTCGGAAGGTAAATCGCCTGTATGTCATGTCATGGATTCCCGGACTCCCGCCGTCGCAGCAAAGAGGTTGCGCACGGTGCTGTGCGGCGGATGTCTACGCTCTGCGTGATGTTCAAGTGCCTTGGCTATCCGGCACCGGTACAACTTCATATTCGTCGCCAGCGCTTCCTCCATCCGCTTCGCGTCACTCGCAGCGAAACGCAGGTCACCACGCCGGGTTCTCGTAGCCGTCCACCCTAATCACATAGCCTAGCGGCTTCACCGGTTGCACCAGATCTTTGGGCACTGTGTATTCCAGCAACCGGTTTCGTTTTTTTGGCTCAGCAACGTAAAGATGCCCACGAGGATCGAGGCCGCCTTCCTAATCGGCGGATCCGGAACAGTATAAAATCGGTTGGGAAGGAATGGCGGATCACTGTGGCGAGTTTGCATGTCAAAGCATCCAAAGTCGTCGTTTTCACGCAAATTTTGCAAATCATGCAAATCGAAAAATCAGTAAGTTACGCAGAATCAATGGGTTGAGGAGGAACGAATCCCTCTTCCTCCGCCAGAATATTAGCTGTAGAATCACCAATTTACATATAGACTACATTGGTGGCAGGTCCCATGATCGTCAAAGGCTGGGCACTATGCCCGCAGGCGGCCTTCCGGCGCGGGATCTCACCCGACCTTCGATACCAAAGACATTAGGTGAACATCATTCGGATGCCGTGCTCCGGCCGCAGGATCACCATCGGGCGTGCTTCGATTGTCTGGCCCGGAACCAGCCGGAAGTCGTATTTTCTGAGCAGAACGCTCAGAATCATGAGCATTTGCAGCATCGCGTAGTTGCCGCCGATACAGCCCCGCGGTCCGGCTCCGAAGGGCAAATAGGCGAAGGGCGTGTGAAGCTTGTCATTCGCTTTGGTGAAGCGCTCCGGGTCGAAACTCTCCGGGTTCTCCCAGTGCTGCGGCGAATGGTGCGCGCCGTAAACGAAAACGACCACCGTCGACCCCCGGGGTATGTCGATGTCTCCTGCACGGTCGTCTGAGAGAGCCATGCGGTCGACCATCCAAAAGGGCGGGTAAAGCCGTAGCGCCTCCTGTATCACCTGAGCGGCGAACTCGAACTTCGGAACGTCGGAGTAACTCAGAGGCGCTCCGCCCAGCACAGAGTCGAACTCCTGCCGTAGCCTGTCGAGACAATCCGGACGCGAGCTTAGCAGGTAGAGAAGCCAAGACAAAGCATTCGACGATGTTTCGTGGCCGGCGACCAGGAGTTGCATGCTTTCGCTCAAGACCAGCTCGTCGCTCATGCCTTCGCCGTCGCTGTAACGAGCATCCATCAGGATCTGCAGCAAATCGTGGCCGGGCGCTTCCTGGCGGCGCCTCCTTATGTAGTCGAGCAGAATGCCATCGGCGCGGGTTCGCATCTCCTCGTGTCTGCGCAATTCCCCGGAGACAGCAAACCAGGGATTTAGGTAGGGCTGAATGGTTTGACGAACCATAAATTCCTGGACCGTCGAGATAGTCAGGCTGATGAGACCGATGTCTTCGTCTTTTAACCGGGCGCCAAACAAAGATCTGCCTACCATCCCGAAAGTAATCTTCATCAAGTGGGGATAGATGTCGACAGGGCCGAGACGGGCTTGTCTGTCGAAATCCCGCAGCGAGTCCGCGAGGGAGTCCTGCATGATCGAGGACAGAATGTCCAGTTGCTTTCGATCGAAGCCCTTCTGGATGAGTCGCCGTTGCGTTCGCCAGGCTTCCCCGTGGGTGGTGAGAAGACCCTTGCCCAGGAAATGGCCCATCCGCTTCACTTGAATTTCGGATTTGTGGTAATTTTCCGCGTTGGTCTTTAGCACGTGCTGAATGACGCCGGGATTGGTGGTAACGATGGCCTCCTTGACGCCGCCAAAATGGAACCGGAATGTGTCGCCATGGAGTTCGGTGTACTTCAAGAGGACCTGTACAGGATTCTGCGCCATCGCGCGCGAATCCAAGAGTGATCGGAATCGGAAGACGACGGGTACGGTTTGGGGCAAAGTCACGCCTCTCTGTCCGGGCGCTTCGGGGCACACTGTGGCGCCGCCTGCCATACGTTCCGGTGCGCCTCGCAGGGAGCAGCGTTTTCCGCGACCGTTTGTTTACCTGTTTTCGACACGCCGACACCACGCCATAAGTAACGGATAGGCCACTCGAAGTTAATTTTCGTTTCCCAATTGCTTCAGAAGCATCAAATGATGTTTGATCGCCTGCGTCATTGTGGTATTTTGCCGGTAAGGAACGCCATACTCTTCGGCCGTCTCCTTCACAATCCGGGTCAGCGGAGCATAATGAGTGTGGCACACAAAAGGGCACAGATGATGGATTATATGGTGGTTTAGCCCGCCCGTAAGCCAACCTACGAGCGGGTTACTCGTCGCGTAATCAGCGGTTGTCGCGAAGATGTGATACACGCCGCTGTCAAATTCACCACGGCTTGTGGGAAAGTAAGTGCTCTCGACCGTGTGTGTCGTCTGAAATACCAGCGATACGGTCAAACCGACGATCAGATGGGAAAGCACGAAAGCCAAAGCGACCAGCAGAGGCGATTTCCCCAATAACACCACCGGCAAAATAAGCATGTAGGTGAGGTAGAATCCTTTACCTGCAAAGAGGATGACGTATTCTCGCGCCGGATGCCTGGCGCTTTTCAGATATCCGTGGGATGGGAAGAAAAAACACTCCAGGTCTCTCAGGAAAACATAATCGAGAGAAAATAGCGCGTAAAGGAACAGCGCGTAGATGTGCTGGAACCGGTGCAGGCGCAGGCGGGGTTCGTGCGGCGTAAACCGAAGGATGCCGCGTCCCGTAAGCGCGTCGTCTTCGCCGTGGAGATTGATGCAGGAGTGATGGCCTCGATGATGGAGGATCCGCCACATATATGAGTTGATGCCGCAAACATCGAAAACATAGTTCAGGGCTTTGTTTACAGACCGCACCGACGAGATGGCATTGTGGTTGCTGTCGTGCGCGATGTTCAACAAAAGAAATGTCTGAGCGAGGCCATTTAGGAGGTAGAGGGCGACAAACTTCCAGGAACCCGGATTGAGCGCGTAGAGAGCAATCCAGACGCCCGCCAGTACGGAAAGACCGACGGCGATTTTGACCCACATCGCTCGGTCGGCTTTGGGAGAAATGTTCCCGTCGGAAAAGAAATTGTCGAGGCGGCGGCGTAAGACTTTCGGGAATGAGGACACACTTGCCGCGCCGCCCACGGCGTGCCGTGGCGCGGCCTCCGAGGGTACAAGATCATCAATGTCCGGCTTCAGGCTGATAACCGCCTCTGTCTCGGACGTCACCGGGCGCCCCCCGCAATGATGTCAGTTCGGCCCGATGCATCCCGGCCGGTTGCGACGGGTCGCCTGCGCCAGCAGCGGATTTTGTCGCTCAGAGACCGCCCCTGGCAGGCGCCGAAAGCTCATGTTAGCTCGAAAACCTTCTTATAATCAAGGAAATTCGGATCAGACCGCAGCAGGCCGGCGACGGGTGGCGCTGCTTCCCAGCCTTCCAAATCTCTGCTAACATAGACCGTTCGGTGGTATGAAACGAAGACGCTGTGAATCGGGCGATCAGACGCCCGGCGGGGCCGTGCAGGACTTCGTCGTCTCGCTTTCGGCGGGACTTGCCCTATATGGCTTTTGATGTACTGCAGCCTCTTTCGACGGCGGAAGTCAGCGGCCGGGGCCCGCCCGGCGGTGGCGGACCAAATCCCGAATACAGTCGATTCGTGGCGACGAAGGTTGTCGCGAAATCGGCGGAAGTGTTGTTACAGGCAGCAAGCGCCAACTCCGGTGATTTGGTCCAAGAGCGATTTAGCCCGTACAGGCGCGCGCCCGCTTCCGGGAAAGAGACGAAGGCCTATATATGCCAGTACGCCTGTAGACCATGTTAGGCCGAGGCTCGCGGTCGAAGTCCTGACCGAAGGAGCGACGCATAGGCTTAGAATGGTTGTACCGTGTTCTCAAAGTCGGGCTGCCACCTGTGGGCGGGGGCAGTGAGTTTTTTGCTTTTCTTACACAGAGTTTCTCGTTCAACTCCGGAGGTCAGTGAATGGCGGCGCCACCGCATGAGTACAGAGTCGATCTATGATAGCGTCGATTTTAGACAAGCTGGATAGTCTAGGGGATCAGCGCCCGCACAAACTTCTCTATTCGTACATCGACCTGAACGGCCATCAGATCGAAGGCTACTCATACGAGTCGTTTCTCCACCGGACGAAGGTGATCGCGGGACATCTGCGGAAGGAGCATCGTTTCGCGTCGCAGGACCGGCTTTTACTCGCCTACCCACCGGGGCTCGAAATGATTTGCGCTTTTTTTGGCTGCGTGCGCGCTGGATTGATTCCCGTGCCCGTCTATCCCCCGAGTTCTCATGGCTTCCAGGGCGCCCTTTACAAAATGGTCCATATCGCGAAGGATTGCCAGGCGACCGGCATTTTAACGAGCAAAGACTGCCTCGGATCCCTGAAGACAAATCTCGCCAGAAGCGGAGTCTCGGCATCCGGAGTCGACGTCGACTACATTTCCGGTCTTCGATGGATCGTAACCGAAGACTTCGTCGATACGATTTCGGACGAAACTTTCAACGGCGCCTCGAAGATTCTGTTTCTCCAGTACACATCGGGGTCGACGAGAGATCCCAAAGGCGTGATGGTCACGCACGAAAACATACTGCATAACTGTCCGCTTGTAATCGACCATCCCGCGCCGGTAGTCGTATCCTGGCTCCCCCAGTATCACGATATGGGACTCATTGGGTGCTATCTTTATCCCGCGCTCACAGGCGGTACGACCTACGGCTTCGCTCCCAAGGATTTCATTCAGCGCCCGGCCCTGTGGTTCGACGCGATCAAGACTTACGGAGCCAGCGCCTCGGCGGCGCCCAACTTCGCTTACGACTATTGCCTGCGTGCCGGGCGGCTTTCGAAGGAGAGTCTGGAAACGTGCGATCTCAGTTCGCTCAGGTTGCTGATGGTTGCCGCGGAACCCGTCAAACCCGACACTTACACGCGGTTTCTGGAGGCCTTTCAGCGCCATGGACTTAGGTCGGAGAGCTTTTTTGTCGCGTACGGCCTGGCGGAGAATACGCTTGCGGTTTCGCTCGGTGGCCGCAATATTATTTCAGTCAACAAGAACGGCGTCGCCCTGGGCAAGGCCCGCACCACCACGGAGGTTTCCGAAATCGGCGCGGCCACCCAGATTGTCAGTTGTGGAACTCCCCTGCCGGGCCTCACGGTAAAGATCGTGGATCCAGAGAAGCACGTTGCCCTGGAGCCAGGTCGTATCGGCGAGATTTGGATTGCCGGCGGCAGTAAGTGCCTGGGTTGCTGGAATAATCCGGAACTGACGCTCAAGCTGTTTCACGCCCGGCTGGTGGACGACAGCCCCTATGACGATGGCTACCTTCGGACGGGCGACATGGGTTTCTTCCACGACGGCGAACTCTTCGTTTGCGGCCGCATCAAGGACATGATTATTCTCCGCGGGCAGAACTATTACCCGCAGGATATCGAGGCAGTAGTGGAGAAAGCATCCGGCCTGATCCGGACCAATTGCGTCGCCGCGTTCCAGATTCACGAGGACAGCGAGCCGGCGCTGGCGATCGTAGCCGAGGTGAAAAATCAAAACGCGCTGCCGGAAGCGCTGAAAATCGCCGCCGCGGTCCGGAATTACCTTAACGTGGAAGTGGCGCTGATTTCCTTCATAGCGCCCCGTGCGATACCGAGAACCAGTTCGGGCAAGATCATGCGCCATAAAACCAAGCGCATGTGGCTGGAAGGTCAATTCACAGTTCTGTCGGAATTTTCGCGGGAAAAAGACGCCGGATCTTCACCGTCCGATTCTGAAGGCCAGTCGCCTTTCGACGTATTGAAGGCCCGGTACAACCTGACGGGATCGGAATCGTACAACCTCGTCGAAGCTGGCCTCGATTCACTGGATCTTGTTGTGTTCATGCACGAGATCAAGGAGCTTTTAAAGGATAAAGGCGCGGATATGCTGGCGAGGCAGGTAGATATCGGCCTCATTCAGCGTGTCAGCGTAGCCGAGTTGTTTCGACTGGTCGAACAGTTGGAGCGCGCTCCCGAAGAGGCGCTGGTTCTGCTGAGGCATTCCCTGGCGGCTTTCCGGGAAGAGCAGCGCGCGGCGGAAGAGCTGATGATGTGCAACGACAGGAAGCTCATCTTTGAGCCTCCGGCGCCCGCGTTGTTGCCCGAGATCCCAATCTTGAATCATGTTCTGCTAACGGGTGGCACCGGCTTCATTGGGCCGTTCTTCGTGAAAAGTCTGCTGGAACAGACGCGTGCGAAGATCTATGTTCTCGTCCGGTCTTCCGACGAGCATCAGGGCAGGCAAAGACTTAGGGCGGCGATGGAATCGATGGGACCTTGCGCCCCTGGGCTGATGCAGATGTTCGAGGCTCGCGTGATTCCCGTGTGCGGAGATCTCGGGCAGGCAAAGCTGGGCCTGACGCAAGAAGTCTGGGATTTCCTCGCCAACGAACTCGACACGGTGTTCCATAACGGCGCAACCGTAAACTACCTGCTCAACTACGACAGGATGCGCGACGCGAACGTGTTGGGAACGAACGAGGCCTTAAGACTGGCATTCGCAGGACGTCCCAAGAGCTTCAACTACGTCTCGACTACCTTCGTGTTTGGCTGGGCCGTTAAGAAAGTCCTGTACGAGACCGACCTGAACGCGAATATGGAGCTTCTTGATTTTGGATACAGCCAGTCCAAATGGGTAGCGGAACAAGTGGTTATGGATGCGAGCCGCCAGGGACTTACTACGCGGATTTTCCGGCCCGCGCTCGTGAGCCCCTCCGTTACAGGGGGAGGCAATAACTTCGATATCGCCGTTCGTTTAATTGCGTTCATGGTGAATCACGGTATTGGAGTCGATGCTCTGAACCAGGTTAGTTTCGTTCCCGCAGACATCACTGCCAACAATATCGTTGCGATTTCCACCACTCCCGGCACGGCTAACAAGACTTATCATGTTACCAGGGACGATTACGCGAATATGCTGGATATTACCAGACTGATTACAAAGGCGACCGGGCGGCAATTCGAGGTGTTTAGCCTTCCCGATTTCGTTCCCGAGCTTATCCGGAGATGCAGGAAGGAGGATCTGCTCTTTCCGCTGCTGGATTTTCTGGTGGGCTCGGTAGACAACATCTCGGCGATGGAATTCAAACGCTATGACAGTTCCTGCTATCAGGCGGCTCGGAACGCTTCTGCTTGGGGCAAGGCGGATCCCTCGCTCGAAGATACGGTCAATGGCATCCTAAGATTCATGCAGCGAAAGGGAATCATCTCGGTTGAGCTTCGTGAGTTCAACGCCGTGGCCAACTGCCCGTAGGCAGTTCAGCTGCGCGGATGCATCGGCACGCTACTGTTTCCGAAATACCAGGTTCTCCTTTACCTGCTGACCGGTTTCCAATGTGCCGGTCGTGGTTAGCGTCATCTGTTGTCCGTCGGCGGAAACCACCCACCGATCCTTTTGTACGATTTGATTGTCTCGCCGGTAAATCGAATCAACTGTGTGAGCGTCGACAAGTTCGAGCGTCACGGTATCGTTGCTGGAGTTTTTCAGATCGTATTCCTTGCCGTCAAAGCGGGCGCTGTAGCTGAAGTCGCCCGAGAAACGGACTCCATCCTTTCCATCTGCCTCGATCTTGAGCGCCAACCCTTGCCGCAAACGAGTCTTACTCAGATCCTGCGTCCACTCGCCAACGAACAGGTTATTGGCGATCTTCGCGCCGCCGCTCCGCGTCCAAACGGCGATCCGGTCCGCGCGGCCTTTCTCCGAAGTCGTGCTCGTCAACTCGTTACCATCACTCGAAATTTTGTCGCGAACCGTCGCCACTATATCTCCATCCTTCTTCTCTTTGACTTCGGCCTGATTCTTGTTGATCCGTCGGAGCTCGATTCGATTAAACGCTGGATTGCCTTGTACTGACGCTTCATGTCCGTCCCACTTCGCCGTGAAATCGACGTGGGTCTCGCCCGAGCTCACTACGTGCACTCCATCGTGTAGAGATGCAATGGAGAGTTTGTTGGGGGGAGACAGGGCAGACTCCGCTGAGATAAGCGTCCAGGAGCCAGTGCGGGGGTCTGCGGCGCCAAGTTGCATGGCGGCAACCAGTCCGAGCAACGCGAGTTTGTGCATAAGTCCTCTTAAGAACCGATGGAATCTTCAATCAATTTTCGCAGATTCGGCTGGACGCCAGGCGAGCGCTGTAAGGCGTATCGTAAGCAAACCACCATACAAATTTGACTTGTAACGATTTGGCATGACATCATGAACCTCGTGCATGTGCGTTTCTGGCTGGCCGGGGTAGTGCTTGCCGCCGTCCTTGCGCTTATTCCATTTTCCTTTCACGCCGAGCGCCATCTGGAGACCGCAACCCGCATCGAAGGCAGCGAAGCGGAGACCGTCGCGCAGGAGTTAGCGACGCGTTTTCGTTCGCCTTTTGTCGACCGCGTGGTCCTGGTGATTCAGGGACTCCCGCCTGCGGATTCGGAGGAGGGCGAGCAAGCCTTAGCGACCATTGAGGAGGGATTGAAAGAGGAGCCCGGCGTGTCCGGAGTCGTTTCCCGTCTCGATTTTCGCGATCCGATTTTCCTGGGCAGGGGAGGAGGAACCTTTGTTCTGGTGGGACTCGCCTCGACCGATGGTCCCGTCGAATCGCTTGTCCCTAAGCTTCACGAGCGGGCAAACTCTCTTCAAAAACAATTGCGGGGTCGTTATCCGGCGGTGAAGCTCGAACTGACGGGCGAGACGCCGCTTAATTTCGATATTCGGAAAGCCAGCTCCGATGACGTACAACACGCTGAAACTCTGGTGATTCCTGCAACGCTCGCACTTCTGCTGTTGGCTTTCGGAAGCTTAGTGGCGGCCCTGATTCCAGTAGCCGCTGGCCAGCTTGCCATCGCAACCACTCTGGCGATTGCAGGATTCATTGCCCTGCATTGGCACTTATCCATTCTGGTTCAGAATTTGGCTGCGATGCTTGGGCTAGGCTTGGGAATCGACTACGCGCTCCTGATGGTCAGCCGCTTCCGGGAAGCGGTTTCCGCCGGGCACAAGGGACTCACAGCCTCTGTCATCGCGGCGCGTCAGGCAGGTCATACGCTCTTGATTTCAGCCTCGACGGTAGCCATCGGATTTCTAGTCCTCTTGACGGTTCCCATCAGCGAAGTCCGTTCGATCGGCATCGCGGGATTCCTGGTGGTGGGAATGAGCGTGTTGCTGACAAATACGGTCGTTCCGGCAGTTCTGGCACTTCTCGGTCCGCGCATTAATACGGGCCGGCTGCCCTTTCTTGCGCGGTTGGATGCGAGTCGGGCCGCACACACGGGAAACCGCTGGAGGCATTGGGGGAAGGTGATTGTCGCCCATTCCTGGCTAGCCATCTTTCTGGCAGGCGCGCCCTTGGTTCTGCTCGCCTCGCAGGCCGCGCGGCTCGATACCAGCGTCCCCAAAGGGGATTGGCTTCCGGCGGCGGCGGAATCGGTTCACGCGCTTCACACCCTGGAACACATGGACCGGGCTGGCATTGTTTACTCGCTGCGCGTGATTCTCGAACTGCCCACGGATTCTATCGCGCAAACGGACTCCGGCTGGAATACCCTCGATCGTTTCACCAAGCGGCTCGCGAGCGACCCTCGCGCCGGCCGCGTGATATCGATCACGACGATGGCGGAGGGCAACCGGTCTTCCCTCGACAACCTCTCGCGCGAGACGCGTCGAACGTTCCTGAGCCGCGACGGACGGGCGGCGCTGCTTGAGGTGTTACCCGCGGCTTCCGTTTCCTTGCGCGATCAGGTCAACTGGGTGCGTGAGCTCCGGAAAACCGGCGCGGCAGCTCTCACGGGAATACCCGGCGCCACGCTGCGCGTTGGAGGTATCCCGGCGCTGAATGCCGATTATCAGACGATTGTCGTGGACCGGTTTGCTTCGGTGACGGCTCTAGTGGTAGGCGGGACGCTGCTGGCGCTGCTTGGCGGATTCCGATCGCTGTTCGCCGCCGTGAAGGCCATCGTTCTGAACTTGCTCTCGGTTGCGGCCTCCTTCGGAGCATTGGTATTAGTCTTTCAGGACGGACACGGTAGTAGCTTCCTGGGAGTTCGTGAGGCAACGGGTAGCATATTCCCCATTGTGCCCATAGTCGCCTTTGCCATTGTCTTCGGCCTGAGCATGGACTACGAGGTGTTCCTGGTCGCCCGAGTCCTCGAAGCGAGGAGGAGCGGGCTGAGTGAAATGGATGCAATCCCCGAGGGGCTGGCCAGAACCGCGGGTCTGATTACGAGCGCCGCTGCGATCATGATTGTGGTATTCGCGGCATTTACCTTCGGAAACTTCCTGGTGGTTAAGATGCTCGGATTTACGCTGGCGGTAGCCGTGTTTATTGACGCGACGCTGGTTCGCATTGTGATCGGACCTGCGCTTCTTCGCATTGCAGGCGATTGGAACTGGTGGCCCGGGGGGCTCTCCGCTGCACGTGGCGCACCAGCGATGGCGAGCGGCGAATGAGGCGCCTCGATCGCCGTTGAAGGAATGATTCGCGCCTGCCAGGCGCCGCGGCGCGCGACTCACGGCGAGCCACCACGCGCAAGCATATCGCCCGTCTCCGCTCAGGTCAAAAGCAGCGATACCATCAAGTGAGGCGATAAGGACCATGCTGCAAGACGTACGCTATGGCCTACGGGTGTTGGCCAAGAATCCAGGCTTTACGGCCGTGGCCGTGCTCACGCTGGCGCTGGCAATCGGGGCCAACGCCGCCATTTTCAGCCTGGTCGATGCCGTGCTGCTGCGCCCGCTGCCTTATCCGGAGGCGGAGCAACTGGTGGGGCTTGGGCAGTGGCGGAACCAGGCGGGCGAGGGCTATATTCAAACGGGCGTCTCGGCCCCCACCATCGCGGATATCGCCAAGACCGGGGTCTTCCAGTACGTCGCCTACTATCGCTGGAGGGGTTTCAACGTCACGGAAGGGAATCGGCCGGAAAGCGTCGGCGGTATCCAGGCTTCAGCCGAACTGCTGCCGATGTTCGGCGTGCCCCCGCTAAAGGGGCGCTTTCTGACGCGCGAGGAAATGGAAGCGGGCCACGATCGGGTGGCCGTGATTGGCCATCGTCTTTGGCAGATGCGCTACGGCGCGGATCCCCACATTTTGGGCAAGAGCATCGAGCTCGACCAGAGTCGCTACACCATCGTTGGGGTAATGCCGGCGACCTTCCGCTTCACCTGGGACCAGGAGCGGGATGTCTTCGTTCCGCTGGTGTTGACGCCGGAAGAGCGCAGTGAAGGCGGGCGCGCCACTTCGCGGGATCTGCAAACCCAGGCGCGCCTCCAACCCGGCTTGAGCATTGCGCAGTCGCAGGCCGCGATGAACGCGTTGGCCGACGCCCTGGCAGCGAAATATCCCGAAGCCAACAAAGGCTGGGGGATCAAAGTCGAGCCGCTGCACGCCGCCTATCACCGGCAAATGCAGACGCCGCTGATGATCATGCTGGGCGCGGTGATGCTGGTGCTGCTGATCGCGTGTGTGAACGTGGCCAACCTGCTGCTGGCGCGCGCCGCTGGAAGAAGGCGCGAGATCGCCATTCGCGTCGCCATCGGCGCCACGCGGCGGCGGCTGATCGCGCAGCTACTCACCGAAAGCCTGTTGCTGGCCTTTTGCGGTGGAGCGCTGGGGCTGCTGCTGGCTTACGCGGCAGATCGCCTGCTCACGCTTGCGATGACCCGCTATCACTTGAGTCTTCCGAACGCTAAGGTGATCGATATCGATTGGCGTGTTCTGGCATTCAGCTTGGGGATCGCGCTGGTAACGGGAGTGATCTTCGGCCTGGCGCCATCCTGGGCAGCTTCGAAGACCGGATTGAGCCAGACACTGAGGGAGAGCGGCCTGAGCGCCACTACCGAATCCGGCCGGCGTCGTCTCGGCAACGCGCTGGTGGTTTGCGAGATGGGGCTCGCGCTGGTCTTATTGACTGGCGCCGGCCTGCTGGTGCGGACCTTCGTGGAACTGGTGAATGTCGACCTCGGCATCGACCCCACAAACGTCGTCACGATGTGGCTCACTCTGCCCGATTACAGGTATGGGACGGCGTCGCGACAAGCAGTTTTCTACCGGGACCTGCTACAGAGCATCGAGAACCTGCCCGGCGTGACGGCCGCGGGAGCACAAGGCGGCGGATCCACCGTTTTCTTCCAGCGGCAAGGACAGGCGCCGGCGGCGCCGGGGCAGGAGCCGACGGCGAGCTATAAGATCGTGACGCCGCAGTTTCTGGCGGCCATGGGAACGCGCCTGGTAGCAGGGCGCGGATTCACAGAGCGCGACAACCAGGCGGGAACGCCGGTCGCCCTCATCAGTGAAACGGTGGCGCGGCGCTACTGGCCGCAATCCAATCCGGTGGGGAGCCAGCTCACGCTGCTGGCTCGCGTCTACTCAGGCAAGAATTCCGGCCCGGCCCAGCCGCTCGAGATCGTAGGCGTGGTGAAGGATGTGCGAAGCGATAACCTGTGGCGCCCCGAGCCCGCCATTTATGTGCCTTTCGCGCAAAACCCGATGCCGTCGGTGTTTCTGGTTGTGCGATCTGCCGTGCCGCCGATGAGCGTGATGCCGGCCGTGCGCGACGCCTTGCGGTCGCTCGACAAGGAGCAGCCCGTGAACGACATTGAGACGATGAGCGACGTGGTATCCCAGACTTACGGCGCAATCCGGTTCCCGATGACGCTGCTGTGGATGTTCTCGGCGCTGGCGCTGGCGCTCGCCGCGGTGGGCATCTTCGGTGTGATGTCTTACACGGTCAGCAGGCGCACCAAGGAAATGGCCATCCGCATGGCGCTGGGCGCGAGCCGCCGCGAGATGCTGCGCCTGCTTTTGCGGGAGGGGCTCAGCGTGACGGTGCTCGGCGTGGCGCTGGGATTGGCCGGTGCGCTGCTTTTGAGTCGCGTGATGGCGGGCTACGTCTATGGCATCACGGCGACCGACCCGCTCACCTTCGCCGCGGCGTCGGCGCTGCTGACAGGCGTGGCTTTACTGGCAATCTACATTCCCGCGCGGCGGGCGGCGCGAGTCGATCCGATGGTAGCATTGCGCTACGAATGAGGGCGCGCCCGCATCGGCGCAGAGGGTCGAAATCCGCCGGCGGCGTACAGTCCCGCAATTATTGCTTTGCTTCTTATTGCTCCACGTCTTATTGCTTCACCTCCGCTTCAACCGCCTCCAATTCCTTGCCGGCTTCCGCCCACCGGCCTTGCGCGGCCAACTCATTGTATTTTCGCAAATGGTCGCGAATGCGCTGCAGCCGGGCTTCTGCACCAGGGGTTACAGGAGCCGCCGCCGATGGAGCGCTCAGCGCCGCGACGGCCGCGGTTGGCGTCTGCGGCGGAGGCGGGTTGCCGCCCGCAAGCGCGGCCAGCGCCTCTTCGTAGGTATCCTTGTAGATCAGCCGGTTGCCCACCGCCAGAACCACTTTCTTCAACTGCGGCATGCGCGCCTCGGTGGCTTGGATATAGATGGGGTCCACGTATAGGAACGTGTTGCCCACCGGCAGCACCAACGTCTGGCCGCGCAACACCTGCGAGCCTTGCTGGTTCCAGAGCGTCAGGTCCTTCGAAATGGTTTGATCCTGATTGATGCGGGCGGCGATCTGCATCGGCCCGAAAATCAACTCCTGCTTCGACAGCATCAGCACCACCACTTCGCCCAGATGCGGCCCGTCGCAGCGCGCCGCCATCAGGCCGATCAGGTTATCCTTGCCGCGAGGCGTGAAAGGCGTCATCAGCAGGAACTCGGCCTGTTTCTCGCCGGGCAGCGAGGCGACAACGAATGTGGGCGTCTCCGATTCGGATCCGCCGTTCTGCCCCGCGCCGCGGCGCGCCAGGTCCCACAGGTCCTCCTTGTTATAGAAGGATTGCGGATCGAGCATGTGATAAGTGCGGTAAATCTCGGCCTGTACGCGGAACAGAGTCTCCGGATAGCGCGCGTGCCTCCGCAAGTCGGCGGGCATCTCGGACGCCGGCAGGAAGAGATGCGAGAAAAGCCGCTGGTAAGCGCCGATCAACGGATCGTCGGGCGCGAAAACGTAGAGATGGGTTTCGCCGTCATAGGCGTCCACGGTGGCTTTCACGGCGTTGCGTATATAGTTGACGCGCCCCAGGTCGCCCAGGTCCACCGCGCGCGAGTAAGGGTGCGCATCGGATGTGGTGTAGCCATCCACCATCCAGACCAGGCGGCCGGCGTCGGTGATTACCAGGTAGGGGTCCGGGTCCCACTCAAGGAATCCAGCCAGTTCCTGCAGGCGTTCGCGCACGCGGCGCCGGATCATCATGCGGCTATTGGCGGTGAAGTAATCGGTGAGCAGAATATTCGGTTCGCCCTCGCGGACGGCCGCGGCCATCCGCATGAGGAACGACGAGATGGGAAATCCGCCTTTCCCTTCGTACCTGGAACGCACGTTATCTTCGCCGGAGGGGTAGTTGAACTCCGCCTGCGCGGTATTGACGAACACGGGCTCATGCGTCACCTCGCCATAATAGAGTTCCGGGCGGGTCAGTGAGAGACTCTTGGTTTTCACCACGGCGGGAGCATTGTCAATCAGCAGCACGGGAAGACCATCGGGAGTGATCTTGGCTACCGGCGCGAGCACCAACCCGTATCCGTGCGTGTAAATAAAGGCGGGGTTGATCCAACTGGCGCGCGCGGCGGGCAACTGGCTGATATCGAGCTCGCGGGGAGCGACCAGTACCTGCCGGTATTCCCCATCGATGGTGTAACGGTCTACATCACTGTCATGGAATGTGTAATAGGGCCGTAGCGCCTGAATCTGTGTGACGGTATCGTGAAAAGCCTGAGTGTCCCATAAGCGTACGTTGTCCAGCGTGGATTGATTCTGCGCGATGTCGATGGATGCCTCAGGCTGCGCCTTGAACTCCACCTCGCGCACATTCTGTTCGATGCCGTACGCGCTGCGCGTCGCGTGAATGTGGGTCTGCACGTATGGACGCTCGAGCGAGATCTCATTGGGCTTCACGTAGAGCGCGGAAACGATGCCGGGCACCACAAAACTGACCACCAGAGACAAAGCCAGGAACGACGCCCATAAGAGCCGTCCCATCCAGACCAGCGCGGCCGCGGCGATGCAAGAGAAAATCAGCAGCCACTGCAGCGGCAATCCGACATTCTGATCCACCCAATCGACGCCCACCAGAAACGTGCCGTGCTCGTTATAGACCATTTCGTACCTTTCCAGGTAGAAACGGCACGCCAGCGCCAATAGCAGCACTACCGCGGCCCCGCGCAGGAAGCGCGATTCCAGGCCGCCTTCGAGTTTGAGAAAAGACGCGTCCAGCTCCTGCATGTTGCGCAGCTCCGACATGCGATACCGCAGCTGCCACCCGCGGGCCGCGATCCAATAGACCAGAATCGCGACAATCACAAGCCCCAGCACGTAGCCGCGCAGAAGATTGTAGAAAGGCAGATCGAAGAGGTAAAACGAGAGTGGCTGCTGAAAGACCGAGTCGCGCCATCCGGCCGCCGAGGCAGCCAGCCCGCGCGATCCGGCGAAGCGCACCACAGTCCAGTTGTCGATGGAAGCGGCCGCGATAATGTAGCCGAGAAGCAGCAGACCCAGCGCGGAAGCCTTAGCGTACAGGCCATGCTCGCCCAGCGACGTCCCCGCGAACTTCAGCGCGCGTGCGTGCGCAATCCACAGCGTCGCGAAAGCCAGCAAGGTGGCGGCAGCCAACGGCGCGAAGCTGTAGGTGAGCATGCTGAGCCAGGTATCGAATTGACCCAGCTCCTTCCACCATTCCACGTCGATCACATAGGAAGCTATGGTGCGCGCGGCGAACAACAGCACGATTACGACGACGATGAGCGTGATGATAAGGCGCGGCGGTCCGTCCTGCCGGCGCCCGCGATCGATCCGATACTGCGGCATGCCCCAAGCGTATCACCTGCGAAGACCCCAGATTTTACTTGTTGTCTTAGGGACAGAACATGACATGCTTCGTCTACGCGACTGAGGCATTGAAGTGCATTCCTACCGTTTGTTACTTATCCTATTCGCGTCGCTGTCATTCGCTCATCCGTCACAGGAAGGCCAGGAGGCTATAGCGCTCAATAAACGCGGACTCGAAGCGGCGAACCGGCGCGATTATGTGGAAGCGGAAAAGTATTACCGGCAGTCCGCCGGGATTTATCGCGCGCGTGGTCCGGAATTTGAAGCGCACCTTTCCATCGAATTGTTCAACCTGGCGGAATCCATGTGCGGGCAGGGTAAGTGGCTCGAAGGGAAGGGCATTTTTGAAGAGTCGCTGACGCTCAGCCGGCGCGCGCTTGGCCCTAAACACATTCGAACCGCCGCCGATCTGAACGCCTTGGGCAATGTCTCGATGATGGTTGGCGATATGCCGCGCGCGGAGGCGCTGCTGACGGAAGCGCTGGCCATCGAGCGTGAAAAATATCCGGCCGATCTTCAGCTGGGGAGCACGCTAGCGGCGCTTTCCGCTCTCAGGCGGCGCGCGGGAAAGCCCGATGAGGCCTTGCCGCTCGCCGAGGAAGCGCTCAGAGTAACGCTGAAGGCGGAAGGCGTGGAGGGGCCGGAATCCGCCATGATGTACCGGAATGTGGCGCAGATTCACTATGTCGCAGGCCGGAACGACCGTGCGTTGCCACTCTATCGCAAGGCGCGCGCTATTCTGGAACGCCTGGGCGCAACCTCCGATCCAAGATATGCCTCACTGCTCAGCCAGGAAGGGTTGGCCTTGATGGATGACGGCAAACTTGGGCTCGCAGAGAGCAACATGAAGCATGCCATCGATCTGCTCAGCCTGACTCCTGCGGATGAGTTAGAACTGGCTATCGCGCAGAATAACCTGGGCCTGCTGCGGATGCGCCAGAAGAAATACGCCGAGGCGGACGAATTGCTCACCAGGGCGCTATCGATGGAGCAATTGTATAACTTGCAGGATGCCGCGCAGATCGGCCGGACACGGGATGCGCTGGCGCAAGTACGCATGTCGCTTCGGTGAGCTTTCGCACTAAGTGGGACCGGCCTCCCGGCCGGTCTGCGCGCCGAAGGCGCGCTCCATGGGCTGACCGGCCAGGAGGCCGGTCCCACATGCAGAGTGGCCCTCGCCGTGCTGAATTCTCATTGCTATGACTAAAACAATTGCCGGATTTTTCCGTACCCGAATAGACGGAGAGACAGCATACAATCAGCTTCTCGCCAGCGGACTCGACCGCGACCAGGTAAGCTTTGTAGCGGGAGATACGCGTGGCCATGAAACTCCCGCGATAGGACCTATCGAGGGCACGGGCGCCGAATCGGAGATGCCGCAGGATGTTGCCATGGGCAGCGCCATCGGTCTCGCCGCGGGGCTGGTCCTCCTGGTAATTCCGGGCGTGGGCCCATTTCTCGCCGCCGGACCCCTTGCCGCTGCGATGGGCGGAATCGTTGCCGGGGCCGGGGCCGGAGGCATCATCGGACTTCTGAGAGACAATGGCGTTTCCGAAGAAGAAGCCGCATTTTACGAGGAGGGCGTCAAGCGCGGCGGTTCCCTGGTGACGGTTCGCGGTGTAACCGAAGCGGGTGAAAAGAAGGCGCGCCAGATCATGCAGAAGTGCGGCTCGATTGAGGCTGAGGAATTGAAGGCCCAGCCTCAAATGACAGCCGGATCTATGCGATCCTGAATCTCACAATCGTGAGACACGAACAGACCGGACCCGGCCGTGCGACTCAAGGATTTGTCGACGGTTATTGGTTATCCGGAGACGGGCTCACCGGCTAAGGACGCCGTGCGCGTGGTTTGCGATGGCTGCCCGGAGCTGATTCTAAATCTGCGTGAGCCATTCGTATCGGCGAGTGACGCGCAGTGGATTCCGCAGCCGACATTTCTGCGCCGTGGCTCTTTCCAATACGGAGCGGCGGGATTTTAAGATAAGATCCCCGCCACGACCTTCCGACTCAGTTAGCGGTAGTGTGATGGCGGCGGGGATGCTGCTGGCGCAACGGGCGCAAATGACGCCTGACGCCGACGGCGCGCTGCTGCGCGAAGATCCGCAGACGGGCGGTCTGGAGTTGTTCGTACACTACCCGGCGGGGCACGTCTTCACGCCGCACTGGCACAGCGCCAATGATCGCATCATCCTGCTGGAAGGCGCAATGTCCATCCAGGTCGGCAATGGGCATAAGGAGCTGCAACCCGCCGGATACGCGCGTCTGCCGGCGAAGCAGGTGCAGACCAACCACAAAGCAACGGCAAAGCAAGCGGTGTTTTGGCGCCGTCATGTATGATGGCCATATCATGGCCAAGATAATTGCCGCGCTTTTCCGCACGCAACTCGAAGGTGAAGCGGCCTACAAAAAGCTGCTCTCCAGCGGATTCACGCGCGACCAGGTGAGCTTTGTTGCGGGCCATCCGCGCGAACTGTCCGCTGAAGGGACCGCGTATCTCACCGACGCGATCGGCGTGGCCGTTGAGGCGATGGCGTTGTTAGTGCCGGGCAGCGGTCCGCTGGTCGCGGCCGGCCCGCTTGCCGGAGTCGTCAGTCGAATAGGTTCAGAGCACGGAGGCATAGCCGGAGTTCTCCAGGACCACGGTGTTCCGGAAGAAAAAGCTGGATATTACGCGGAGGGTGTCCGTACCGGCGGCTCGCTGGTGGCGGTTCACGATGTAACGGGCGACGCGGAAAATGAAGCCCTGGCAATTCTGGAACTGAGCGGCGCGATCAAGAGCGAGGAGTTGGCCGCCGAGGAATCCGACTGATCGGTTCTCGGCTTTCAGGGATGCCCGCCTAAACGATTGGTGGCCTGGGACAAGTAAGGGGACCCGCAAAACCGCCGGGTCCCCTTCAGGCTGCTTGCTAGGACCGCTGTAATTCCGCGACCAGATCCTCAAGGCGATCGTAGCTGAGGCCTGCGCCTTTAGCCATTCCGGATGCGAGAACCATGTCCCGTACTTCGAGTGACGGATAGCGCACCGTCACCGTGAGGCGCGTCTTACTGTCCTCTTCACTGAGTTCGGTAGTCACCACCGAGACGCTGTCGGGAAACTGCTCGAAGATCTCGGTGAACACTAACCGTCCTGGCGGCGCGATTTCCAGGTATTCGCCGTGAAAGGCAACCTCCCCCTTGGGGTGGCGATTGACGAAGCGCCAGGCGCCGCCGGGGCGCAAATCGATTTCACAGACGGGACCGAGTAGCCTTCACCCAGGCGGCCCCACCATTGCTTCACATGCTCAGGTTTCGTCATCGCCTCGAACACCAGGCGCCTCGGGGCATCGAAGAGGCGCGTCAACGGATTTCGCCGTGTTTGTCAACAGAAAATAATTGCGCCGTGCGGGTCTATATGGCTACGTCCGGAATCCATATGGAACCGTAGATTTGAATTCTGATCCGAACATGCTCAAGAAGGCGCGGGAACAATCCGCCTCGACTACCCGGTTCTTTTTCCTTGACCGGATCGCGGACTCCACGACGCCGGAGGCCATGAGTTTCCGGCAGGTGCTGGGTTCCATGATCGGTGTGAAGCTGGGATGGGTGTGAAGCTGGCGCCGTAACAATGCCGCGGCGGCACGTTTCGATAGGCTCGCCCCGCGGCTCGTCCCGCCCCCCGACCCACCGTAGGCTAGAATAAGGTTGCACAAACAATGACAATCAGGATACGGTCGACGACGGTGCTTTGTGTGCGCCGCGACGATAAAGTGGTGATGGCCGCCGACGGGCAGGTGACGCTGGGCCATGAAGTGTTGAAGTCCAAGGCGCGAAAGCTGCGGCGTCTCTATAACGACAAGATCCTCGCGGGCTTCGCGGGCTCCACTGCCGACGCGTTCGCGCTGTTTTCGCGGTTCGAATCGAAGCTGGAGCAGTTCAACGGAAACCTGCCGCGCTCAGTGGTGGAACTGGCCAAGGAATGGCGCACCGATCGCGTGCTGCGGCACCTGGAAGCGCTGTTGCTGGTGGCCGATCTGAAGAACATCTACCTGGTGAGCGGAAATGGCGACGTGATCGAGCCCGACGAAGAGATCGCCGCCATCGGGTCGGGCGGCCCGTTCGCCACGGCCGCCGCGCTGGCGCTGGTGCGCAATACCAAGCTTTCGGCCAAGCGCATCACCGAAGAGGCCATGGGTATCGCGGGCAAGATCTGCATTTACACCAATGAGAATGTGATGTATGAGGAGTTGTCGTAGCCATGGTGATCTATCTTCCCGCTCAATCGGTTGATGAGGAGCCCATGCTCGACGAGCTGACGCCCCGCGAGATCGTGCGTGAGTTGGATAAGCATGTGGTGGGGCAAGCCGACGCCAAGCGCGCGGTGGCCATCGCCCTGCGCAACCGCATCCGCCGGCAGAAACTTTCGCCGGAAATGGCCGAGGAAGTGATGCCTAAGAACATCCTCATGATCGGGCCGACGGGCGTGGGCAAGACCGAGCTTGCGCGGCGGCTTGCGCGGCTCTCGAATTCGCCGTTTCTCAAGGTGGAAGCCAGCAAGTTCACCGAAGTGGGCTACGTGGGCCGCGACGTGGAATCGATGATTCGCGACCTGGTGGATATCTCCATCGACATGGTGCGCGAAGAGCGGCTGGACGAAGTAGCCGACCGCGCCGAGCTGAACGCCGAGGACCGGCTGCTCGACTTGCTGATGCCGCCGCAGCCGGAGCCGAGCGAGAGCGTCGAGCGGACCCGCGAAAAGCTGCGCGAACGCCTGCGCGAAGGCAAATTGGACGAGCGCCTGGTGGAGATCGAAGTCAAAGACCGCGCGCCCAGCCTCGAAATCACCACCAACGCCGGCATTGAGGACATGGGCATCAACCTGAAAGATATGCTGCCCAATTTTTTCGGACAGAAGACGCGCCGCCGCAAGATGCGCGTGGCCGAGGCGTTGGATTATCTGGTGCAGGAAGAGGAGCAGAAGCTCATCGACATGGACCAGGTGACGCGGATCGCGCTCGAGCGCGTGGAATCGAACGGAATCATTTTTCTGGACGAGATCGACAAGATCGCGGGGCGCGAATCGGGCCATGGCCCGGACGTGAGCCGCGAGGGCGTGCAGCGCGACATTCTGCCGATTGTGGAAGGCACCACGGTCAACACGCGGTACGGATTTGTGCGCACCGACCACATCCTGTTTATCGCCGCGGGCGCGTTTCACGTCTCCAAGCCGAGCGACATGATTCCGGAGCTGCAAGGGCGCTTTCCGATCCGCGTGGAGCTGAAGTCGCTCACGGTGGAGGATTTCATCCGCATTCTCAAGGAGCCGAAGAATGCCCTGGCCAAACAGTACACGGCGCTGCTTGAAACCGAGGGGATCAAGTTGACGCTCACCGACGATGCGCTGGCGGAGGTTGCGCGCTTCGCCGCGCAAGTCAACGAAAGCTCCGAGAACATCGGCGCCCGGCGGCTGCACACCATCATGGAAAAGCTGCTGGAGGAAGTGTCGTTCGAAGGGCCGGATCTGAAGAAAAAGACGGTTAGAGTGGATGCTCAGTACGTCCGTAAGCAGCTCGCCGATATCGTCAAGGATCAGGATTTGAGCAGATATATTCTCTAGATGTCTTGTTATCGTTGGCGCTGCCTGGTCGCTAAGACATTATGAAATATGTTCTGAGTCGGAGCGGTTGTTCCGGAATGAACAGGGACGGCTGTCGTCCATCACCAGCCGCGCGCATCGGAAAAGCACACCGTGTAAGTACCCGCCAGAACGTTGGTGAAGCTGTAAGCGCCGGTGTCCCCGGTCACCATCTCAGGGGACTGATTGGTTTCGATCTGGGATCGCAGGCCGTTTGCAAGGAGATATATCATAGATCAATTGGCCTTGCGAAGCCGAGAAAGTTCTCCAGAAGTCTAAAATACAGCCCGCAGCTTGGAGCCTTCTGATTAACCAATCATTTATCATCGTTCTTTGGGCTCTCTTTCCGAGCTGAAAAGGAAGTTGACCAGTTGTGAAACACAGAACGTCTTACAGTTCGCCTTAGCAGCCCCATAGCCATCGAAGCCCTCCGGCTCCGGTCCAGCTATCGTTGCGAGATTGTACGCTTCGACGCCCACGCTGGCCAAGTGCTCGAACGTCACTTCACACCCGGCGTGGGCGTCGTTTCTGAGATAGCCGGTTGAGCCCTAGAGGCGCATCCAGGCTAGCGCATCGGCTGCGACCGCCGCGACCTCGCTGGTCGCCCGGCCACAGTCCTTACAGCTTGAAATTGCAGATGTAGCCCACATCGTCGCAATACCACATGTAGCCGTCGTGGATCGTGACGCCGTGAATCAACGGGTCCTTTTCGGTCAATTGAATTTTCTCGACAATCTTCCCGGTCTTAATATCGAACCGGAAGAAGGCCCTGAGGTTAGAATCGGCGTTCCATAGAGTGTCGCCTTCCCAGCCGACGCCGTGCGGAC
This sequence comes from Bryobacteraceae bacterium, assembly GCA_049522755.1. Classification (GTDB taxonomy): domain Bacteria; phylum Acidobacteriota; class Terriglobia; order Bryobacterales; family Bryobacteraceae; genus PALSA-243. The sequence continues at coordinate 64,362 of JBEKNN010000002.1, read as the reverse complement.
GATTGCCGGGGACAGGCCACCAGTCCTGCACCACCCAAGTCTTCGGCTCCATCACGTAAATGTGCCGCGCCGGCGGGTTGGCGAAATATAGAAGCCCGTCGCGGTTCTCGATTCCGTGGGCGCCTGTACCGCTGAGGCCGCTGGTCGAATCGAGCGGCAGTTGTCCAGGGGGGCCCCCTCGTCCGCCACGCCCGCCGCCGCGCCCTGCGCCGCCAGCAGCTGCTTGTCCGCCGTTAGCGGCCGCTTGTCCACCGCCTTGGCCGCGCCCCTGACCACCGCCGCGGCCTTCGGGAGCCGGAAACGGCGAGGTCAGCGGGCTGCGCGCCGCCGGCGGATCGCCCTTCATGGCGTAGATTCGGCCGGCCCCAGGAGTCCAATACTTGGCAATCGTCTTCCCGTCTTGCGGACTGCAGGTGACGATTAGCGAGTTGTGAGTCGAGGTGAGCCACATCACGCCGTCGGCATCGACCGTGACGCCGCTGGCGCCGACGATATCCGCTGTGAAATCACGTATTATTTTGCCGTCGGCGTAGTTCACCAGGGTTACGTGCTCCGGCGAGGGGCCTTGATCCTGGACCCACAACCCTTCCGGCGTCGCTTGCAGGCCGTTCGGCTTCGAATACGGCGATTTGTATACAATCTCCGGTTTTCGAGCGCCGCGCGACTTAATGCCACCGATGTCTATCCTTTCGGCGCGCAAGGGCATTGCAGCCGCCGCTAAGCCGAAAAAGTCTCTGCGTCTCATTATCGTTTCTCCTTGGATTCTCCCCACGAACAACTTGGTTGCCGGGCCGCCGCGCCCACCACAGAGATCCCAAGCCCGCTCTGTCGCGTTCCAAAACCGACCCGCCGGAGACATCCAAGGAAGGGCCTCTTCCAGCGGGAATGCCATTACGTTAACTCTGTCTGTGGAGATTAACGGCGTTCCTTCGCGAATCCGCCTATTTTATATCATAGATCAACGTGCGAAGCAAGCCAATAAATTGGTCCACCACAGAAGCTGGCGACGCGTGGCGTCAATTCGGTCAGGACTAGCTGCTACACAGCTTCGCCAATGTGCGAACATCCTTGACGTCTTCAAGCGTTCGCACGCTCTCGACGATCGCGGCGATCTTGTCATTGGGCCAAGCGGCGAATCTCGCGCAGTCTTCAAATTTGGCCGCGGCATCGTCGTAGGTCATGGGGTCTGCCGGGTTCCCCTTGGCGAAATCGGCGCGGCCGGAGATGGTTCTGCCGTCCAGGAGCCGGATATCGACGATGCTGGTCATCTTGTTGTACCCGGCTTTTTCAGCTTCGGGATGAACGCCAAAACGGACGCGCTCGATCATGGCTTGCACCTCTGGCCGCCTGACGACCTCGTCCGTAAATTCGCGCAATCCCGCCCTGCCATAAAGCAGGATTGCCGCCATACAGAATTCCATGCTGAACTTGGCTTGAAGCGCGTTCGTAGGGTGGTGGTGTATGAGCGCGCTCGGCATATTCCGATTGGCGCCGACATCCACGCGTTCGATCTGTTGCGCAGTGATATTGTTCGCTTGAATGAGACGCAGCAAGGCTGTCATGGCTGGATGCGTCAGGGAACCGGATGGGAACGGTTTGATGGATACTCCTGGCGAAAGGAACGTCCAGGGTTGCGCCAGCTTCATCGCAGCGGCATTGTAGCCGCCGCCGGCGGCATGAAAGAATCCGTTTGGCGCTTCGAGAATCTGATCGCTGGCCGTCCAGCCCAGCATGGCCAAGTCTGCTGCGACGATGCCGGACTCGGCGGCGCGACCAGCGTGAAAGGGTTTGGTCATGGTCCCGAAGTTTTCCCGCAGGCCGGCCGACTCACTTCCAGCGATACTCAGCGCCCGGGCGCACGTTGGCGCGTCGGCGCCAAGCAGCTTAACGGCAGCGGCTGCGGCTGCGAAAGTACCACATGTCCCGGTGGAGTGAAAACCATCTTCGTAATGGCGAGGCGCGATGGCCTCGGCGATCTTGCACTCGACTTCCACCCCGAGGTGGTAGGCGAGCATCAGTTCGCGCCCGGACATCCCTCTTGCTTCAGCCACCGCCCACGCCGCCGAAAGACAAGGCGCGGTGGGATGTGTGAGCAGCCCGTAGACCCGATCGGGAGACACTGCTAATTGCGTGTCGTCGTAGTCGTCGGCATGAATGCCGATGCCATTTGCAAACGCGGCAAACCGTGCCCCCGATTTCATGGAGGATCCCAAGATCGTCGCCTCATTGCGCGAGATCCCCAACGATTGCAGGTAGGTTCGCGCCAAGCGTCCAAGGGCTCCCGCCGAGCCCACCAGTGCCAGGCCGATTCCATCGAGGATGGATTTCTTGCCCAGTTCGAGCAGTTCCCGGGGAAGATCGGCGTATTTGGTTTGGACGACGAACTCCGCGACCCTACGGGTTAACCCGTCCTGATTGGCGGATTGCGAGTTCGGCTGCAAATCGGATACCTGGCTCTTGCCGAGCAGCGCGGTATTTGCGCCCAACGCTGCTAACTGGGCCAGTCTTCTGCGTGTCAATCTCATGTTTCCGTTGACCCTCGGCCAACAGTGTACCTCCGGCTACGGACGGTCGACTTCTCGTGTGTCTCTAGACCGCTTCCCGCAAGGGCGCACGCTGGCGATTCGCCAACCTCGCGTCTCTACCCTCGGGCAATAACATCGCGGGTCAGAGAGCCCGCATCCTCGAATCGAACTTAGAATCGGAAGCGGGCCACAAGCTGCCCGTTGCGCGGATTATTTTCTACGGATCCGGGGTTGATATAGCCAAACCCGCTCGTAAGCTGACCCGCCGAGTTGTAGGTGGTCGTCGCGATAGAGTTGGTGCTCGTAGGATTGTTCAGGTATGTACGGTTGAAAACGTTAAAGAACTCCGCCCGAATCTGGAAGCTCTTCTTTTCCGAGATCTTGAATATCCTGCCCAAAGACATCGATTCGCTGGGACGCCGTTCATAACGGTAGTCGTTGTAAAACTCGGCGGCGGTGCCGAACTGTCCGGCAGGCGGCTGACTCCATGCCGCCGGGTTCAGCACCAGATCGGCGTAGGGATTGATGCAATGGCAGTTGAGGTTTTGCAGGAATAACGGAACGCCGGGCGCCCGGTCGGCATAGGTGGTCTGGAACACGTCCGAATTGAGGTTGTTCTGCGCTGTGGGAGCCGCAATGGGCAGTCCGCTCGAGTAGGCCAGAAGGCCCCCGAAAGTCCAGCCGCCGATTACGGCGCGCACGAGCTTGTTCGGGCCGACCGCCGGAATTTCATAGTTGTAAGCGATGGTGAATTCGAAAGGTTGGGACAGGCTCGAAATTTGCTTGTTGTTTGCGGGATTAAACACGTTGTTGGGGCCTTCCAGAGTGTCCAGCTCCCTCTGAAAAACGAAGGTCGCCAGCACGTCCAGGCCGTGGGAAAAACGCTTGGTGGCCTTTGCCTGCAAGGAATCGTACCAGGTGTCGCCCAGCGCCGCGCCCACCACCGTGATGGTGGTGAACTGCGGGAACGGCCGGAGCGCCTGAGCCAGGGTGGAAGTGACCGGGAATCCCGCATAAGGCGCTTTGAATCCGGCAGCTACCACAGCCGGCGAATCGAGAGCCGATGTGAGCAGCGTCAAGTTGGCTGGGTTATTGAGGCTGAGGCCGAAAGAAGCCAGCCTCTGCGACGAGATGGCATTCAAATTTTCGAGATTGTCGGCCTCGAACCAGGCGCCGCGGTTGCCCACGTAGGAGGCCTCAATGGCCAGATTGGTAGTGATTTGCCGCTGCAGCGTGAGATCCCACTGGACCATACGCGGCATCCGGCCCGCGTTGGGGTCGAGGAATGCCACCGGGGCCTGAACCTGGCCGGGCGTGGGATATAGTCCGGGATTGAGCGTAGTGTTGTACAAAGAGCTCAAACTATAGTTCATACCGTTCTGGAGCAACTCCGCTGGAGCGCCGTAGGTTGGGTTTGTGAATTGAAGCGTATTCCAGCCGCCGGTGCCCGCCGTGGATTGATTGGTTGACTGACCGCCCTGAGTTTGGGCGTAGGTAACCCCCCATCCGCCGCGGAACACCGTCTTGTTATCAATCTTATAGGCGAAGCCAAATCGCGGACCGATGGCGTATGGATAGGCGCGGCCAAACAGGCAGTTGCAAGTGCCCGGCCCGTAGCCTTCATAAATGGTCGCCCCCAAAATACCACCTGCGGAGGGATTCGGAGTGGTCGGCCCGAACGAGCTTACGCGATCATGGATCTCTTTGCCGGCGCCCTCGATGTCGTATCGCACCCCATAATCGAGCGTGAGTTTGCGCGTCACCTTCCAGTTATCCTGTATATACGCGCCAAAGGCTGGTTTGCGGGTCTGGGGAAGGGCTTGGTTGGCGACGCTGGAGCTGTTCACCAGGCCGAGCAGAAAGCTGGCGTAGGGCAAGCCAACCGTGCCGCCCCCGATAGTCTGTCCTTGAGTGTAAGGCAGCCCCGTCTGGGCGTTACTGAAGCTGTATGTTCCAAAGTCCGAGTTGGTGCCCGAGGTCAGCGCGTCAATGCGGAAATCGGCGCCAACCTTGTAGGTATGGTTGCCCTTGACCCAAGTGGCGTTGGCGACGCCTGTCGGCTTGTATGTCTTAATGGGCTGGCAATTAACCGAGCCGAAGCTCAAGGCCATCCCGCCTCCATTTGTCGACGAATTCAGGCCGCCGAAGGTGGGGAAACCAAGGCCGGCAATTGTGCCTCCAATACCCAGCCCGGTAACGGCGTTGAAGTCCTCCACTTGGGGCTCTCCACAGTCTGTATTAAAGTGGCCCTGGTAGCCAACGCCGACGTGCACCAGGAAGTTTGGCGTCAGTGGGTCGTCGAAATTGAGCCGGTAAGTGTTAGTCCTGGTCGTGATATACCGGGCCTGGGTGATCTGGGCGGGAAGGCCGTCCAGGCCATTGTAGTGCGGGCCGTAATACTGCGAAAAGTAGAACGAGAACTTCATCTGGTTCTTGAAGTACTGATCTATTTTCACAGTAGGAATGTATTCCTCCGTTATCGCGGTGTACTGCTGATCCCAGTTATTGAGGATGCCCGACGTAGTGGGGAGCGGGATGAACGACTGAGTCTTCAAGGCGACCGGGTCCATGCGATTCACCGGGATAGTATCGTTCGGGAAAGGCGTAGTGACGGTTTCGCCATTCACCGTAAAGGCGGTGGCGGGGTCGTAAACCGTGTTTTCCACGATTGGTTTCCCGCTTGGGTCCGTGCCGAGCGTCTTCTCTAGGGCTTCGCTGAAATTCCCGCTTCGCATCAAGTTCGATGGAACGTTGGTCAAGTCGAAGGTGGTTCCCTTCTGGTAGAACTCCTCATAGGAGAAGAAGAAAAAAGTCTTATTGCGGCCGTTGTAGAGTTTGGGTACGCGCACCGGTCCGCCGATGTTGCCGCCAAAGTCGTATCTCCGGTTGGCAGGCCGGAGCAGTCCCCCGTTCCCATTGTTGGTAAAAGGCTGTCCCGCTCCCAGGATCTCGTTGACCCAGTAGTCGAACAAGCTGCCATGGAAGTCATTAGTGCCGGACTTGACGTTGAAATTGACGAAGCCACCGGTGACCTGACCATATTCGGGAGAGAAATTGCTGGTCAGCACCGAGACTTCCTGCAACGATTCCACGGACGGCTGTACCTGGTCCTGGCGGATATTCAAGCGATTGTTATTCGCCTGTTGGCCCTCTATCTGGATGTTGAATGTATTGGTCGGGGCGCCGTCCAGGCGGATGGAAGAATAACTGGAGAAGACCCCGCTTGGCACCAGAGACACCATGGTCAGGGCGTTCCGTATCCCCGCCGCGGAAGTATTGCCGCCGGCCCCAAAATTGATGGGCAGATCATTCAGCGACTCCACGCTGATGGTCGCGTTCTGCGCGGCGTTTTCCGTTTTGAGCATCGCAGCGTCCGCTGTCACGGTGACCGTCTCGCTAGCCGATCCTAATTGCAAGGCGATATCGACGTGGGCGATCTCCGCGACAAAAACTCGAATGCCCTCTTGAGTAAATTTTTTGAATCCGGAAACTTCGACGCTGACATTGTAGATCCCGGGAGGCAGCTGGTTGAACGTATAATTCCCCGTGTCGGTCGACTCGGCTTTGAACTCCGCGCCGCTCTCCTTATCGACTGCGACAACCGCCGCCTTGGGAATGGCGGCCCCGGATACATCGGTAATCGTACCTGTTATGCCCCCGCGGTCATTCTGCGCATACAACAGGGATGCCACGGCAAAACCGGTTAAGAAAAATAGAACCCTCATCCTTCCACCTCACCAAAGCTCGACTCGGAGCGGCATGGATACCGCAGATCGATATATCATTTATCATAGGAATCCACGCGTGTCAAGGGTTTTGATGATCCTGAAGCTTCGAGAACGGCAAACGATGCTGTTTTGAGGACCCACCCGTGAATCCGTGTTAGGGTCGCCAAAACTTGTACCTTGAAACTTGGTAACACAATCTTCTATCATCGTTCAGGCTCCATGCACGAGCCGAAAGGAAGGTTACCCAGCATGAACCGCAGAACATTTCTGACAGTCGCCGCGGTGGCGCCCATGGCGAGCGCGCTGCCTCTCGATCTCAGCAAAATTCCCGCACGAAAGCCCGGTAAAGTCGAGATCGTGTTCAAGTCGCCCGGCGACGACCCCAAGCCGAACGGGTTGCAGGCCACGTCGGACGGGTTGTGGATCATCGATCAAGGGGTCGGAAACAAAGCCTACCTGGTGAATTACAAAGGAGCCCTGCTGCGTTCGTTCGAGACCGAAACCGACCGCTCGAGCGGCGTCACCTTCGATGGCGAAGCGCTCTGGATCGGGTCCACGTATAATCGCGAGATTGTGCGCGCCGACGCCCACACGGGCAAGGCGCTTGATCGTCATTTCACGCCCGGCGCCGGGATCATTTACCAGATGGCGGGTGACCCGCCGGCGCGCCGCAGCCCGCTTGCGCGTCCCAATCCGCCGCAGAAGCAGCCGAAGTCCGGAGCGGCGAAGCAGGTGGGGGGATTCGATCAGGGCCGGATTCAAGGAGCGGCGGCGCCCGGAACCGGAGCGCACGGACAGGAATGGAGAGATGGAAAATTGTGGTTCGCCGTACCGCCTTCCAGGAGCGTGTATTGTCTGGATCCGAAGACTTGGGTGGTTCAAACCAAGTTCTCCACTGCAGGCAACCGCCCGCACGGCATCGGCTGGGAAGGCAAATATCTCTGGGTCGCGGATTCGAATTTGAACGCCTTCTTCAAGCACGATCCGGAAACCGGCGAAATGGTCGAGAAGATCCAGCTCGCCGACACCGATCCGCTGCCGCACGGCATGACGATTTGGGAAGGAAATATGTGGTACTGCGACGATGTCGGAGTGGTGTGCCGCTTCCGGCTTTCTTAACTTAACGAGACAGATCAGAACCTGATTCGCGCCGCACCAGCCGACGCCCCGTGAGACGATTTCCCGGCGGCTGCCAGAAAATCTGCGCCGGCCTGCCCTGCCGAGCGGAAGAGGACCACGTGTCGTTACCTTGTGGATTGTCACCTTGTGGGTTGTGTCCACCTTTGTCGCGTCACTGTAACGCGATCAAATCTTTTTTTCCAAGGCCAAAAAAAACGATTGCCTTTCATTGCCTATCCGATTTCACAAGAGCTACGCTTGCGGCTGGCTCGGATCGCGGCGAATCCACTGGTAAGCGGCGACGGAGTTCTTCCAGAAGTATTTTTCCGCCACGGCCCGTCCCTTTCCGTTGAAGTATTCCCGTACGACGCTGAGGACGGTTTCAAATGGAGCCCAGTTGTCTCCATTTGGCCAATCGCTTCCGAACACCAGATGATCTTCACCGAAAATATCCCAGAGCTGGTCCAGACGGGGCCGATAAAAGTTCAGATCCGTCGGCACCTGTCCGTCGACGCGGCGCAATACCTCGGACACCTTGACGTACACCTGGGGACGCTTGGCCAGCTCGCGAAGATTCGCTTCATATTGCCCGCGGGCCGGCGATTCGGTGGGCGGATCGAGCTGCGGCAGATGATCGATCACGATTCGCAGCTTCGGGACCTTGTCCGTCACGCGAACCATCGCCTCGATCAGCGCCGGCCGCGGATTGGCGGTATCCAGCACCAGGTTGGCTTCCGCCAATAGCTTCAACCCTTCGATGAATTCGGGCTTGTTGAGGTCCACGCCGATGTCCCGGCCCCACAGGTTTCCGTACCGAATGCCTCGAAACAGCGGATTCCGGTGATAACGCTCCAGGTACTCGGGAAACTCCGGCTTTCCCGGTTCCAGATCCCCGACCGTGCCCACCATGATGGTGTCCTTGGCGGCGACCTCCAGAACCCAAAGGTTATCCTCGATCCACGGGCTGGCTTCGATTTCGATTGCGCCGACAACTCCATGCGGTTGCGCGATTTTTCGATACCGCTCCGGCAGCGCCGGCTGATAGAGCTTCGCGTTGTCCTTGTTCGGATAAGGCACGCCTTGCGGACGGGTCGTATCGAAAAGATGAATGTGCGTGTCGATAATCGGGATTGGAGAAGCCTGCGCCTCGAGACCCTGCGCAGCCGCAATTGCGATAGCTCCCGTTAGAAATGAGCGCCGGCCGACCAGCGCCGCATCGAAGGCGTCTCTGGCGTTGTGCTCAGGCATCGTGGCCTCATCGCACCTTGTTCCCGGCGATAAACACCGACTCGATTTTGCGGGTGTTGCGGATATCGATGAGCGGATTCGCGGTGAGAACCAGGAAATCCGCCCACTTTCCTTTTTCAATCGTCCCCAGATCCCGCGCGCCCAGAAACTCGGCGCCGCTTTTGGTGGCCGCGGTGATGACCTGGTTGGGAGTCAACCCGGCCTGGACCATCAGCTCCGCCTCTTCGTGCTCGAAATAGCCCGCGAAACGCGCCGGCGGACCGGAATCGGTACCGAGACCATAGCGCACGCCGGCGTCCGCAAGGCGCTTCAAATTCTTTTCGGCGGTGTCGAGGAATTTTGGATACTGCGCAATTTCGGGATCTGCCGCGACTTGCTTCTGGTAAGCCGGGCTTCTCAAGGTGGCGAGCTCATCCGGCGGGATAGCGCGCGTGAAAAACGGATCGGTCAAAAAAGGCGCAGGCTTAGCCAGGGCAAACATGGAAGCCTCCCGCGCCAACGTCGACGCCATCTGCCACGCGCCGTGTTTCTTCATCATCGCGATCAGCTCGTCGTCCACCGGTTTGTCGCGGACGCTATGGGCCAGACCATCGAGACCGGCAGCGATCAGTTCTTTCGCGTCCTGCAAATAGAAAACGTGCGCCGCCACTTTCAAGCCGTGCTTGTGCGCTTCCTGGATAATCGCGCTTGAAAGCCGGATTGGAATCTTCGGAAGCGTGCCGAAATGATCGTCGACCCAGATTTTCACCAGATCCGGATGATGCGCCGCCACTTCATCCACGTCGCGGATGGCTTCTTCGGGACTCGATATCTCAAACGGGACTCCTTCCATTCCATGAACCACCCCCGGATATCCGCCCTTGACCGTGAAGCCGCGGCCGGCCGTGAAAAGGCGGGCTACCGTTGGCCGCCCGCTCCGTTGCTCGGCGCGAATCGTATAGCCCAGAGGCTGGTCCGCACCCATAGAAACCACCGATGTGACGCCATAGCTCGCGTACAGCGCGAGATTCTTTTCGACATTCTCGCGCGTATAGAATCGCTTCGTATCCTGCACCAGGCCTTCGGTGACGCTGACGTGGCCGTGCAGGTTGATGATCCCGGGCATCACGAATTTCCCGGCCAGGTCGTTAACCGTAGCGCCCTGCGGGACCTTAAGCTGCGCCGCGGGCCCGACCCACGTAATGCGCCCGTTCTCGACAATCATCGCCGCGCCGGACACAGGAGCGCCGCCCGCGCCATCGATGAGAGTGAATCCCTTGTATGCGACGGTTTCGGCCTGCAGAGCGAAACACAGCAGGCCAAGAAGGATGGCAGGCTTCATTTTGTTCGCTTCCTGGCATCTTCGAGAATCCGGCAGGCCCGCGAAGGATTGAATACGCCGCATGAGCAGAAACGGCCCATATAGCTGACTGCCTGTTCGGGCGTGCGGCGGCCCTCTTTCACCCAGTCGATCATCTTTTTCGCGAGCGACGCACTCACCATTCCGTGCCCGCACATGGTGGAAAGCATCAGCACGTCGGAATTGGCGAGATGCTCCGTCTTGCCTTCGAAACCGAGCGAATAGCCCACGCTGTGCCTGCACAATCCCGCCGCGTGGCAGCATTGTTCCGCGCCGTCGATGGAGGTCGAGATGTTCACGCTCAAGCCCAGATCGGCCTCGCGGACCGCCTTCAGAAGATCTTCGGCGGCGACGCGATTGTCAAATACCGCGGCAGCCGTGGTGGGCGTATCCAGGCCGGCGATCACGGCGTCGAAATCCGGTTTGATATCGCGCTTCCAATGCGAGAGCGGATTCATCGAACGCGACGGCCGGAAGGCGCCGCCATGACGCGCGTCGCCCAGGTTGACCGGATTGAATTGGCGCGCCATCTCCAGAAATCTGCGGAGTTTGGGCACCGAATTCTCGTCATTCTTCCCGCGGCTGCACATTGCGAACACGATGTAATCGTCGCGGAAACTGGCCGCGTCGCCGGCCCGATGCAGTGTGTTGGTCATCGGGCGACCACCTCGCTCTGGCGCTGCTCCCGCGCGCCATTCGTGATCCGGCCCAGGCCCGTGTTGGTCTTGGCGCGCTCCAGCCGGTACCCGAGCCGTTCCAGAATCGGCGCCACCACGTAATCTTCTCCGTCCGGCGCGCACCGCGTCCCGACGCCCAGCGCCACCACCGTATCCAGCCGCTTTTCGACGTCCCACACCAGCCGGATCACTTCCTCGGCGCGCTCCACCGGAACCTTGATCTCGAGGATCGCGGATAGCACCTTTTCGCCCAGTATATCCTCACGCAGCGCGCCTTTGGAAGCGTCCGACATCAGCGAAGTGATCGGGTTCTTCTTCTCGAAGGCGACCCCGGCCTGGGCCAGCGCCGTCGACATCTCCTGGATCTCGTGCATCCATACGCCGACGCCGGGGCGGCCGAACTCGATCGTGAATCCCACTTCGCCCACATTGATGCGCCCGCTGATGTCGTTCGTCTTGACTTCTTCGGTGCCTCGCCCCTCGATTCCGGTGGATTCGTGGGGAACGCGAGGATCGGAAAACGCGCGCCGCACCACGCGCGGCCAGACGAGTTCATCGGGCGCAAACGCGGCCGTCGGGCAAACATCCGGTTCCGGATCGAAGCGCAGCCGGAATGCCTGAAAAAACTTGCGCACGGCGCGCACAAATGTCGGATTGAGATGCTCCTGGCTCAGTCCGTTAAAGCAGGCGTAACATTCCACGCACTCGTCGCTGTTCACGGTCGCCCGTTTAATGACAGGATCTATATAAATGGCGCCCATGGGACAGACGTATGTACAATTTCCACAGGCTACGCACTTGTTTGGGTCGATTTTCATTGGCGCAATAATCCTCCTATCAAACCTCTAGACCGCCGAACGCCGCGGATCGATTCGGCTGACGATCAACGCAGAAAGCACACACAGGAAGCTGGCAAGCAGGAACGGCGAAGTCCAGCCCAGCAAGGTCGCCAGGTATCCCACCATGACTGCGGAGATCGCGCCGCCGAGGTTGCCCAGCGTGTTCATTACCGATGAAACCGATCCGCTGTAATCTCCCCCGATATCGAGACACATGGCCCAGGAAACCGCCACGGTTAGCTCCAACCCGGCCAGGGCAAGCGTGAGGCAAACCAGCGCCGTCACCGGACTATTCGCCAGAACTCCGGGAAGCAGCGCGAGAGCGGCGACAGTGAATCCGAGAATCGAAACCGTGAGCCGGCCGCGCCGCAAATCGCGAAACCTCGCTGCGAGTTTGTCGGATGAAACGCCGCCCGCAACGTTAGCGACAGTCGCGGCAAGCAGAGGAATGCTCGCCAGTCCGCTCTTGAGCGCACTGAAATGGCGCGCCTCTCGAAGATAAGTCGGAAACCAGGCCAGATACAGCCAGATTACCCATCCGTAGCAGAAGTAAACGACGCTCAGATACCAGAGATCCCGGCTGCGAAGAATGCGCCGCCAAGGCACGCTTCGCTTCGAGGCAGGGCCGGCGCCAGGGACCGCTTTCGACAACAACTCGATTTCCGCGGCGTTAGCTCGCGGATGCTCGCTGGGATAGTTACGGTAAAAGGCATACCACACCACCGCCCACAGCACTCCGGCGGCGCCAAAAACGTAAAACACCCACCTCCAGCCGAAAATAGCCATCAGCGACACAACAATCGCCGGCGCCAGCGCCGCGCCCAGGCGCGAGCCTGAATGTTGAAAGCCCTGACCGAAAGCGCGCTGCCCAACCGGTAGCCAGCGTACCAGCGCTCGCGATCCGGCCGGGAACGCCGCCGCTTCCCCCGCTCCAAACAGGAAGCGCGTGATGGCGAGAGAAATTGCGCTAACGGAAAGACCGGTTCCCGCCGTAAAGACAGACCACCAGGCCATTGCGCCGGCCAGCACGATGCGGGAACCGAAGCGGTCCGCCATCCAGCCGCCCGGAACCTGGAACAGCGCGTACGACCAGTTGAAGGCGGAAACGCTCCATCCCATGGTGATTTTGTCGATGCGGAATTCCCGCATGATGTTGGGTGCGGCGGCTCCGATCGCGCCGCGCTCCATATACATCAGAAAGGCCATTAGAAAGGTGAGCCCGAGGACCCGATAACGGACCCGCGTCGCGGCAACTGGAACGACCGAGGGTGGATCTACCTGAGTAGGCACCTTTTTTTGCTCGATCATAGAGTTTTTGGCGACCCTTCCATCGCTCGACAACCCGCCTCTCAGGAAGCGCGGAAGGCCCATCCTATCACAACTCCTGCGAGAAAAAAAGTTCAAAAAAATAATAGATCATATTGCGCAGGATTTCTGCGTACGCATGGCGGCCGCCTGCTTGAAATCGAGAATGGGCGTTTTGCACGCGAGCCCCGGAGTTGCCGGCTTTTTGCGTTTGGATATCCAACGAGGGTTGGGCCGACAGAGGCCGGAAGGCTCTTGCTTACAGGGTTGCCTGATGCTCCGGTAACTGGACTCGAAGCCAATGTGTCTTATCCGACGGGGAAGATCGCCGTCAACGATTACGGAGACGGTCGAGTGGCGGTCCCGGTTGAGGTGATCCAGCGGAAAGCGAAGGCAGTAATCGTTTTGCGGACCAGCGCCGTGAACTCCGGCTCCTCAATCGAGCGCAGCGACTCGATCAATGTGTAATGCTCACGGCCCATCGAGGCCGTCAGCGGCTTTCCGCTCGCCAGCACGACGAACGCGAACAGCGGCGCCATTAAACGCTCTAAAGTATCCGCCAGAAAAGTGTTGCCTGACAGCTTCCAGCAGCTGCGGTGAAAATCGAAATCCCGCTCCAGAAAATCGCGGCGGTCGCCTCGCTGCCCGGCCTCCACCAGCCGGTCTACGCGCGTTTTCAGATCCGCCAGATCCGCTTCGGTGACCCTCGGGCGCGCCCATTGCAAGGCCAGAGTCTCGAGTTCGATTCTGAGCGCGTACAGGTCCCGCACCTCTTCGGCGTCGAACTTTGTGACGTAGGTCCCTTTATTGTTAACCCGGCACACGAACCCATCGTGTTTCAGGGAGATGAGAGCCTCCCGCACCACGGGCGAGCCGACGTTCATCTCGCGCGCAATCTTGCGTTCAATTATGGCGTCTCCGGGCTTGAGCGCGCCCGAAAAGAATGCGCCTTTCAGGGCGGCTATCACCCGCTCAGTGAGTGAGACGACTTCAATATTTTCAAAAACCCCGCTGCTAGCGGCTGGAGGGTTTGCAGTATCCACCATGACTTAGCAACGATCATAGCACGAGACCGGATTCTTGTATTTGAAAGGAATGCTCGATTGACACCCATTCCAAAGTGATCTATGATAGATCGGCGCTCACCATGAAGACGAAAGTGGCCATTCTCGGCTCCGGAAACATCGGTACCGATCTGCTGATCAAGATTCTTCGTACCTCGGAAACTCTCGAAGTTGGCGCGTTTGTTGGAATCGACCCTGAATCCGATGGCCTGAAGCGCGCTCATCGCATGGGGGTGCCCGTCACCGATCGTGGAGTTACGGGTTTGCTTGCGATGCCGGGGTTTGACGACATCCGCATCGTGTTCGACGCCACTTCCGCCAAAGCTCATGCGCGCCATGACGCTGAGCTGCGCGGCCTCGGCCGGCAGCTTATCGATTTGACGCCCGCCGCCCTGGGGCCTTACGTAGTCCCCGTGGTAAATCTCGGCGCGCATTTGGATGCTCCCAATTTGAACATGGTCAGCTGCGGCGGGCAGGCGACCATTCCCATGGTTGCCGCCGTGAACCGCGTAGCGAAAGTACACTATGGGGAAATCGTATCGAGCATCGCCAGCAAATCGGCCGGGCCGGGAACCCGCGCCAATATCGACGAATTTACCCAGACCACGTCGAGGGCGATTGAGCGCATCGGCGGAGCATCCAGGGGCAAAGCCATCATCGTATTGAATCCGGCCGAGCCCCCGCTCATCATGCGCAACACGGTCTTCTGTCTGAGCGAAGACGCGGACACCGGCGACATCGAGCACTCGATCGAGCAAATGGTGCGGGACGTGACCAGCTACGTTCCCGGTTATCGCCTCAAGCAGCGTGTGCAGTTCGAACGCGCCGGGACGCCCTCCGACCCCATGCGAATTTCCGGGCTGGGGATATTTCACGGCATTAAGACGTCAATCTTTCTTGAGATCGAAGGCGCGGGACACTATCTTCCGAAATATGCGGGCAATCTCGATATCATGACGTCGGCCGCCCTTCGCACGGGCGAGTGTCTGGCCAAAGCAAGACTGAACTAGCGCGCGGAGATTCGATGATGGATGGAACCCGGCTTTACATACAAGACGTTACCTTGCGCGACGGGATGCATGCCATCCGGCATCGGTATTCGATCTCGCAGGTGATCGAAATTGCCGCGGCTCTCGACCGGGCCGGCGTTGACGCGATCGAGATCACCCACGGAGACGGGCTTTCCGGATCGAGCTTTAACTACGGATTCGGAGCCCATACCGATCTCGAGTGGATCGAAGCCGTCGCCGGCAGCGTGACGCGCGCCAAGGTAACCGTGCTGTTGATCCCCGGTATCGGCACGGTGGAGGATTTGCACTGCGCTTATCAGGCCGGCGCCCGATCCGTGCGCATCGCCACGCATTCGACGGAGGCCGACATCGCCAGGCAGCACATGGAGCACGCCCGCGAGCTCGGGATGGATGTGGCGGGATTCCTGATGATGGCCCACATGACGCCTCCCGCGGAACTGGCCCGGCAGGCAAAACTCATGGAGTCCTACGGCGCCCACTGCGTGTATGTGGTCGATTCCGCAGGCGCGCTGCTGATGCATGAAGTCGCGGAGCGGTTTACGGCATTTCACGATCTGCTGGATGCGCGCACGCAAATGGGGATGCATGCGCATCACAATCTTTCGCTTGGCGTGGCCAATACGATTGTCGCAATCGAGCATGGCGCGACGCGCGTCGATGGGTCGCTCGCGGGCATGGGAGCGGGGGCTGGAAATGCGCCCCTCGAAGTATTGATCGCGGTTCTCAACCGGATGCATGCGAACCACGGATGCGATCTTTATGCGCTGATGGACGCGGCCGAGGATCTGATTCGCCCGATTCAGGACCGCCCGGTGCGCGTAGATCGCGAGACGCTGTCGCTTGGCTACGCTGGCGTCTATTCGAGCTTCCTGCGCCACGCCGAGGCGGCCTCCGCGCGCTACGGAATCGACACGCGCGAGATTCTGACGGAGTTGGGCCGGCGGCGAATGGTGGGCGGCCAGGAAGATATGATCGTGGACGCCACGCTCGATCTGATCGCGGAGCGCGACGCGAAAGTGGCCGCACCCGCTTCCGCCTCGCGATGACGAGCGCCTGTATCGCGATCCACGCTTGTCGCGACCGAGGCCAGTCGCGCATGATCCAGAGTGGTTCGCGCAGCTACTTCTGGTCGATCGCGCCAGAATCGAGAGCGAAAGAATAGATCGTACTGCCTCCTGCGATGGCAACATACTGCCGCCCATGATCCAGAGATGTCATCGGCGACCCCTTCCAGATCTGGGTGGTATCGAAATGCCAGAGCGGATTTCCCGACCGGGCGTCCAGCGCCGAAAACCCTCCAGCGGTCTCACCGTAGAAAACAACGCCACCCGAGGTCGCCAGCACGCCCGAATAATTCGCTTCGGTCGAGCCGAACTGCCGAACCTCCCAAGCCACATTGCCGGTTTCGATATCGAGCGCACGAAGCCGCACGCGATCGAGACAAGCCGCGTCATGCAGAAGTTCGATGTGTTGCACGTGAATCAGCCTTTACTTCTTAAGCCCGAACGCATAGATAAACGATTTCCGCGTAGTGACATAAACCTGGCCGTCGGCCACGGTGATGCTGCTCAAGTGAGTCCAGTCGTCGATCTTGTCCTTACTCGAAAAGAGCTCGGCGCCAGTTTCCGCGTCGAATGCGTAAAGGATGGTATGAGTCGTGTGCTGGCCGCGTTCTTCGGGAGTTAGAAGGCCGCGCGTCGAAAGCGGCGGGTCGGTCGGCTTGCGGTAAAACACCTGGTAGCGCGGATCGGTGTGACGCTGAATGGTGTTTTCTCCGGTGGAGATAGCGAAGATCATCCCGTTGGCCAGCACGGGCGGTTCCGGGACCGCGAGATTCCGCGAATTCCAGATGGGAAGCAGCTTGGGCTTTTGATCTTCGATCGCCACTTTGAAGGCTAATATACTTCCGTCCGCCGCATCGCCATTGGCGCCGCTGAAGTGAACGTCCCTGGCAGGCGGACCCCACATCGGGACGTAGAGCCAGCGGCCGTTCCTGGAATCGAGGCCCGTGGCCATTGCGCCCCACATGCCGTTGGCAGCATACATTTCCGCTTCATTCCCCACTTTGAGGGAGTAGAGCGGAGTGCGATGGTCCGCCCCTCCGAGCGATTTGTTGTCCAACAGGTAAATGATCCCATCTTTGCCTGCGGCGGCCACAATCTGCATCCCGCCATCGGTAAACGTGACCGGGCCGCCCGACCCGAAATCAAGATCTTTTTCGTTGATCAGATCCAGATTGGGTGGCGTGAAATAGTCTTCCAGCTTCAGAGTTTTCGGTGCAAGCTTGACCAGGCTCTGGCCCCATTTTTTGTCGTCGGGATCCCACGGCGCGTCCGCGGTCTGGGCGAACAGCGCGCCGAATCCCCAAACCATTCCTGCGCGGCCCCACGATCCGCCCGGTCTACCTGTGCTGATGACGAATCGCGTCACCGGATGAGCCGGATCGTTCAAGTCCATGGCGACCATCATCGAGCCGACCGGCTTCTCCCGCGTCCCTCCGCAACCGCGCCCCACGTTGGTGTAGATCGTGCCGTCGACCAGATTCAAACTCCAGTTTCTCGAATACGGCGGCACAAAATCGACCGGAGGCTCTTTGTCTTCCCCATCGGCGAGGCTAGCCAAATGGAGCACGCCGTCCGCGCTGATCAAGTCGATGGTCCCTCGCGCTTTGTCGATCACCGGAGTTGCTGTGGACGTGTTGGTGCAGACCCAGGTCGCGTCGGCCGGGGGCGGTACTTTGTTGGTGAAGGTGCGCTGCCAGACGATCGATCCGGTCTTGGCATCCAGCGCGGCAAGAGTGTTGGACGCCGCCAGCGTGAAGACCAACTCTTTCGACCCCTTTGAGGTCTTGACGCCGTCGACCACCAGCGGCGCCGTGAGCATCGCCGCTCCTGATTCGATGTCGATCGGAACTTGCTTGTCGATCTGCGTCTTCCACTTCAAATCGAGACTGGCCACGTTCTTCTTGGAAATGGCGCTCTCGCTCCGGTTCCAGCCGGTTCGCTCCGGACCGTCTCCCCAGGTCAGCCATTCGTGTGACTTGTGATCGTCGGAGCGGCTGAATACGGAGAAGATAAGAACGGCGGGAATCAGGCGACAAGTTCGTATGGCCGACGTGGTACGCATAAGCACAAGGCAGGTACAATACGCTAGGCCTTGCTCCGTGTTGTATCTTATATTATTTATCGCCGACAAAATAGAGCGTCGAGCGGATCCCACGGGGCGAGTAGCGTTTGAGCAGATCGGAATGGAAACAGAAAACGCGAGGCGTTGTCCGGGGCCGCCAGGGCGAAGCGGTGTGGCTGCGGCCCGCACTCCGACGGATTATCGGGAAGGTGCTTGTACCTCATCTCGGCGCCGGAGCTGTCGTGCTGGAAATCGGAGCCGGAACAGGCGAATTGTCACTCTTGACCGAAGGGGAGGAGCCGCCTGGAACTCACTGGATGAGCACCGATCAAACCGTACATGGTCCCGGCCAAACCCTGGCAACGCTGCCGGATCTTCTGGAAGTTTCGGACGGGGCAACGGATGTGATCGCCGAGCTTTCTGTCGCGGATGCAATTCCGCAACCCGTGCTTGTAGCCTCGTTTGCAGGCATGTGGCGGGTGCTTAAGCCGGGCGGTGTGATCGTCCGAATTCTAGACCTGCGGGAACAGTCCGCCATTCTCGGACCGGATGCCGCACGGCGGGGACTGCTCCCGCTCCTTTATACGAATGGAGCCGACGATAACCGCCAATTCTCCAGGGTATTGGTGCTCATCGACAGGGAGCGTTTGCGGACGCAAATGCCTGCGCTTCGACAGACCACACTTTCTTCCGCTGCCGCAAATAAGATTGAATCGTGGCTTGATGTTCCAGACGGCGTCTTGAGCGACGAGGATCCTCCCGAGCAGAGAAACATGTTGTTAGCGCTGTTCCGCAAATTCAATATTCTTTCAGCGGAGATGGACTTGGCGGTATATGCGCAAAATAGGCTTGCGGATGCCCTGGCCGAGGCGAATAGCGCCGGGGTTTGCAGCTTTGAAGTCGAATTCTGCGGACCCGTTACAGAGGAAACCGTCGTGAGACGAGAAACGCTCCAAGGCTTCCCCAAAAAGGCCGCGGCAATTGCGTCGCGTTACGGCCTGATGCGGATATGGGCCAACGACCCGTTTGGCCCGCACAGCGACAAATTCGTGCGTGTCCGTTCAACCGCGATTGTTCTCATCGGCCGCAGATTGGACGCGACGGTTGCCGGGATGCGAAGCCGGGATGCGAAGCCAGGATGAGAGACGCGATAGAATCTAGTCGCGTGGGCTCGCCGTAGCATTCCACCGCCGAAGCTGCGCGGAAAGCGATTGATCCGAAGTTGCTTGTGCGCGGGCCTCAAGAACCACATGGGTAGAGGGCCAGGTTAACGTGCGAATCACAATTTGCTATCTGTTGCTTGCAGCTGCGCCGGTGTTCGCGCAGCAGGCGCCGAAATCTTTCAGGAGCTTCACCAGCCATTGCACGATCTGCCACGGCGGCGACGCTAACGGGACAGAACGTGCGCCTGGCATCCTCGGCTTCGTCGGCTCCCACTCCGACTCGGAAATCGCCGCGTTGGTGCGAACGGGCCGCCTCGACAAAGGTATGCCCCGCTTCGACTTCAGCGACGACGAGATGCAAACTCTGTTGACTCACCTGCACGGCCTGGCTACCGGAAAGATTCAGGGCGCGGCCGGTGCAGGCCGAGGCGGCGGCGGCCGGGGCGGCGCGCCATTCCAGCCACATCCGGCGACTCTGAAACTGCAGGACGGGCGCGCCCTCGATGGCACATTGACAAGCTTGACCAGTTTCAGCGCGACGCTGTTGACAGGCGATGGCAGGTTCCACCTTCTGGCGCGCGATGGCGAGACTTACAGCGAACACGCGATCGAACCGAAACAGGATTGGACCAGTTACGATGGCAATTACACCGGGAACCGCTACAGCACGCTCGACCAGATCAACGCGAATAACGTGCAGCGTCTCGCCCCCGCCTGGGTGTTTCCGGTTCCCGGTGCCCCGCGCCTGGAAGTGACCCCCGTGGTGGTGGATGGCGTGATGTACATCACCGGGCCAAACGAGGCTTACGCTCTCGACGCAATCGCGGGCCGCCAGATTTGGTCGTTCCGAACGGCGCGCACTCCCGGCCTGTTGAGCGAAGCCAGTGGCGGAGCCAATCGCGGCGTGGCGGTCTCCGGGAACCGCGTGTTCATGATCACCGACAACGCGCACCTGCTGGCTCTCGACCGGGGGACCGGCCGCAAACTGTGGGATGTCGCCATGGCCGACGCTAAGGAAGGGTACAGCGCAACGGGCGCTCCGCTTGCCATCGGGGATCTGGTGCTCTCCGGCGTGGCCGGCGGCGAGGAAGGCGCGCGCGGATTCGTGGACGCCTATGAGGTATCCACCGGCAAGCGCGTCTGGCGCTTCTACAGCATTCCGGCGCGCGGCGAAAAGGGCTCGGAAACGTGGATCGGAAATGCCCTCGAGCACGGTTGCGGCGCGACCTGGCTGACGGGCTCGTACGATCCCAACCTGGCGACGGTGTATTGGGCGGTGGGCAATCCCTGCCCGAACTACAATGGCGACGAGCGCAAAGGCGACAATCTTTACACTGCGAGCGTGGTGGCGCTGGACGTGAAGACCGGGCAACTGAAGTGGCATTTTCAGTTCACGCCCCACGACATGCACGACTGGGATGCGGTGGAGCCGCTGCTTCTGGCGGACGAGCCGTGGGAGGGGCGTCCGCGCCAGCTGCTGCTGCATGGCGACCGCAATGGATTTTTCTTCGTCCTCGACCGGACCAATGGGGAACTGCTATTGGCAAAGCCGTTTTCAAAGGTGAATTGGGCTACCGGATACGGCAAGGATGGCCGTCCGATCTTCACCGAACATTTTGATTCCACGCTGGAAGGATCTCTGGTTTGCCCTTCCGCCGGCGGCGGCGCCAACTGGCCCTCGACCTCTTTCGATCCGACATCCAAACTCTTCTATGTCCGCGCGAGCGACGGGTGCGCCATCTATAGGAAGGACCCCGCGCCCATCGAAATCGGCGAGCGCTTTTTTGGCGGCGTCGCGGCCGGGCAGCCTGGCAGCGCGAGTTTCATCCGCGCCGTGGACATTCGCACCGGCCAGAAGGTTTGGGATTATCCGCTCTCCGGCGGAGGCGCCGCCGGGACGCTCGCAACCGCGGGCGGACTGGTGTTCTTTGGCGAAAACGGAGGGACCTTCACCGCCGTGGATTCGAAAACGGGAAAGCCGGTCTGGCATTTCGAGGCCGGACAGGTGTGGAGGGCTTCGCCGATGACATACATGGTTGGGGGCAAGCAGTATGTGGTGCTTGCGGGCACGGGCGGGATCTTTGCCTTCGCGCTCGTGAATTGAAATCGTTCCGTCATAGTTTATGGATACTCATCTCATTGAGACTCTCGCGGAGCAGCTATGGAGCGCCGAAATCAACGTAAGACCAATAGACGTCCTTAGTCGAAATTACCCTGGAATTAGCGAAGATGAGGCCTATCAGATCTCGTTGACGAACCTGAGCAAGCGAGAGAAGGCCGTCATTGGGTACAAGCTCGGATATACCAGTGCGGCCATGCGCGCTCAAATGGGTGTTGATCGGCCTAACTTTGGGTATTTGACCAGCGATCACAATATCGAGTTCGCGTCGTGCGCTGTGGATGCCGCCCGGCTCATACATCCCCTGGTCGAGCCTGAAATAGGATTGTTGACCAGGCGAACTCTCGATGGCGTTGGTCACTCACGCGCGTCGGTCTATGCTGCAGTGGAAGCCGTTGCGCCGGCTATTGAAATCGTTGACACGCGTTATAAGGAATATAAGTTCACTGCGAACGACAACATTGCCGATAACAGTTCCAGCGCTCGGTTTGTGCTTGGATCTCTAAGGCCGTTTGCGAGCGTCGATACTCTGTCGCTCCTCGGCGTTACCCTGTGGTCTGAAGGATATGTGTTAGACACCGGGATTGGCGCGAATGCGCTTGACGATCCGCTCAACGCTTTGGCCTGGCTGGTGAATGCCTTAGGTCGCCGCGAACAGACGCTGGCAGCGGGGAGCATCGTTCTCACCGGGGGTCTAACTCGCGCTTACCCGGCGCGCGCTGGTCAAACATTTGTCGCCGAGTTCGCCGCATTGGGGATCGCGAAAGTACATTTCCGCTAAAGGCCAATACTCTTCAATTAGTGCAGACGCACCAAATCGTGGCGCACGCACTCATGCGTGCCGCGTTCACACTCGTGTGAACGCGCTTCGAAGCCGATGACTTGGGACGCAGCGCTGACGCTTGCGTTCCTGAACGCGCCGCCGTTACCCGGCGCTGCTACGCTTCGGCGGTCCTTCCTTTACCACTTCAGTGATCGCCGCGTTGAACTTTCCCATCTCCTCGAACGTGCCGACCGTCACTCGGATGTGCTGCGGCCACTCCGGCCACCGGCTCGCGTTCGCGAGCAATACCTTCTTTGCTGCCATCGCTGTGCCCACCTGTTCCCCCGTCATCCCTTTTACGGACATCATGAGGAAGTTCGACACCGCAGGGACATACGAGACGCCGATCTTTTCCAGGTGCTCGAAGGCCAGGTCGCGATTCCGCTTGTTGATCTCCATGCGTTCCTTCTGCATGGCGGGCAGAACCTTCATGCTGGCGGCGGCGCACGCCGTTGCTGTCACCGGAAGGTGGCCGCCCCTGCCAAACTCGGCGACTTTCGCCAGAAGATCCGGGCGTCCGTAGAGCGCTCCGGCGCGAAGGCCCGCCATGCCGTAAATCTTGGAGAACGTACGAAGCACCACCACGTCCTTGCCCTGCCGGACCAGCTCGGTCGAATAGATTTCCGGTCCGCCGAAGTGGACATAGGCTTCGTCAATCACCAGGACGGCGTCCTTCGGTTTGTTTGCCAGAATATATTCGAAGTCCGCGCGCGAGGTGAGCGTGCCGGTCGGGTTGTTAGGGTTGCAGATGTAAAAGGCGCCGGCGTTCGGGTCTGCCTTGATCATAGCCTGCACATCGTGCGAGTAATCCTTGCGCAGCGGCACTTGGATCACTTTGTTGCCGATGAATCTGCCCGCGCCGGACCCATAACCCGGACTGCCCATAATCCAGGGTCTCGTCGGCGAGCAGAACGCCGCAACGCTGTTTGCCAGTGGAACGCTGGACCCCGGATATCCGTTGACGTACCCCGGTTTCACGTTTTCCGTGCTTTCGAGCAGCCCCTGGAATTCGAGATTCTCGCCTCGCGGATCATATCGCCAGCCGAGGGGACCGACCTTCGCCATCGCCTCAATGCCTTCCTTCGTCGGACCCATCGGGTTCTCGTTGGAAGTGATGCGGACAACGTCCGGATCGTAAACCCGTTGAGCTCCGCCTCCTCCACGTCTGGTCGCCACTTGTTGCGCCTGCTGGGCTTGGGCGAATTCGTTGAAAAACGGAATAGCGGCGGCAGCTCCCATAGCGATTCGGCCGATTTGACGGCGGGAGTATCCCCGATCCACTAATGATTCCTGTGTCTTGCGGGTGAGAAACATACGCTAAAAATCTCCTGGAGTGATAGCACTCCCGCTCAAATTGTTAAAGCCCACTTAAATTGTTAAAGAGAGTTAAGATCGAGGGACTTGCCGCGCGAAGCCAAAGCTGCTGACCGAGAGCTTGGCGGAGAAGGGACCTACTGCCAGGGAGTCTACTAGCACGAATGATAAGCTGGACGCAAGACGCGTGTCAAGAGAAAACGCGCAGTCTCTGTTTTTTTCTTGACAACGCGAACCCATCGCCTTAATATGTCTGAAAGTCGTTCGGGGACGGTCCCTCGTCAGCCCGTCAGCCTTCCATTCATGCTCTCGGTTTTGAGCCTATCGATATTCGGCCGGCGTTTGCATTTGCCCGCCGGAAAATTGTATTAATTCGGGATCCGCGGCGCGAGTTCAGAGGTTAGCGTGCTTGCTGGAATAGGGGTTTTTTCCACTCACATAACCCTGGCAACTCGCGAAACGGCAAACCCGGCCAATCTCTCGATTAGGAGCTTCTTGTGAACCTAAGCAGAAGACTTCTCATTCCGCTTTTCTGCACCTTCATGGCTGTAACCGGTCTGTGGGCGCAATCCTTTCATGGAGGCATTCGCGGAACGGTAACCGATAGCTCGGGGGCCGCGGTAGGAACCGCGAAGCTTACCCTGACCGAGCAGGCTACGGGTATTACCCGTTCCACAGTCTCCGAAACCGGAGGTGGTTACTCGTTTCCGGACCTGAATCCATCCACGTACTCCATCAGCGTCGAAAAGCCCGGGTTTAAGGTCCTCGACCGCCAGAACATACTTGTCAGTACGCAGGAGTTTCTCATCGTGGATTTGAAGCTTCAGGTCGGCGCGGTAACGGAAAGCGTCAACGTGACGGCCGAAAGCGTACCGCTCCTCGAAACCGAGAATGCGTCCACCGGGCAGGTGATCGACAATCAGAAGCTCGCCGACCTTCCGAACATGGGGCGCAATCCGTTCTTCGAAGGCGTGAAAATATCCCAAAACGTCACCCCGGGCGGCGACCCTAAGTTCAACCGGATGGAAGACCAGACCGGATCGTCCGAGATCTCCATCGCCGGCGGGCCAATCACCGGCAATAACTACCTGCTCGATGGAATCCCGATCACGGATTCGGGCAATCATGCCGTCATCATTCCGAGCATTGAGGCTGTTCAAGAAGTCAAGCTTCAAGTCAATACTTACGACGCCGAGGTGGGACGCACCGGCGGCGGAACATTCAACCTGTATCTGAAATCCGGAACTAATCAGCTTCACGGCGACGTATTTGGTTACACCTGGGTGCAGCCTTTGCTGGCCAATACCTATTTCGCCGACGCCGCCGGGCGAAATGCGAGCGGCGCGCTGAACTCGCCGGTCGCCAATCAGCCGTTCTATAACTACGGCGCGGCCATCGGGGGTCCGGTCGTAGTGCCCAAGCTGTATAACGGCAGGAACAAAACGTTCTTCTGGGTGGCGGGCGAATCCTACCGGCAGAAAGAAGCTGCTTCCACGGAACTGGCGGTGCCTACGGCTCTCGAACGGGAAGGAAACTTCTCCCAGAGCTTCACTAAGAGCGGCGCCCTGCAGCTCATGTATGATCCGGCTCCGACGGGCCGCGTTCAGTTTCCAGGTAATATCATTCCAACCAGCATGCTGAACCCTGTCGGACTCGCGCTCGCGTCCTACTATCCGCTGCCGAATGCTCCCACGCCCTACTACGGAGCCGCCAACTACAACACCACTGCGATCATTTACGATCGCGCCGATCAGGTGGATACCAAGCTGGATCAGGAAATTACCCGGTGGTGGCGCGCCAGCGTTTCTTACTTACATTACGGCAGCCGTGAAGAGTCGAACGCATACTTTGGCTATAGCGACCCCGGCACTCCCGGACAGAGCATGCTTGTCAGACACGTGGACGCCACGCAGGCCAACACTACGCTAACTCCATCGCCGACTGTGGTGGTCTCTCTCCGCTGGGGATTCAACCGTTATCCGAACCGCACCTACATGCTGGCGAGCCAGGGAATCAATCTTAGCGCGCTCGGCTTTCCCCAGTCTTACGCTTCGTCGGTTCCTTACGATGCTTTTCCGGCGATCACGATGTCGAGCGACATGGCCAGCTACGGCGGCAGCGGTTTCTCGCAGGATTCCTTTTACTCACACAGCTTTTCGGGAAGTGTCTCCAAGTTCTTGGGCCGCCACAGCCTGAAGACCGGGGTCGATTTCCGCGCCATACATGTTGCGGGATTGCCAACGGTCACGCCGGGGGCTTACACATTCACATCCGCCTTTACCGGCGCCTCCGCCACGTCCACCGTTGCCGGAACCGGTGGGAGCCTCGCCAGTTTGCTGCTCGGCATTCCTTCCTCCGGCAGCGTAACGGAAGCCATCCCGGTTGCATCCCAGGTGGATTATTGGGGATTCTGGGTGCAGGACGACTTCCGGTTCAACAGTAAGCTGACTCTCAACTTCGGCATCCGCTATGACTACGAAACCGGACTGCACTCCTCGAATAACTCGCTGGTCGAGTTCGATCCGAACGTGGTCAATCCCATACAGTCCCAGGTGTCTGGCATTACTACCAGGGGCGAGATCGTATATGCCGGTACGAATGGCTTTACCACTGCCACTCATCCGAACTCGGACAAATTCGGCCCCCGCGCGGGCTTGGCCTACGCTATCAATTCCAAGACCAGCATTCGCGGTGGTTACGGGCTGCTGTGGGCTCCGTTCACCTTCACACTGTTTACGCCTATCGGCTACAATAACGCCACGCCTTACGTAGCTTCGACTAACAATAATGTAAGCCCGGCGAACACTCTCTCTAATCCGTTTCCCACCGGATTCATACCGCCAGCCGGTAATGCTTTGGGGTCTGCCGCGGGGCTGGGGGGCCAGACGCTGACGGTTTACGATGGCAATGCCCACTCTACCCGCATTCATCAGTTTTCGCTCGACATTCAGCGGGAACTGGGGGAAGGCTTTATGGTGGTTGCCGGTTACTCCGGGTCCGTCACTCACGACTTGATCGAGGGAACGCCCAACATCAACATCAACCAGTTGCCCGACGCGGACCTGTCCCTGGGCAAGGCATTAAACAATCAGGTGCCGAATCCGTTCTATGGCACCGGCGCCGGCATTCTGAATCTGGCTTCGGCGACTGTTGCCATGTCGCAACTGCTGCTGCCGTTCCCCCAGTATGGACCGATCAACGAAATGGCTTCGAATCAGAACCACGCAAGCTATAACTCGGTCTATGTCAAGTTTCAGAAGCGTCTCGGCAATGGATTGAACTTACTGAGCACCACCACGTGGTCTCGCAATATGGATGGTTCGAATGCGGCAAGCAATACCTTCAGCGCTCAGCAAAGCGCCGCGCAGGATAACTATAATCTCGCGCCGGAATACTCGCTCGCCACCATCAACACTCCGCTCCGTTGGACCACCGCGATCAATTATCAATTGCCGTTCGGCGCCGGCAGGAAATTCCTTTCGACCAACCGTTACCTTGACCTTGTGGCAGGGGGCTGGGCCATCAACGTTCAAACCACCCTGCAAAGCGGTTTCCCGCTGGCGATTTACCAGAGCAACCTGAATTCGGCTATCGGCACGAGCGTTCAGAGGCCGAACGCGACAGGCGCGCCGGAAGGAACCAGCGGCTCGGAAACGCAGCGCCTCAGTGACTGGATCAACCCTGCCGCCTTCACTACCGCCGCCCAGTACACATACGGAAACGTATCTCGCACAACCCCGCTGCGCGGTCCCGCGATGAAGAACGCCGATTTCTCGATGTTCAAAACCTGGGCATATAAGGAGCATCTCAAGGGGCAGTTCCGCATGGAGGTTTTCAACCTGACCAATACGCCGTACTTCTACGCGCCGGGAGCGGATGGTTCCAATACCGGCAACGAAGTCGGGTCCGCTCAGTTCGGGCAGATTTCGCTGCAAGCGAACTTCCCGCGCGTTTTCCAGGTGGGCGTACGTCTGATGTTTTGAGCGGCTACGGCTTATTTGGCCGGAGCTTTCGGCGCCGGCACGCGGGCAATCATCCCCTGGAACACATCCGCGAACGGCTCCGGGCTGCAATCGTTCGGGATCTGGAAGAGCGAATCGTCGAGCGGCGAAGTGGAAAGCTCCACTATCTCCTGGGTCATCTTTATCAGGGGGGAGCCCGACGCGATCGCGGGTAAACCCGCAGCGGCAGCCGCGCCGGGGATCGATGCCATATCCACGTATGCTTCCATGTTCAGCCGCAGAATCACAGACTGATCCTTCTGCATATCGGTAAACATGTCAGCCATGCCGCCCGGCATTAAGCTTCCCATCGCTTTCATGGGATTCGCGAAATAATTGCGCCAGATCTCAAAGCCCGACAACTGCCAGAGCCCGGGTACGCGCATCCTCTCGACCGGGGACGCGAACCAAATGTGAGTCACGAATTTAACGCCCATGCCGGTATCCGGGGCGCCCGCCCGCTTCAAGCTATCGGGAAGGTTGACCGCAAGAGAACAGGTTTGTTCCCGCTCTTCGGCCTGAACGCTCTGAATCACTTCCGTGCGGCCGGTCTTCTTCGACTCGCATGTGGTCTTCATCGAGTTGAATACTTCCGCAGCCCCGGCCGTCTGCGCAGTGCCGGCCGCCTGCGCTACTCCCTGCTTAATTTTGACGCCGTACTCCGATGCCGGGATTGTCGCGTATTTTTTGCCAACCGTATCGACCACGGTGATTTCCTGCCTGGCGAAATCCGCGATTGTGGTAACATCGCCGGACACTGTCACGCCTTTGTTGCCCTTCATGTAAATCACTGACCCGGCTGGCAAGGCTGGAACCGCCGTTAGTGAGTTCATTTCCGTCTTGTATCGAATCGTGACATCGGCTCGAAGAAACGGTGGCGCGATTAACAGGAATAACCAGACTGCATTACGAAACGGTCGCATATGGAGCGTCCTTTGATGTTCTTATTCTATTCCAAATCCGTTGTGCGGCTCGGGAAGCCAATTGGACATGCCAGCGCCCGTTACTGCCTCGAGCCTTACTTATTAGTGCGAGCCACCCGCCTGCCGTTTCAATGCAAGCGCTGAAATATTACGGGGAGTGCCGGATGCCCTGCCGTCGGGCTATGGCGCCGTCGAGCCGCTCTTCGCGGCCAGCGCGCGCTCATCCTTGAAGTACACTCCGGAGACGTGTTGAAACATTCCCGTAATTCCGCCTGACTTGTCCCAGCCCGCACAGATTTCATCTACCGTTTGCAAGCCCAGCATGCGGTAACTTTCCGTCTGCGATTCGTCGAAGAACTGATCCGCAGTGCTCTGATGCGGGAACTCCTGGTTCTTGCTCTGATAGCTGGCGACGTCGGGAGGTTCATTGCCGCGCATCATGGGCTTGATGTAAAGAAGATATCCGTCTTCCTGGGTATTGTCCACCAGGCTGTAGCGGATCCGCGCGACGGCGCAGCGCTTGGTTTGCTCCCTCAGAGACTCAAACGAGCCATCCTCGAAATCGACGCGAATCCGCATGTCGATGCGGAGCTTGCGCAAGGCGTTGCCCAGGTCTTCGTAGGTAAACCTCGGGTCGCAGCCCGCATCCGACGCCACGATGTAATGACATCGCCGCCGCACCATCTCATAGATTCCCAGATTCTCGAAATGCCCGCCGTCCGAGAGATACACGTACTGACTGGTATCGTCGGTGAGACCGAAGGCTTCCCGCACGATGGATGCAATCGCCGAGGTAGGCCCTTCCTGGCGCCAGGTCTTCGAGCCGGCCTTGCCGGGATTGCCCAGCCACGAGCCCAGGCGGGCGTTGAACAGCGTCATGATGAACGCAATCACCGGCGACGAGTGATACCCCATGTTGGGGCTGGCGGCGGCTCCGGAGATCGCGACGGCGGTGCCGAGAGAGACGCCGTCGGTGCCGCCGTAGTTGAGACTGGGGCGATAGCCAAGCTCGGAACTGCCGCAATGCAGCGGAGTCATCGTGAAGGACGCAGCCTTCCGCTGTTGCCAGGCCAGCCGTTGACCGGCGACCAGGTTCAGCGTGACGTTGACCACGTGCAGCGGCTTCAAACTCGTGTCCACCTTATGCATCGGGATGTTGTCGCTTTGCGCGAACCCGGTGAAATCGTTCGCGTCCCGGCAAGCATTCGAAGCGCCCAGGTATGCGCGGATCAGTCGATTCCGGTACATCCCTTGCAGCGAAAACTTATTGATGTTGATGAACCGGGCCATCAGCCAGCCGAACGCGAGAAACGCCAGGCCCAGCCCCAGGTTCGCTTCCCAACGGGTTCCATTCAACATGCCCGGATGGTCCCACCAGGCGCAGTTCGGGCAATGCGTGAAGACCTCGGACTGTGTTGCGCTATCCCATTCCGAGTGCGCGCCTAGGCCCGACGCCATCAGAATCCAGTCCGTCAGGATCGCCAAACCCACCAGGAACGCCCCGGCGAAGACCGGAGCCGCCAGCTTCATGGCGAGGGACATCAGCATAGATGGCGGAGGGGCGCCGCCGCTTCCCCTGCTCTCCGTATCCGACTTGGTCCGCGAGCTCGATCCCGTTAGGGCGCTGATCCAGCCCGCGGCCGCACCCGCCGCCGCGAGCGCCGATTTTCCCCAGACGGGCAGCGTGAGCACCCACGTGGGCAGAATCAGCACCAGGGCGCATGCCGCTGTCCAGAATACGACCAGCAGCAGCACCCAAGCGCCGGCGCGCGACAGCCACTCGCGGTCTTCATCCTGCAAAACCCGACTCGTAACCCCCACGAAAAGGCATGCGGCGAGCGACATTGCCAAGAGCAGAAGGGGCGCCGCGACAGTGGTATATACAGGCCAGCTGGTGCTAGGGTAGACCCGGTCCGCGAGCAGCCACGCCGCGGAGCCGGCGCTCCAACTTGTCAGCAAGACCCCCGCGGAGACGGGCAGGAAAAAGCGGACTCGTTCCCGCAGGCTCTTCCCGCAGAAGATCAGGTAGGCCGTCCACCCCGCAAATGCGGCGGTCACCACGCCAAGCGTCAAGGTTCCGTATCCAATCTCCGCCGAGGATTCGGCGCCGGCCCTGGTTAGATCGCCGCCGGTGAACCAGGAATCGTTAGTGATCAACGCGACCGTGGCAATTACCAAAGGCAGTAAGCAATACTTCAGGAAATCGATTTCGGAATGGTCTTTCCCACCCACCCCGGGGAGGCGCCTCAGGACATTGAAAATTACCATCGCGAAGAAAAGCGCGCTCACTCCGGGAATGATTTTCGATAGGAGACTTGGATTGAGCCACCCGGACCCGCTGTAAAGAGCAAAGTAAGTTTCTCCCAGCCTCGCGAGCGATAACAGCAGCCGCGGCGCCATCAGCACGGCCAGCAGCAATGGTACGAAAACCAGCCAGTTCAAGAACATGTTGCGCCCCACCGTCGCCACCAGCGTCCAGGTATCCGCCGAGAATAGGCCCAACTTCGGCGACAGGTAATTGTTGTATTCGCGGAGGTGCTGGATAGGATCGGGGCTGCCCGTCCCTACGGAGGTGGATACCGACGTGGATACCGACGTGGATACCGACGTGGCTACGGACGTGGATACCAACGTGGATACGGAGGGCGCGTCACGGCGCAACTGCGGGATCACCTTGTCGAGACCTTTGGCGCGCTGTTTCCAGGAGGTGAGCCACGCTCCGGTATATCCTCCGCCGGACACCGTGGAGAGATAGTCGAAGCCGTCGAGGACGCCCTGCTCCGCCAGCCCTTGGATGACGCCGAAGGCGAACGTGGCGCTACGGATGCCGCCGCCGGACAGGCATAGGGCCGTCAGTGGGGCCTGCGTTTGGCCATCCGCCGCATTGGGGCGCAGGACTAGCTTTTCTTCACTCAAGACTTCGGGCAGTGAGAGCGGCTGGGATTCAAGCATAGGGGAAACTATGGGCCAATTCCAGACCGGAGTCAAGGCGGTTTCTTCCCCTCTTCTCGGGCATTAAACGGTGCAAACGGATTAAGGATTACCGTCTAGGTGTTTATGCTTGCACGGGTTCATGTGATCGCAATTACTGCCGATAACATAGATGTTCGCATGGGAAAGGAAGACTCCATAGTGACACCCTCCATCTACGGCACGGTATCGGCTCAACCGGCCTATACGCCCTCTCCAGCCCCTGCCCCCGCGGCAACCCCGCCGGCGCCGCAACCGCCATCGTCAGCGGACACCGTCACACTCTCTCTGTCCGCGCAGGTCAGCCAACTGCGTATACAAGGCCAGGGCCCGTCACAGATCGCCGAGAATCTCGGAATACCTATATCTACTGTCGATTCTGACTTAGGGATTGTTGCGGCGAGCGTCGCCGCTTCACAACTAGTGGTTGCTCCGCCCGCGCCATCGTAGCGTTTAGTGCAAGAGGTATACCCGCACAGCCGAGGAGCTCAAAAGTCGAGTTCTGCGACTCTGCGATAGGTTGGCGCTTTGGCGCTTGGGCGCGCGTTGGCGACGTTTGCAGTAAGCCCTCTAATCGCGCCGCTCTGTAATTGTCACCGGCGCACGCAAGCGGAAAGTAATCCTGGTCTCCGAGGCCAGCGCGACCGGCTTGCGTGTCAGCAGCACGTCGCCCGCGCCCGCGCCGCCGCCCACGCCCGCTCCAATCGCCGCGCCTTTCCCTCCGCCGGCGATGCCGCCGATCACCGCGCCGATCACCGCGCCGGCGCCCACCTTCGCGGCATCCTGTGCATGGTCCGGCTCGCTGCGCTTGTCGAATCTTTCAGTCTGAATCGCCACATCCTGCTTGTCGGATGTTTCCACGCCCGTTAACTCAATGCTGAGCGTTCTCGCACCGCGATCCGCCGTCACCACCTTACCCTCCACCCGGGCGCCGCGCTCGGCTATCACGAAGCGGTCCGCCACTAGCTCGCTGTCGAGCGTCGCGGCGAACCGGTCGCCTGCATGATTCCGCTCCAGCGAGAGACTGTCCAACAGGCGCACCGGAATCAACATACCGGCGTTCAGCGTCACCGTGTGTGGATCGGGTGCGGGCGGAACTGGCGCGGGAGCCGGAGTCGCGTTCTCCGGTTCCATACGCACGGGTGGTGTCTCCTTCGGCTGCTCGGGCGTCAGCGGCGGAGTTGAAACTTGGCCTTGAGGAGACGGTGGAACCGGCACCATTTCAACCGGCTCCATCGAATTCACTGGCGGGCTTGCGGGAACGCCGCTCGAGGCAACCATGCGCTCCGCCGGATGCTGCGATTCCACGTGCCTGGCCGGAACAGTCGCCGGACGCCGCACCCGCGAAGCCTTAGGCTCCAGCGGCCGCGCTGTATCGGGCGTTACTCCGGGCGTAGCATCGGAGGTTACGGCGGGTGTTACAGCGGGTGTTACAGCGGGGGCGTCCATGGCCAGCGTGGTAACCGGTTGCGGCGGCGTTGGCGGCGCTGGCGCCGTTACCGGCGCTACAGACTCGGCGGGCGTGGCCGGCGTGACTTCGGCGACCTGCGCCGCATGCGGCCGTTGGGCCACTTTCATCACCACCGCACCGCCCATAGCGCCGGCCAAAACCAGCAGCACGATGTTCACCGGCCTCATGCTCAATCCCTCAATTGCGACTGACGAAGCGCGCGCCAGTTCCGTTTCCACGCGCTAACCGTTAAACTTAAGTAATCCAGTTTAAGCGATCAGTTTGAGTAACCCGGTCTTTATGCGTGAGTTTCCCACGAGTTTTTCGATTGGTACGGTGAAGATCGCCCCCGCGACGGTTCTCGCGCCTATGGCGGGCGTCACCGATACCGTGTTCCGCCGCTTCATCCGCAACCTCGATGGCTGCGGCCTGATCATGACGGAATTCACCAGCTCGCACGGCGTCAGCGCGTCTTTGGGCGCCCGCAAGCCCACCAAGACGCTGGTGAAGTATCTCGCATTCGAGCCCGAAGAGCACCCCATTTCCGCGCAATTATTCGGCTCCGATCCGGCCGTGATGGCCACCGCGGCGCGCGTCTGCCAGGACTTGGGCTTCGACATTCTCGACATCAATTTCGGCTGCCCGGTCAACAAAGTCGTCAAGTGCAACGGCGGTTCGGGACTGCTGCGCGACCTGCCCCTGGTGCGGCAGATTCTACAGGAAGTGCGCAAAGCCATTTCGATTCCCTTCACCATGAAATTCCGCGCCGGGTGGAGTGACGAAGAACTGGTGGCCGTCCGCATGGCGAAATTGGCCGAGGATTGCGGCCTGCAGGCCGTAGCGCTGCACCCGCGCACCCGCGAGCAGGGCTACAGCGGGCATGCCGATTGGACGCGCATCGCCGAGGTGAAGGCCGCGGTGAAAATTCCAGTCATCGGCAACGGCGATATCGTAACTCCCGAGGACGCCCTGCGCATGGTGCGCGAGACGTCGTGCGACGCCGTGATGATCGGCCGCGCCGCGTCCTCGAATCCGTGGATCTTCCGTCAGATTCAGCAGTACCTGGCCCATGGCCGCTACGACGAGCCGGCGCAGAGCGATCGCTATGAGATGATGCGGCGGTATTACGCTATGCTGATCGGTCGCGGCGAGAAGGATTCCACCGGCAAAATGAAACAGTTCGCGACTTACTTTACGCACGGCGTACGCAATGGCTCGCAACTGCGCGCGTCCATCTATAAGGCGCAGGAAGCGGCGGCCATCCTCGACTTAGTGGACGAGTTCTTCCGGGAAGAGCCGGTGCTGGTCGCATGAAGAAAGTTCAATTGATCACCGATGGCGCATGCATCGGCAATCCTGGTCCGGGCGGCTGGGCGGCGATTCTGCGCCACGACGGCAACAACAAAGAGATCTACGGCAGCGAGCCGCACACGACTAACAACCGCATGGAATTGCGCGCCGCCATCGAAGCCTTGCGCACGCTTAACGAGGAATGCGAAGTGGAGGTAGTGACCGATTCGGAATACCTGAAGAACGGCATCACCACGTGGATTCACGGCTGGAAGCGCAAGGGCTGGATGACTGCCGCCAAGAAGCCCGTACTCAATCAGGATCTATGGCAGGAGCTCGACAAGCAGGTCGCACGCCACAAGACCAGATGGACCTGGACCAAAGGCCACGCCTCGCACGCCGATAACAATCGCTGCGACGAGTTAGCTACGCGCGCGGCCAGAGAACAACGAAACAGCAAGTAGGTAGCGCAGGCGGTAGCGCAGGCGGTAGCGCAGGCGGTAGCGCAGGCGGTAGCGCAGGCGGTAGCGCAGGCGGTCTTGCCGCCGGTGTCTTGTGGCAATACCAAGGAGCGCCGGTCATGCACCTAAGTTTGACGCCGGAACTGGAAAAGCTTATCGACGATGAGGTGACGTCCGGCCGTTCCGCCGATTCCGCCGAGTTTCTCAAAAAAGCTGTCTACCATTACGTCGCAGCACGAGATCTTGGCGAGGCATACAGCCCCGAAGAGATCGAGCATCTGATTGTCGAAGGGCTCGCCGATATCGACCGAGGCGACGTTATCGATGGCGAAGAGGCCTTCCGGGAACTCCGCGCGCACAGTGCCGAACGCCGCCGGCAGCGCGCTTGAAACGATTCGAGCTTTCCCGCCGGGGTCTTCGCGATCTTTGGGAGATCTGGGAATTTATATCCCAGCATAGTTTCGACGCGGCCGATCGGGTGGTTGAGGATTTCTACAGAGCATTTGGCCAACTCGCCGACATGCCCGGCCTGGGGCACGAACGCAAGGATCTTACCTCCCAAAATGTTCTCTTTTGGCCGGTCCATTCCTACCTTGTGGTGTACAAACTCTAAGCCGCTGCGCATCGTTCGGCTCATTCACGGCCGGCGAGATGTAAAGAGAATTCTGAAGAAAGGCTGACGCCAACCGTCTTCGCATAGATAGCGGCATTAGCCCATGGCCTGCGCTGGTAATAGACAATTCCACTGCAACAAAAAAGGCCGCGAAGCTCTCGATTCGGTTCGAGTGCATTCGCGGCCCTCTGGCCAAGCTATCAGCCGACCCTACTCCTTAACAGCCTTCAACTTCTCGCGCTGTTCCTTCAAAACCGCTCTGCGGCTCAGCTTGATTTTGTTGCCTTCGAGCGCCAGCACCTTCACCAGAATCTGGTCGCCCTCCTTCAGCTCGTCGCGTACTTCCTTGATGCGGTTCTCGGCGATTTCGCTGATGTGCAGCAACCCGTCGGTGCCGGGGAAAATCTCGACGAACGCTCCGAAATCCACCAGCCGCACCACTTTGCCCAGGTAGGTCTTGCCCACTTCGGCAGTGGCCGTAATATCCGTGATGATCTGGATCGCCTTGTTGGCCGATGCTTCGTCGGCCGATGCCACGTGGATAGTGCCATCGTCTTCGACGTCGATCTTCACGCCCGTCTGCTCGATGATTCCGCGAATCACTTTGCCGCCTGGTCCGATGACGTCTCGAATCTTATCGGTCGGAATGTGCAGCGTGTAAATGCGAGGCGCGTATTGCGAAATGCTGCTGCTGGCCGCGCCCAGGGCGGCGTACATCTTATCCAGGATGAACAGGCGGCCGCGGCGCGCCTGCTCCAGCGCTTGCTCCATGATGGCGGTGGTGACGTTCGGCACCTTGATATCCATCTGGAGTCCGGTGATGCCCTCGCGCGTGCCGGCGACTTTGAAATCCATGTCGCCGTAGTGGTCTTCCGCGCCCGCGATGTCGGTGAGAATGGCGTAGTCTTTGCCTTCCAGCACCAGGCCCATCGCCACGCCGCCCACGTGAGAGGCCAGCGGCGCGCCCGCGCTCATCAGCGCCAGGGAAGCGCCGCAAACCGTAGCCATGGAGCTGGAACCGTTCGATTCCAGAATGTCGCTGACCACGCGCATGGTATACGGGAACTTGCTCTCATCGGGAATCAACGCCGTCAGCGCGCGTTCCGCCAGCGCGCCATGCCCGATTTCGCGCCGCCCGGGGCCGCGCATGAATCCGGTTTCGCCCACGCTGAACGGCGGGAAGTTGTAGTGCAGCATGAAGCGCTTCGACGCCTCGCCCGGCTCTAGCAGCTCGATGCGCTGCTCGTCGTCCTTGGTGCCCAGCGTCACCGTCACCAGCGCCTGCGTTTCGCCGCGCGTGAATAGCGAAGAGCCGTGCGTACGCGGCAGCACTCCCGTCTCGATGGTGATCTCACGGATCTCGTCAAACGCGCGCCCATCTGGCCGGCGGTGCTTCTTTAGCATCTCGTCGCGGAAGATGCGCTCCTTCAGGGCTTCGTAACACTTGACCGCTTCGGGACGCTGCTCTTCCGGCGTGGCTTCAACGATCTTCTTCTTCAGCGCGGCAATCCGCGAGTAGCTTTCCAACTTCTCGTACTTCTGCGTGTCTAAAGCGTCGCTCAACTCTTCGCGCACCTGGGAAACCGTCGCGTAAAGTTCCTCGTTCAGCACGGGTGAAGCGAATTCGCGCTTCGGCTTGCCACAGGCTGCAACCAGCTTGTGGATGCCCGCGGCGATCTTCTTGCAGCACTCGTGGCCGAACTCGATCGCGCCCAGAACCTCCGCCTCGGAAACCTGCTGCGCGCCCGCTTCCACCATCACGATGCCGTGCTCGGTTCCGGCCACCACGATGTTGAGCTTCGATTCGCGCCCTTCCGTGTAGCTGGCGTTGGCGATATACTTTCCGTCCTTCATGCTGACGCGGACGCCGCCCAGCACGTGCGGGAACGGAATATCCGAAATCGCCAGAGCCGCCGCTGTGCCCGCGATGGCGAGCGAGTTCGGGTCCTGCTCGGGATCTGCCGACATCACCATGGCGATGATTTGCGTTTCGTACAGAAACCCTTCCGGAAACAGCGGCCGGATCGGCCGGTCGATCAACCGGCTGGTGAGAACTTCTTTTTCCGAGGGACGGCCCTCGCGCTTGATAAAGCCGCCCGGAATCTTTCCGGCGGAGTAAGTGAATTCGCGGTAATCGACGGTGAGCGGGAAAAATCCGGCTCCCGGCTTGGGCTCTTGCGCCATGCACGCGGAGACGAGGACGACTGCGTCTCCTGAGCGAACGACAACGGCGCCGTTCGCCTGTTTGGCCATCTTTCCCGTTTCCAGGGTGATAATACGGCCGCCCAGGTCAATTTCAACTGTGTGAACCATTCGTGTTTTAAAACCTCCATTCGGCGGGGAACCAGTCCCGGCCGATCAATCCGGCGCCCCATTCAGGGAAGCCGTTTGAGACTGGAGTTGACAGGATGAGTAGCCGGAGCGCATCGGGCAACACGCGATGTGTCCCACCCAAGTGCGTCCCAGCCAAGTGGGAATGTAGCTCCGAAAGCGATCCGCAAGACTGCTGGAACAACGGGCCGCCTTCGACGAACGAACTAGCGTCGAATGCCCAGCCGTTGCAGAACAGTCTTATAGCGTTCGGGATCCGTATTGCGCAGGTACGTCAGAAGCCGACGGCGCTTCGCGACCAACGTGAGCAGCCCCTTACGGGAACCGTGGTCCTTGCGATGCGTCTTGAAGTGCTCCGTCAGCATCGTGATCCGCTGACTCAACAGGGCAATCTGCACTTCTGGCGACCCAGTGTCGGATTTGTGGCGCTGATTCGAAATAAAAATCTGCCGCTTTGCTTCAACCGCCAGTGCCATTCGAGGGGTAAAACTCCTTGTCTTCTCTTAATCTCGTTTTGATACAGCCAATAGGATAACACAAGTGGGAGGTGGGTATACCACTTCCCAGTCCGCTCTTCGCCGCAAACTCCCATGGAACCGGATCCTCGTGTGCGGGGCCGAACATTTCGATGTCCGTGAGTTGCCCGATATCGCCCACGATGGAGGCGCGAGCTTCGTCCGCCCGGGGCGAGCGCGCGGGACGGCCATCACGCGGCTGGTCGGGATCTCATCGGGATTTGCCTCAGGGTCGAAGGCTTTACCAATCGCACTCGCACTGCCGCCCACCCCAGCGCGAAGAAACGCGATACGTCTTCTACCTCCGCCCTCGATCCTCCGTATCGATCCAGATAGTCACTGGTCCCTCATTCACAAGATGTACTTTCATTTCGGCCTGGAACACGCCGGTCTCTACCGGTACCGGACTGCGGCGCGACGCTTCCACGAAGTAGTCGTACAAGCGTTGCGCCTCCGCCGGAGGGGCGGCCCGGTCGAAGCTTGGTCGTTTCCCTTTGCGGCAGTCTCCATAAAGGGTGAACTGAGAAACTAATAATAACGATCCGCCAGCCTCCTGCACGGTGCAATTCATCTTGCCCGCTGCGTCCGGAAAGATCCTGAGGCCAACCATCTTCTGTACCGCATAGTCGACGTCGGCAAAGCTATCTTCGCGTGAGATCCCCACGAAGACTAACAGTCCAATACGTATAGATCCGATGGTACTCGATTCCACGCTGACTTGGGCCTCAGATACCCTCTGGATCAATAGTCTCATTACTCTTTTCGCCAAAGGTACTTGTCATCCATCTTGTATCTTGACACGAGTTTAGCAGGCTTATGTTATATTGTGGCGGGGAGAACCTATGCCACGAGGAAAAAGCAACGAAGATTCAATTACGCTGCAAATGGCGTTGATTGGATATCAGCACGAGAGACAGCGGATCGACGAGAAGATCCATGAGATAGAAGCGCGTCTCAAAGGCAAGAGTTCGGTGCGCGCCGCGACGCCTGCTGCCGCGGCGGCAAAGCCTGCCGGAGTCAGGCGGGCTCTAAGTGCGGCGGCGCGTAAGCGCATCGGCGCGGCGCAGAAGAAGCGCTGGGCCGAGCACCGGAAACGTTTGGCCGCGGAGCAGGCGTAGAGCGCCCCTCACAGCGCAATGAAGCCGCTGGCGGCGCGGCGAGCGCGTTGCGCCATCAGCGCCTGGACCTGTACTTATGAGCGGCCTCAGCCGAATAGGCGTTGCCATCGACTCCGGTCTTCTGGAGAAGTTCGATCGTCTCATCTCGGAGCGCGGTTACACCAATCGCTCCGAGGCCTTCCGCGATCTGATTCGCGACGATCTGGTCCGCAAGGATGCGGAATCGCCCGACAGCCAGGTCATCGGGACAGTTACCCTCGTGTACGACCATCATGTCCGACTCCTCCAGGAAAAGTTGACGGCCATCCAGCACGATCATCACCACTCCATCCTATCTACTCTCCACGTACACTTGGATCACGACAATTGCCTCGAAGTATTAGTAGTCCGGGGACGTTCGGAAGAAGTGAGAAAAGTTGCAGCCGTACTGATAAGTACTAAGGGCGTAAAACACGGCCGCCTCGTGATTACTACCACGGGAGCCGGCTTCAAATGATCGTCGGTACGGGAGTGGATTTAGCGGAAGTCCGCCGCATCCGCACGTCCATCGAACGGTTCGGCGAACGCTTCGTCCGCCGCATTTACACGGCCGCTGAGATAGCCTATGTGGAGCGTAAGGCGAATCGTTACGAGCGTTACGCCGCCCGCTTCGCCGCCAAAGAGGCTGGTATGAAAGCCATTGGAACAGGTTGGAGGCGCGGCGTAACCTGGCAGGATTTCGAAGTCGCCAATCTGCCCTCGGGAAAGCCTACGCTACGCTTTCACGGCGTGGCCGCGCAGATCGCCGATCGACTC
The DNA here is from genome assembly GCA_049522755.1 of Bryobacteraceae bacterium. GTDB lineage: Bacteria > Acidobacteriota > Terriglobia > Bryobacterales > Bryobacteraceae > PALSA-243. Next base: position 24,475 of record JBEKNN010000002.1, on the reverse strand, counting down.
GGCGTGCGGAATATCTCTCTATCCCTGACTCATACCTCGGAATTGGGAATGGCGCACGTGATTCTGGAGGACTGAATCCACGAGCCGATTAATCCGCGCGCCGGCTGTTCGCGCGCTCGGCCCATCGCAAGTAGCGGAGTAACTCCCGGCGCGTCTTCCAGGTGAACCGCCAAAACTTGCTAAACGTGATCGTGTCGGCGTGAAGCCCCGAGTAAGTCTCGATGCGCCACCGCAGGTAGGGACTGCGCCAGGGCCGCAGCCTGTATCCCCGGCTCATCCGCCAGAGTAATCGCAACATAACCGGGTAGGGTACGCTTTAGCTTGCCATTTCGCTCGTACGCGGGCAAGCTAAAGCATACCCTGCCTATTTCGAAGCGCCGGCCGGCTTGTTGTTCTGCGCTTGATCCGGCGTGGCGTAATAGCCGGTTCGCGTGCGCACCGTGGGGTGTCCGGGCGCGTTCACCACAATCTTGATCGCCCGGAAAGTGCCGTCCAGCGCGGCGTTCGACGGAGTGTAGGCAATCGTGTATTGGTTGCGGATATCGCGCGCCACTTCCTGCGCTATATGCTCCACGTCCGCCAGTTCCTTGGGAAAGAAGGCCCGGCCGCCCGTTGCTTCCGTCAGTGAATCCAGTTCCCGTTTCGCGCGCGTCGCGTCACGCCGGTCCTCGTCGGTCAGCAGGCCCACGGCATAGATCAACACGCCGCTTTGTTGCGCCACTTTCACCAGCGCTTCGAGGCTGATAATGCTGCTGTTATCCACGCCGTCGGTAACCACCACCAACACTCTCTTGTCGCGGTGGGCCTTCTCCTTCAAGTGGACAATGGACATGTTCAGCGCGTCGCGCATGGCAGTCCCGCCGCGCGCGTCGATTCGCGCCAGCGCCTCTTTCATCTCCTCGATGTCGTTGGTGAAATCCTTCTCGTGCGGCAAATCCAGATAGGCGCTGTCGTTGAAGTTCACCACGAACACTTCGTCGTCCTTGTTCGACGCCACCACCAGGTCGAGCGCGGCGGTTTCCACTTTCTTGCGCTTCTCGCGCATGCTGCCGCTGTTGTCGACAATCAATCCCAGAGAGACCGGGACGTCTTCGCGCTTCATGGTGAATTTTTGCGGCTCTTTGTCCTCGTAAACCGTAAATGCCGATTTCGGCAGGTTGGTCACCAGATGGCCGTCCTTATCCACCACGGTCGTGGGGCACACCACCACGCGCGTGTCCGAACGGAATATCGCGCCGCTGTCCTCGGTCTGATCGGTCTGTGCGGCGGCCTTCGAGCCTGCCGGGCGCGTTACGTTCTGCTGCTCGGCCCAAAGCGCCGCGGCAGCCAGGGAAAATATCGAGAGAATAAGAGAGAGAGTTCGTTTATTGAGGGGGAGCATAGTAGCCTGTTCTCCAGTATGCCCGGAGAGGAGGCAGTCCGCGCGGCTGAATGATCTTTACCTGCACCCGGCGGTACTTTCCGTCGCGCTCCTGGTTTTTCGGCGCATAACCCAGAATATACTGGTTCCGCAGTTCCACTCCGATCTTGTTCGCCACGTCCGGCAACTCGTTGATATTATCTACTTCATACTGCCGGCCGCCCGTTGGTTCCGTGATCTCAGTGAGTAACCCCGGCCCGTTGGCCTCTTCCGGCGTTCTTCCGCGGCTTGCGCCCATTTCGTAAATCCCTATCGCATAGATTTGGACGTCCGCTTCCTTCACCAGGTTCTTCACTTCTGTAGCCGTGTAACGGCTGTTGTTATCGCCTCCATCGGAAATAACCAGTAGCGCCTTGCGCGGATTCTGCGCCTTTTTCATCTCATGCAGGCCCATATAGATGGCGTCGAGCAGCGCCGTCTGGCCCTTGGCTTGGGTAAAGGTCAGCCGGTTCTGAATCTCCTCCAGGTTGTGCGTGAACGTCTGCGCCATCTGGGCGTTGTTGTTAAACTGCACCAGAAAGAATTCATCCTCCGGGTTGGCGGTCTTAAAGAACTGCGCCACGGCCTGCCGCGATTTCTCCATCTTGTTGCTCATGCTGCCGCTGCAATCGAAGATCACCCCGACGGAAATCGGCGCATCCTCGCTCGAAAACGAAGTAATTACTTGATCTACTTTGTCTTCCGCCAGCTTGAAGTTCTCTTTTTCCAGGCCGGTTACAAACCGGTTCAATGGATCGGTGACCGTCACCGGAATCAGCACCAGCGTGGCGTTGACGCGGATATCGGCCTTGGGAAGCACCTCCTCCTTGGCCACCGGTTTCGGCCGGGGTGTAATGGAAACCTGCTGCGCGGCGACCCCGCCGAGCAGCACCATTGCGAATAAAACCTTAAACCCAAACAGCTTCCAGTAGGAGGGCAGCATGGCGGCTAGCCAGCCTTTCTGTCCAAAGTCTAGCACACGGGTTTTATGGTATGATCGCCTGTGCCGCGTAAAATCTTGGGCGTGATACCAGCCCGGTTCGGCTCCTCACGGTTTCCTGGAAAAGTACTTGCCCCGATTTCCTCCAAAAGCATGTTGCAACACGTCTATGAACGCGCCTCCATGGCGCGCTACCTGACCAGCGCAATCGTCGCCACCGACGACCAGCGGGTGTTCGATGCCGCACGGGCCTTCGGCGCTCCAGTACGAATGACGCGTCCCGATCACCTTTCCGGTACGGACCGCGTGGCTGAAGTGGCCTCGGCCGAAAACGCCGCCATAATTGTGAACATTCAGGCCGACGAGCCGCTGATCGACCCGGCCGCCATCGACGCCGCCATCCTGCCCGTGGTCCACGACGCCGGCATCGTCATGAGCACGCTCAAGAAGCGCATCGAAGACCCCCGCGAGATCGCCGACCCCAACGTCGTCAAGGTGGTCGCCAACCATGCCGGCGACGCAATTTACTTTTCGCGCAGCCCCATACCCTATTGCCGGGAGCGCGCCTCTTCGATCGACCCGCGGGGCGGCTCGCCGAACGACTTACACGCCCGTCACGCCGCCTGTTTCAAACATATTGGATTGTACGTTTACCAGCGGGATTTTTTATTGAATTATTCGCTTCTGCCGGTTGGTCCCCTCGAGGAGGCCGAACGCCTGGAGCAGTTGAGGGCTTTGGAAAATGGTTACTCCATCCGCGTTGTCGAGACGGAGTACGAGTCGTTTGGCGTGGATACGCCGGAGGATCTGGAACGTGTGTCGCGGCTATTTGAAGCGACAGTGATTTGAAGCAACAGTTTGAGCGAAAGTTCGTGCAACAGTTTGTGCAACAGTTTGTGCAACAGCTTGAGTAACAAGGGAGGTGCATTGCATTGGCCAAATACATATTCGTCACCGGCGGCGTGGTCTCGTCGTTAGGTAAAGGCATCGCCGCCGCGTCCATCGGTTGTCTGTTGGAAAGCCGCGGGCTCAAGGTCACTTGCCAGAAGTTCGACCCGTATCTCAACGTCGACCCCGGCACTATGAGTCCGTTCCAGCACGGCGAGGTTTTCGTCACCGACGACGGCGCGGAAACCGATCTCGACCTCGGCCACTACGAGCGTTTCACCCACGCCAAGCTCACCCAAAGCAATAATCTCACCTCCGGCCGCATCTATGAACAGATCCTCACGCGCGAGCGCCGCGGCGACTATCTGGGTAAGACGGTGCAGGTGATTCCGCACGTCACCAACGAGATTAAGGCTGCCATGAAGCGCGTTGCCGCCGATGTGGACGTGGTCATCGCCGAAATCGGCGGTACCGTCGGCGACATCGAATCGCTGCCATTTCTCGAAGCCATCCGCCAGATGCGCCATGAAGAGGGCCGCGAGAATACGCTCTTCGTGCACGTCACCCTCGTCCCCTTTATCGCGGCCGCGCAGGAATTGAAAACCAAACCCACGCAGCACAGCGTCAAGGAACTGCGCGCCATCGGTATCCAGCCCGATATTCTTCTTTGCCGTTCCGAACGTTTCCTGCCGGCCGAGATGAAGGAGAAGATCGCGCTGTTCTGCGACGTGGACGTGAAAGCCGTCATCACCGCCTGCGACGTAAAATCCGTCTACGAAGTGCCGGTGGTATTCGCCGCTGAAGGCGTCGACGAAATCGTCATCCGCCTGCTGGGGATACAGGCGGCGCCGCGCGACCTCAGCCGCTGGATCGCCATGCTCGAACGCATGCAGAACCCGCGCGGCGACGTATCCATCGCCATCGTCGGCAAGTACGTCGAGTACGAAGACTCCTACAAGAGTTTGAAGGAAGCCCTGCTGCACGGGGCCGCCGCGCACGAGTTGAAGGTCCACATTCATTGGATTGAGGCCGAGGGAATACATGGCCCCGATTGGGAACGCCAGCTCGAAGGCTACGACGGCATCCTGGTGCCCGGCGGCTTCGGCAAGCGCGGCATCGATGGCATGTTGAACGCCATTCGCTATGCCCGCGAGCGCAAAGTGCCCTTCTTCGGCATCTGCCTCGGCATGCAGACGCAAGTGATTGAGTTCGCCCGCAACGTGGCCGGGCTCGAAGATGCCGACTCCACCGAATTCAACCCCGGCACGCCGCATCGCGTCATTTTCAAGCTGCGCGAATTGAAGGGCGTCGATGAGCTGGGCGGCACCATGCGTCTCGGAAGCTGGCCGTGCCGTCTCGCCGAGGGCAGCTTCGCCCAGCGCGCGTACGGCGCCCGCGAAATTCACGAGCGTCACCGCCACCGCTACGAATTCAACCGCGAATACGAAGACCAGTTGCGCGCCGCGGGTCTGCGCATCACCGGCGTGACGCCCGATAATACGTACGTCGAGATCTGCGAGATCGCCGACCACCCGTGGTACCTGGGCTGCCAGTTCCATCCGGAGTTCAAGTCGAAGCCCATGGAGCCGCATCCGCTCTTCGCGGCGTTCATCAAAGCGTCTTACGACAACCGCCGGCGCCCGGCAGCGGCGGTGGAGGCCATGGAGCCTCAGTATTCGCGTGCCCATTGATTTCGGCGCGTTCGGCCCCGGCCGCCCGCTGGTATTGATCGCCGGGCCCTGCGTGATTGAAAGCGAAGAGCACGTGCATTTTATGGCGCGCGCCATACGGGAAGCCGCCGGCGACTTCGTTTTCAAAGCGTCTTTCGACAAAGCCAACCGCACCAGCGCCGATGCCTACCGCGGTCCCGGACTGCGCGAAGGCGTCCGCATTTTGGCGGGCGTGCGCCGCGAGGGGTTCCCGGTGCTGACGGATATTCACGAGCCCTCGCAGGCCGAAGTTGCCGCCGAAGCCGCCGACATTCTGCAAATCCCCGCGTTCCTTTGCCGCCAGAGCGACCTGCTGATCGCCGCCGGACGAACCGGCAAAATCGTCAACATAAAGAAGGGTCAGTTCATGGCGCCGCACGATATCCGTCGCGCCGCCGAAAAGGTAGCCTCCACCGGCAACAATCAAGTGGTGCTGACGGAGCGCGGCTCGTCATTCGGCTACAACAATCTGGTGGTGGATATGCGCGGCCTCAAGATCATGCGCGATTCCGGCTGGCCGGTAGTCTTCGACGCCACGCACAGCGTGCAGCTGCCCGGCGCAATGGGAGGCGCCTCCAGCGGCCAGCCGCAATTCATCGAGCCGCTGGCGCGCGCCGCCGTAGCAACGGGAGTCAATGGCATCTTTGTGGAGGTGCACGACCGGCCGGAGGAGGCGCTATCGGACGGCCCGAATGCATTGCGCCTGAATCTGCTGGCAGTGTTTTGGCGCCGGCTGCAAGCGATTCACTCGCTAGTAAGCGCCTGGCAATAAAAGCCGAGCCTTTAGTGAGAAGAAGCCGGCAGTGAACGCACTTCCCTGGTAGCGCCGGCGGTCTTGCCGCCGGTTCTTTACGCGCCACCGGTAGCGCCGGCGGTCTATTCCGCCGGTTCTTTACGCGCCGCCGGTTCTTTTACGCGCCACCGGTAACGCCGGCGGTCTTGCCGCCGGTTCTTTTACGTCGCCGAACCTTCACTATGTACTGGCATCGAAGACTGCCGCACTGGACTCCGGAGAACACCACGATCTTCGTCACCTGGCGCCTGGCTGGCACCAAGCCAACGCCCACCCCTGCCGCTGGCCCGCGATGGTTGATCGACCCTCAAATTGCAGCCATTTTTGCCGAAGCCTTGGTGCACGGGGACAAGGTTCGCCGATCATATGACCTGGTCGCTAGGGTGGTGATGCCGAACCACGTTCACGTGGTCATGGATCCCGCCGTTCCACTGTCCGAGATCATGCGCTGGTTGAAGGCGGCGACTGCGAACCGTGCCAACACGCTGCTCGGGAGAACCGGAACGCCCTTCTGGCAGAGAGAGTATTATGATCGCTGGATCCGGTCTCCGACGGAACTCTCTTCGGTAATTGCGTATGTGGAAGATAATCCGGTTCGAAGCGGCTTGGCCGCAAGCCCCGAAGAATGGCGATGGTCAAGCGCATTCAAAGAACCGGCGGCAAGGCCGCCGGCGTTACCGTAGCGGCGCCCTCTCTCCCGTCACAGCGGTGATCGCGTTGCTGCGATGAAATCAGAACGGCCTATTTGCCCCCCATACCCCATCAACGCTGCGCCCCTCCGGCGCGTCATGGACACCAGAGTATATGCTCCGCCAGACCAACCGCCGCCGCGGCTTCTCCCCGATTGCAATGCTGACCACGGTTTCGATCGTCCTGGTCTGCGTCGCAATAGTGGTTCCCTCTTGCCTCTCCCTCCACACGACCTCGCCTGAACTGGGCGCAATCAAAGCCATCGAAACCATTCATCAAGCAGAGGTGCAGTACAAATCGCAATTCGGCAGGTATGCCTGTACGCTCAAGGAAACTGGCCCGTCGGTTAGCGGCCCCGCCTCCCCGTCCGCCGCCGATCTGATCGGTGACGACCTGTCGAGTGGCGAAATAAGCGGTTACCGCTTCACGCTGACCTGCAGCGCCGGCGGTTACCACATTACCGCCGCGCCGGTAGTTTTCGGCGCAAGCGGTAACCGGACCTTCTACTCGGACCAGACCATGGTGATCCACCAGAACTTCAGCACGGAACTGCCTACCGCCGCCAGCCCCGAGATGAAGTAGTTCCCTCTTGCAACCCGTTGCCCGGTAGTCCTCAATGCCGCGCACACGTTGCAACTGCCGGATGGCAGGAAGCGCCTCCAGCGGCCAGCCCGCGGTTCATCGAGGCGTTGGCGCCCGCCGTCGCCAAGCGGACGCTTCCGCTACCTATCAACCCGGCCCGCAATCATTGAGCGTCCGTCACACGCATGCGAAAATTCAATGTGAGCGGCTTGCCCGGCTCCAGCGTGTAACTATCCACGGCGGCGGTGCGGCCGGGGAAAGATGCGCCAACGAATCCGTAGTTGCGCAGGCGCCATTGATACGGGAAACCAATGCCGGCCGGGTCGGGCGTGATGCGCAGCGTAACGCGCTTGCCTCCGTAGACGCCTTCCAGCTCGGCCCACTTGCGCGGCGTCAGGTCTTCGTCTTTCGAGAGTGTTTCGCCATCGGCGCGCAGAATCGTATTCTCGCGCGCGGCGAAGCGGACGCTGAAGCCGCCGTAACTCTTGCTCGGTTCCTGCGAGCCGAGCAGCGTGACCGGCGCTTTAAGCGCTTGCCACGCGAGTTCCATTTCCAGCTCGCGCGCGTTCTCCTTAGCGGGAAATACGGTCATCCGCACATCCTCGCGTACGATGTCGCGGCCGTCGATCTGCCAGAAGTTTTCCGTCTCCATGCGTGCCTGTTTGGCGGACGAAGTGACGGTGGGAGGCTTCGCAGCGTGGTCCTTCACCGTCATGTTCATCCAAAGGTCGTACTTTTTCCCTTCCGTCTCCACCACCGGCCATGCCCAGAACAGGCCGCGTGGCGCCAATGATCCGTCGGGAAATCGTCGAGCATAGAGACGCCGGCGGGCGTGTCGAGCGGGAGGCTTCGCAGCGTGGTCCTTCACCGTCATGTTCATCCAAAGGTCGTACTTTTTCCCTTCCGTCTCCACCACCGGCCATGCCCAGAACAGGCCGCGGTGGCGCCAATGATCCGTCGGGAAATCGTCGAGCATAGAGACGCCGGCGGGCGTGTCGAGCGGAAAAATGTAGCAGCAGCGGCGGCGGTCTTCGGGCGCGCCCGGTTTGAGCTGCGGCCCATAGTTATAGACCAGGGCCGGCTTGCCGCCTTCGCGCAATTCCATCCGTCCGTCGCCGATATCCTTCCAGGCGAATGGCGATTGCGCCACCAGCGGCAGCGCCAACAAAATTGGTAGGGTACGCTTCAGCTTGCCCATCCGCCTGATTAAGCCCGTCGCGCGCCGTGCGGCGGCGCAATCGCGATCAAACCCCGCCCACCCGCTGCGTTTAATCATCCGACGCATACCGAACTTTTCTCCTCGTCCACTTCGACTAGCCCGCAGCCGCGCGCAACGCGCCGCCTTCCACGCGGCAGAGGCTGTTTCAGAAATGACCCAGCGAGAAACGGTGGACCGCCCGTGTGGCCGTATACTTGATTCCGAAGCCGCAAAACAGGGCCGCTGATGCAGTGAAACATCAGGCCAGTGATGCGGCGGCAGCGGCCGCCATAAGAGTTCGGCGGATGGACGAGGATGGACGCCAAATGGTTTTGTTTTTCGTTCGAACTATATATACTGCAAGAGATCGCGGCTTGCAACCGTTGCCGCGAGATTGTGAAGGAGGCAAGCCAAATCGTGCCCTACCGTTCTCCGATTCTTTCCGCCGCCCTCGCGGGCGCATTCGCTTTGGCGCTAGGCGCCCAAACCAAAGTCAATCGGCCCCCCATTGTGGGCGTCGCGCATATTGGGCTGAAGACTAACGACCTTGCCGCGGCGCGGAATTTTTACGGGCGCGACCTCGGCTTTCAGGAGCCGTTCACGCTCGACAAACCAGCCGGCGGTCTGATGCTGACCTATTTCAAGGTCAACGATCACCAGTACATCGAAGTGTTTCCCGATCTGAAAGAGGAATCCGAAGACCGCCTGTCGCACATCGCCTTTGAGACTACGAATATCGCGCAGTTGCGCGATTATCTGGCGAGCCGCGGCGTGAAGGTCCCGGACGCTCTCAAGCCCGGCCTGGACAGCAACGTCAGCATGATGATCCAGGATCCCGACGGCCACAATGTGGAGTTTGTCCAATACATGCCGGGTTCGCTGCACAGTAAAAACTTCGGGAAGTTTCTGCCGGCCACGCGAATATCCGAACACATCATCCATGTGGGCGTGACGGTTCAGGATCGGGACGCGGCCGACAAATTCTACAAGGATATTCTGGGATTCCGCGAGATGTGGCACGGCGGGAAGACCGACCAGGTGACGGATTGGATCGACATGCGCGTCCCGGATGGAACGGACTGGCTGGAGTATATGCTCAACGTGCATAATCCTTCGCCGAGGACGCTGGGAGTGATGAATCACCTGGCGTTGGGCGTGCCCAGTGTGGATGCGGCGTACAAGCGGCTGCTGGAGCGCGGAATGAATTTGCAGAATCAGCCGCCGAAGATCGGGCGCGACGGGAAATGGCAGTTGAATCTCTACGATCCGAATTTTACCCGGGCCGAGTTGATGGAGCCCGCGCCGGTGCAGACGCCGTGCTGCTCGCCGTTTATCAAATTTTGACGCGCCGCGTCCGGCGATCCATCGGAGCCTCCGCCTCGCGGTCGCCGCCCGCCGTGGCGCACGCACTATGCGTCTTACTATGCGACCAGCGTTCACGCTAAGTGTGAACGCGTTTCTTTCAGCCCCGCGCTTATCGGCTCACTCGCGCTACTCGATCAGTTGATAGGACCTCATCTGGCCGCGCAATTCAGCCAGGTCGATTGGCTTTACAAGGTACGCGTCGCACAGGTCATGGAAGCATCCGGTAACTTCTTTGAGGTCGCGCACCGCCGTCGTCATGATGACCTTTGCGCCGGTCGAGAGAACGCCATGGGCCTCTTCCATCGCCCGCAGCTGGCGAACCGCCTCGCGGCCGTCCATTTCGGGCATCATAATGTCCATGCAGATCAGGTCGTAACTCTGCCCTCGACCGAGGGACGAGCGAAACGCTTCCACGGCTTCCCTGCCGTTAACGGCGATGTGACATTCGCCGTAGCGGGAAAGAAAGGTCTGCAGCAGAAGCCGGCTGACAAAATCGTCTTCCACAAGAAGTACCCGCAGATGCCGGCCTCCTTGGCGCACCTGATCCACGGCGGAAGCGCCCACCATGGAAGCGCTGCTCTTTTCGGCTGCGGTGCGGGACTGCTCGGGCAGGCTGGCCAGAGCCGCGATGATTTCGGCGATGTCCGCCTGGTTGCTGGCGCCGGGGTTCTGAATCAACTCGTTCAGTCTGTCGGTGGCGCGCAGCAGAACGCCGACCCGGTCCGGCGTGGCAACCATCTCACGGCGGCGGATCAGCCCCACCACTTCTTCGGTCCGATGCGCAAGGTCGCGAATCGCCACCAGGCCGTGAACGCCCGCCCCTTCCTCGATCGAATGCAAGGACCGAAAGACCCGGTTCGCCCGCTCCTCATCGATCTCCGCTCCGCCCTTTTCGATGGCAAGAAGCTCCGTCTCAATGGCAGCCAGGCGCCTGCGGCACGCAGCCAGATACTGTTCAGCCAACTCGTTGTCAAGATTGATCATCGATCGTCATCCTTTAAAAAGCATCGCCGTCATTTCGCCGGAACCCATCCGGCCCGCTCCACGGAGCTTTTGAACCGTTCGAATTCCTCGACCGCGCGGGGCAGTAGCTCGCCGCACCGCTTCAGGCGCCCGGCGACGCCGGCATGTTCCATCGCCAGCGCGATCGCGTGCAGACCTTCCGCGGAAACCGTGGCCGCCGCGCCCTGGAGCGCGTGCGCCTGCGACCCCGCGCCGGGGGCATCCGCCTCATCCAGCCGTTTGCGCAAGTTGTTCAACTGCGAGGGGGCGTCCAGGATAAACCCTTCGAGGACTGCGCCGGCGAGCTGCCGGTCTCCCATCACCCGCCGCAACAGAGCGTCTCCATTGAAGCTGGCTTTTGCCTGCTCCCCCGCGCGCCGCCCGGGAATTTCGGCCGCGTCTCCTGCGCCATGTTCGGGAAGCCACTTGGCAAGTACCTCCGCCAGCCCTACCATGTCTACCGGTTTCGCAAGATAATCGTTCATGCCCTCGCTCAGGCATCGGTCCTGATCGCCTGACATCGCGTCGGCGGTCACGGCGATAATCGGAATGCTCGGATGAGCCGACGACTTCCTGATACAGCGGGTCGCTTCGAAGCCGTCCATCACCGGCATCTGGCAGTCCATCAGCACCAGGTCGTACACTCCGTGCTCTACCGCTTCGATAGCCTCGGCGCCGTCGGCCACCGCGCTAGCCTCGTAGCCCAGCTTCCTAAGTTGCGCAAGAGCTACCATCCGGTTGGTGGGGTTGTCCTCCGCCACCAGGATTCGGCCCTTCCGCCCTCTGGGAGGCGTCCCGCCCGCGGCGCCGGACCGCCCGTCCGCCCGCTCACTCGCCGGTTGCCGCTGGCCGGCGGTCTCCAGTCCAAGAACCACCGTGAACCAGAAGGTGGAACCCTGGCCTTCCCGGCTGTCGAGACCGATAGTTCCCCCCATCATCTCGACCAGCTGTTTGCAGATAGCCAGCCCGAGCCCCGTACCGCCAAATTTGCGCGTAGTGGAGGCGTCTGCCTGAACGAATGGGGAGAATAGCTGCGCCGCCTGGTCCGGCCGCACTCCGATTCCTGTATCGGTAATAGTGAACCGAACGGTCGCCCTGCCGCCGCCCTCGCTCTCCATCGCCGCATCTAGCGTCACCTTCCCCTGTCCGGTAAACTTGATGGCGTTGGCGCAAAGATTGGTCAACACCTGGCGGAGTCGGTGGGCATCGCCGCAAAGCACCGGCGGAGTTTCCGGCGATACGCGCCAACGAAAGCGCAGCCCCTTCGCATTCGCCTGGACGCGCAACGGCTGCATGACGGCCTCCACCGTGTCGTGCAGGTTGAAGCTCAGGTTCTCCAGTTTGATCCCCCGCGCCTCGATCTTGGACAAGTCCAGGATGTCGTCGATGAGCGTCAGCAGCGTCCGCCCGCTGCTCTGCGCCACGGTGGCGTATCCCCTTTGTTCCGGAGCGAGGTCGGTTTCGAGGAGCAGTTGAATCATGCCAATGACGCCATTCATCGGCGTGCGGATTTCATGGCTCATATTGGCCAGGAAACAGCTTTTCGCCCGATTGGCGGCGACCGCGCCTTCCCGCGCCTGAATCAGTTCCGCTTCGTACCGTCTTCGATCGGTAATCTCCTCCGCAATTCCAACCAGTCGAATCACTTGCCCGGCTTGGTTGCGAATGGGGAAAGCACGGTCCCTGATCCATTTCTCCCGCCCGTCGGGCGTCCGTATGCGGTACTCCGAGTCGACAAGCTCTCCTTGTATTTGCCTCGCGAAAACCAAGAGGGCCTGTTCCCGGTCATCGGGGTGGATCGTATCCACCCAGGACATCGGGTTTTGGTAGAGGCTCTTGCAGGTCCTGCCCCAAACCCGTTCATACGCAGGGCTGATATAGAGGATCTCATTCGCCGCCGGGGGCATCATCCAAAACACTTCGCGAATGTTTTCCGCAATCTGGCGGAACTTCTCCTCGCTGCTCTGCAAGGCTTGCTCGGATTGCTTCCGCTCAGTGATATTGATGTGCTCGATCAAAATTCGAGCGAGGCGATTGCTCGCGAATCGCGTGACTCGGCTTATGAACCACCGCGGTTCGCCGGGGGCATGGCACGGATACTCCGTCGAGTATTGTACCCGTTTGCCATGCAGCACATCCCGGATTCCGGCGGCCGACTCAGCGGCCTCCGCGGAATTCGGACCGGAAGCCCGGTCGCACACGGCCAGGTAGTTGACCCCCTCACCGAAGCAGTCGCGACCCGGGCACTCAAGCCGGACCCCGTCAGAGTCAAATTTTGGGTTAGCTTCGGCAAAGTCTTTCCACGCCTGGTTCACTGCTATGATCGTCCCCGCCTCGTCCAACACGCATACGTGGGAAGAGAGTGCATCGATCGTAGACTGAGCAAACTCCTGGGAATCGCGCGAGGCTTGCTCGGATTGCTTCCGCTCAGTGATATCGTGGCTGAGGCCGACGTGTCCCAGGAACTCGCCACCCGCCGATAAGCGCGGCTCCGCGCACGAGGCGATCCATCGCCACTCGCCGTCGGCGCGGCGGATGCGCCCTTCCGCCCTGAAAGGCGAATGTTCCCGCACCGCCCGTTGGAATGCCCGGACATACTCCGGCCCATCGTCCGGGTGAATCCACGACTGCCATTCGTCTCCGTTCACCTGTTCGCAAGCCGACCCGCAGAATTCCCGGTACGCCCGGTTGATGAATTGAGACCCACCCTCTGCATCGGTCACCCACATCAGCGTCGGGCAACCGTCTGCCATGGTTCGAAAGCGATCTTCGCTATCGTGCAGCGCGTCCTCGGCATGCTTGCGTCCGGTAATGTCTTCCACGTGGACCACGAAATACATTGGACTGCCGGCGCTATCCGGCACCAGCGAGATCTTGGTGCGCGCCCAAACGATATGGCCGGACCGGTGAAAGTACCGCTTTTCCCTCTCCACACAGGTAGCCGGCTCGCTTAACAGCCGCGCGACTGTCCACCTCGAAGTTTCTCGATCGTCAGGGTGAGTCAGTTCCGCCCAGCTTTTGGAGAGCAGTTCCTCTTTGGAATATCCGACCATCCGGCAAAACGCCGCATTCACCTGCAGAAAGCCTCCGTCCAAGCGGCTCATGCAGATCCCAACCGGCGCTTCTTCAAAGACCTCGCGGAACCGCTCTTCGCCTTCCCGAAGCTTCCGCTCGGCCTGCAAGCGCTGGCCAATGTCCCGGAAGATGGCGGACGCGGCCACTATCTCTCCGGCTGGATTCCGGATGGGGGAGACAGCCAGCGAGACATCGATCCGGCGGCCGTCCTTCTGTAGGCAGACGGTTTCGAAAGGGCTGACGGCGCCCCCGTTCCGGATCGTCGCGATGCACCGGCGCGGTTCGTCGCGGTGGTCGGGCGCCGTGAGAACGTCTGCGTTCTTTCCGAGGATTTCCTTGCGCGAATACCCGAATAGCGCCTCAGCGCCTTGGTTCCAACTGACCACCGTCCCATCCAGCCCTGCGCCGACAATCGCGTCGTCCGAAGATTCTATGATCGAGGCCAGGAAAGCCCTGGCTTGCCCAGCCTCCTGCCGCTCCGAGATGTCGCGCAGAGTAAGGGAGATGGCCACCGTGTCGCCTGCGGCGTTCCTGATGGGGGACCCGGTAACGGATACGTGCACCCTCCGTCCGTCCTGGCGCACGCACACGCTGTCGTATTGGGGTATGGCGTTCCCTTGCAGTATCCGTTCGGTGAAATTCGCCAGAAAAGGCAGTCGCTCCGGCGCTAACAGCAGAGACAGGTGTTTCCCGATCGCATCGCCGGCGGAGTAGCCAAAAATCGCTTCCGCGCCCCGATTCCAGGTGAGGATGGCGCCCGCGGGCGAGCAGGCAAAGATAGCGTCGTCGGAGCTTGCCACAATCGCGGCAAGGAACCCTTGCGTTTCCTCGGCCGCCCGCCGCTCGGTCACGTCGTGTTTGATCGCAATGAAGCTGACAATTTTGCCATTCGCGTCTTCCACGGGAGTGATTCGCATCTCCTCGTTATAGAAGGTCCCATCCTTGCGCCGGTTGATCAGGTCGCCGTGCCACACCCGCCCGGACCGGATGGTGCTCCAGAGTTCCGCGTAAAAGGCAACCGAATGGCGGCCCGATTTGAGGATGCGCGAGTATTGCCCCACGGCCTCTTCGCTGGCATATCCCGTCATGGCGGTGAACGCGGGATTCACATACTGGATTTTCCCGTCGGCGCCGGTGATCACGATGCCATCACCAGCCTGCTCGACAGCCGCAGCCAGGCCCGCCCGCTCGATATTGTCGCTTTTCCGGTACACCCTTCACCTCGATGAGGTTATTCAAGACGATGAGGTTATTCAAGACCTCATTTCTGCTTATCGGCCTAACGCGCGCCGCATTTCCACTTTCCGAACCCTCGCGCCCAGTGGTTTCCGTCGCCGGAGCCGTTCCCCTCCAACGACCGTCCCCCGTCCCCAGCGCGTGTCGCACCCGCGCCTCATCCAGCCCGTATTTGTCGAAGATCGGAGCAAACACCAGCCAGAGTTCCGCGCGCGCCGCAGTGGCTCTGCTTCCGCAACCCCTCAATTCACCATATCGGCAGGAGCGAGCAATCCTTTAGCGGCGAAATCTGCCGGAAAGTGCGCCTCGGCGCCTCGGTGAAACTACCCCACATACCGCGCGTACAGACTCCGCGCCACGCCCGGATCGCTGGTCCCCTTCACGATCGCGCGCCCATCCCCAAACACCGTCAGCTCATAACCGCCCGTAGAGAACCGCAACGCATACTCATTCGCGCGCACTTCTCCTAACGGCTCCAGCCGCCGCCGCAACTCAGCCAAATCCATCGGACGCTCACCCGCCCTGATCTGCACTGCATTCCGCCCGCACAGCGTCGCCGGCGGATACTCCGTCTCCTCCAGAAATGGAAACTGCCGCAGCCCGCACGTGGGACACTCCGCGTCGCGCTCCGGCGCCGCTACCTGCCGTATCTCGCCGCTCCATACGTCGATCGTCGTGATCCGCGCGCGTACCATCTCCGCACGCCCCGACAGCAATTTCAACGCATCCGCCACCTGCAAGCTCGCCACGGCCGAAATCACCGCGTTCAGCACTCCCGCCGTCTCGCACGTAGGCTGCGCGCCCGGCGGCGGGTCCGGATACACGCATCTCAGACAAGCCGTGCGCCCCGGAATCACCGTCATAGTGAGGCCGTAACTGCCCACCGCCGCCCCGTAGATCCACGGCGTTCCGCGGCTCACCGCAAAATCGTTAATCAGGTATCGCGTCTCGAAATTGTCCGTGCCGTCGAGTATCACATCGGCCGCGCCCAGCAATTCCTGTATGTTCGACGCCGTCAAATCCGCCACCACCCCGCGCGCCGCAATCGACGAATTCATGCGCGCAATCCGCCGCTCCGCCGCCGCCGCCTTCGGCAGTCCTTCGGCAGCATCCGCCTCTTCGAACAGCCATTGCCGGTGCAGATTACTCGCTTCCACGTAATCGCGGTCGATGATAGTGAGCCGCCCCACGCCCGCGCGCGCCAGCGCCGCCGCCTGAAAACTGCCCAACGCGCCGCACCCCGCAATCGCCGCATGCGAGCCCAGCAGCGCCTCCTGCCCGCTCTCGCCAATCCCCGCAAACAGGATCTGCCGCGAGTACCGCTCGCGCTCGGCCGCATTCATGCACCGATCGTAACAAACGGCCGCTCCCCGGTTGCGGGCAGGATGGCAGTTGTGGGGCAGGATGGCATCCTGCGGGCGGTTGGCAACCGCCCCTCTTCCCGCATTCACTGAACTCTCACAGCATTGTCGGCGAGTAATCCTTACTGACAGGCCTCTTCGGTGAGGCGGTCCACCACGTCCGCCAGCCAATCGAGAAGCACGCTTCATCGCGGCTCCCCGGTTCGATAGGGCCACGACACTCTACTCCTGGCGCCGTAACCATCAGGGCGTTGCCGCCAATAAATCATAGGCCGATTTACTGACACGCAATTCGCGCTATGTTAAGTGCTTAGCCCGAGCCGCAAGTCCCCCCGCGGAAAGCTCTTTTATAATGCGCCTATTGCTTCTTACTCTCGTCACCTTCTCCTGCACCGCATTAGCTCAGACCTACACCATATCGACAATCGCCGGCGGCGCGCTGCCAGTCAACATTGCAGGAACGTCCGCCAGCCTGGACACAAACGTACCTGAATTCATTGCGGCCGATCGGACCGGAAACGTCTTCTTCGTGGATCAAAGCACCGTCCTGCGATTGGATGCGGTAACCGGCCTGCTAACGGCAGTAGCGGGTAACGGGACCACCGGCTTCAGCGGCGACAATGGTCCCGCCACCAGCGCCCAATTGTACTCTCCTGATGGTCTGGCTGTGGATTCCATCGGCAATCTGTACATCTCCGACGGCGGCAACAACCGCATTCGCAAGGTATCGAACGGAGTGATTACCACCGTTGCTGGAAACGGAACGCCAGGCTTCAATGGTGACGGCGGCCCGGCCACCAGCGCCGCATTGTGGAAACCCTCTGGAATCGCTGTGGACTCCGCTGGCAACCTGTACCTTGCCGACTATGGCAACAGCCGCGTCCGTAAGATCTCTAACGGCGTGATCACCACCGTGGCGGGGAACGGCGCGAGTGGCTTCAGCGGCGATAACGGTCCGGCCACCAGCGCCCAGCTTTACCTCCTCTCGTATGTTGCAGTTGACTCGTCCGGCAATCTCTACATCACGGACCAAGTTCACAACCGCGTCCGCGAGGTTTCTAATGGTGTGATCACCACCGTCGCGGGAAATGGGACCCCAGGGCTTAGCGGCGACAGCGGGCCAGCCACCAGCGCCGAACTATACCTCCCTCGGGGCATCGCTGCGGATTCCGCAGGCAACCTCTACATCGCCGACAGCTTCAACTTCCGCATTCGCAAGGTTTCTAAAGGAGTGATCACTACCTTCGCGGGAAATGGGGTTCCTGGCTTTAGCGGCGACGCCGGCCCAGCCGCCGCAGCCGAGCTGAATCTTGTAGACGCGATAGCCGTCGACGCCGCCGGCAACCTCTACATCGGCGATCTGAACAACGGGCGTATCCGCAAAGTCGCCGCCGGAGTGATTACCACCGTCGCCGGAAATGGCCCAGGCGGCTTCAGCGGCGATAACGGCCCGGCCACCATCGCTCAATTGTCTGGGCCTTACGCGACCGCGGTGGATTCAGCGGGAAACCTGTACATTGCCGACAGTAGCAACAACCGCATCCGCAAAGTCTCGCGCGGAGTGATTACCACCGTGGCCGGGGCTGGGCCGACGGGTTTCGGCTTTGGGGGCTTCAGCGGCGACAACGGCCCGGCCGTCAACGCCCAATTGAACTCCCCCCGTGGCGTTGCCGTCGACTCCGTTGGTAGCCTTTACATCGCTGACTCCAACAACTCACGCGTCCGCAAGGTTTCGAACGGAATCATCACCACGTTTGCCGGAGGCGGGACATCTGGCTTAACCGGCGACAACGGACCTGCTGCTAGCGCGCAGTTGAACGACGCCAATGGGGTAGCCGTCGACTCTAACGGTGACGTATACATCGCCGACGCCGACCGGATCCGCAAGGTCTCAGACGGAATCATCACCACCGTAGCGGGAAATGGGATGGGAGGCTTTAGCGGAGACAACGGTCCGGCTGTTGATGCCGGGCTCGGCGACCCCGGAGGGGTAGCCGTGGACGCCGCCGGCAATTTGTACATCGCCGACTCTCTCAACCAATGCATACGCAAGGTCACAACAAACGGGATCATCACTACCGTGGCCGGAAATGGGACACCGGGCTTCAGCGGCGACAACGGTCCAGCCACCAGCGCTGAGTTGTTTGAACCTGGCGGGGTCGCCGTGGATTCCGCTGGCGACCTTTTTGTTACCGAAATTTTTGGCGGTCCGATCCGCAAAATCACAAACGGGATCATCACGACTATAGCCGGAACCGGGGCGACGGTAGGAGGCTTCAGTGGCGACAACGGTCCGGCCATCAACGCCCAGTTGTACCAACCGAACGGACTCGCCGTAGACGCCGCCGGCAACCTTTACGTCGCCGACACTCTCAACAACCGCATCCGCCTCCTTCAGCCCCAGCTCTCCATCAACCCCGGTGGCATCCTGAACGCCGCCAGCTCCGCCCCCAACGCCCCCGTAGCCCCCGGCAGCATCGCCACCGTTTACGGCGCCTTCCTCATCACGTCCTTATCCACCGCCTCAGCCGTCCCGCTTCCCATCAACCTGGCCGGCCTATCCCTCGAATTCGGCTCCTCGCTCGCCGCCCCCTTGTTCGCCGTCTCCACCAGCCAGATCAACTTCCAAGTCCCCTGGGAACTCGCCGGCCAATCGCAGACTACGCTTTCCGCCGCCATCAACGGACAGACCAGCCCCACCCAGACTCTCGCTCTAGCCACCTACGCACCCGGACTCTTCAGCACCAACTCCCAAGGCTCCGGCCCCGGCGCCATCCTCGATTCGTCCTACAACCTGGTCGGCTCCTCCAACCCCGCCACCGCCGGCGTCACCATCATTCAGATCTATTGCACCGGTCTCGGCCCAGTGACCAACCAGCCGCCCAGCGGATCGCCTCCCAGCGGCGCCCAGCTCTCGCAAACCACCGCGACCCCCACCGTAACCATCGGCGGCGCGCCAGCCACGGTGCTATTCTCCGGCCTGGCCCCAGGCGCCGTCGGCGAATATCAGGTGGACGCGCTAGTCCCCGCCGCATCCTCGAAAGGCGCCGCCGTCCCGGTAGCAATCGCCATCGGAGGCGCCACCTCCAACACCGTCACCATCCCCGTGCAGTGATCGAAAACCACCACCACTACCACCAGGCATTCCGTTAATTCCGTTCGCAGCCCAAGCCCTTTTCAGCAGTCCCCGGATCCCCAATCACAAAGGTAGAAAATTCCCTAAACCGAACAAAAATAACACCTTAACCAAATCAATCGCCTGCCGTGGCCCCGATTCCAGCACCCCGTGGGGGACAATCATAAGTATGGAAGCCCGACGCTTCCCCCGGGGGGATCTTTTTGTCCTTGTGTTCAATCCGCGTTTATCGGCGTTTATCGGCGGCCAACATCGCTCGCCCAACCTGTACGCCCCTTACAACCCCAACATCCCAAAGCCCCACTGGTCGCGCTCTCGCCCACTCTCACGCAGATCAACCCACCCGCAACCCCAAAATACCAAACGACCCCAGTCCCATTTCCGGACACCTCAAAAACCTCCGCGTCTCCGCGTCTCAGCGTCGAAGAAATCCTCCCAAGACCCTCAACCACCCCCCAAACGTACGGCAACTCTCTCAAACCTCCCATCCACTCATGGCAACCAAGTTGCATTTGAACGGGTTACGCTATCATGAGAACGGTGCGCCCGCGGTTATCCCACCTCGCCTGCTGCATCCTCGTCCTGACCGCTCCCCTCCTCGCCCAATACCAGAAGTACGAAGGCCTCAAAGTGACTAACATCCAGTTCAGTCCCGAAGACCAGCCTCTCGACGCCGCCGACCTCCACGCCATTCTTCCCCTGAAGCTCGGCGACTCCCTCAAAATCGCCGCCGTCCGCGCCAGCATCGACCGCTTGTTCGCCACCGGCCGCTACGCCGATATCCAGGTCGACGCGCGGCCCTACAACAACGGCGTAGCCATCGCCTTCATCACCAAAAACAGTTGGTTCATCGGCTCCGTGCGCGATGTCGGCGTCATCAGCACCCCCCCCAACAACAACCAGCTCCAGAACGCCGGTAATCTCAACCTCGGCCAGCCGTTTACCGACGCCAAACTCCAGGAAGCCCAAACCGAGCAGCGGCGCCTCCTCGAACAGAACGGCCTCTATCGCGCCGAATTACGCCCCGTCTTCGACTACGACGAAAGTTACCAGCAGATCAACATACGCTTTGAAATCAACTCCGGCCCCCGTGCGCATTTCGCCCCAGCTGTGCTCGACGGCGACCTCAAGATGGACCCCGCCCGCGTTCAGAAAAGCCTCAAACTCCGCCGCTGGATCATCCACACCTGGAAGCCGATGACGCAAGCCCGCGTCCAGGAGGGGCTGAATGGGGTTCGCTCTCTGTATCAGAAGGAACACCGGCTCGAATCCAAGGTCTCGCTCGAAGGCGTGAAGTTCGATTCCGACAGCAATTCCGCCACGCCCTCCCTGCACATCGATGCCGGCCCGGTCATCGACATTCGCGCCATCGGCGCCAAGATTTCACGCGGTAAACTCCAAAAATACGTGCCCGTATTCGAAGAGCGCTCGGTGGATAACGATCTTCTGGTGGAGGGCGCGCACAATCTGCGCGACTACCTGGAGTCGGCTGGATACGTCCAGGCCGACGTAGAGTTCAAGGAACAGAAGGTGGTCGGCGACAAGGCCGAGATCGATTACCTCATCGCCACCGGGGCGCGCCACAAAGTCACCGCCATCGAAATCGAGGGCAATCACTACTTCCGCACCGAAACCATCCGCGAGCGCATGTATCTGCGTACGGCTTCGTTCCTGCAGTTTCCGCACGGCCGCTATAGCGATAACCTGCTCAGCCGCGACGAAGATTCCATCACCAACCTGTATCAGTCGAACGGCTTTCGCGACGTCAAATTGACTCACCACATCACGTATAAGGAAGACCCCCGGCGTAAAATCAACGATGTCTCGGTTTTCATTTACATCGAGGAAGGGCCGCAGTATCTGGTCCACACTCTCACCGTGAAGGGTATTGAACGCATCGACCAGGCCAAGATCATGGCGCAGCTTAGCTCGGCGGAAAATCAACCTTTCAGCGAGTACAACGTCGCCGAGGACCGCGATGTCATTCTGGCGCAGTATTTCGAAAACGGCTTCGCCAACGCCACTTTCGAGTGGAGTTCCAAGCCTGCCGCCGAGCCGCACCAGGTCGACGTCGAATTCGTCGTCAGTGAAGGCAGCCAGGAGTTTGTCCGCCAGGTGATCTACAGCGGAAACCGGCGCACCCGGAGCCGTCTCATCAACCAGATGCTGGAATTGAATCCCGGCGACCCGCTCTCACTCACTAAGATGGCGGATACGCAGCGCCGCCTCTATGACCTCAACGTCTTCGCCCGCGTCGATGCCGCCATCCAGGACCCCGATGGAGAGACTGACAGTAAGTACGTGCTCTACGATCTGGAAGAGGCCCGCCCCTGGTCCATGCGCATCGGCGTCGGCGCCGAATTCGCGCGCATCGGCGGCTGCGAGACCTGCCTCGATTCGCCCGGCGGCCAGACCGGTTTTTCGCCGCGCGTCTCTTTCGATATCACGCGCAGCGATCTATGGGGCATTGGCCACAGTCTCACTCTCGGCACGCGCGCCTCCACCCTCGACCAGCGCGCCCTGCTCTCTTACCGCTGGCCCCGGTTCGCCGGCAACAGCAAGCTCACCTTCACCATTTCCGGGCTCTACGAAAACTCTCGCAACGTAAATACTTTTTCCTATAAACGCGCGGAGGGTTCGCTGCAAATGGAGCAGCGCCTGTCGAAATCCATCAAGCTCTACTACACTTATACTTACCGGCGCGTGAGCGTGGATGAAGCCACTCTTAAAATCACTCCATTCCTGATCCCGCTTCTCTCACAGCCAGTGAAGCTGGGCCTGGTCTCGACGTCGCTCATTCAAGACCACCGCGACGATCCGGTCGACCCGCACAAGGGATACTATAACTCGATCGACATCGGCGTAGCCGAACACATATTTGGTTCGGACCGCGACTTTGTGCACTTTCTCGCCCGCAATTCCTCTTATTACCGCCTGGGCAAGCGCTTCGTCTTCGCGCGCAGCACCGAGTTCGGCGACATATACGCCTTCCATTACGGCACTGACTCATCCGACGCAGTTCCTTTGCCTGAGCGTTTCTTCGGCGGCGGCAGCACTTCCAACCGCGGCTTTCCGGACCTGCAATCGGGACCCAGAGACCCGGAGACGGGGTTTCCCATCGGCGGCACGGCGTTACTGTTTAATCAGAGCGAGCTGCGCTTTCCGCTCATCGGCGAAGACATCGGCGGCGTACTCTTCCACGATATGGGTAACACTTTTTCCAGTCTTAGCGACATATCGTTTCGCGTGCATCAGCAGAACCTCACGGATTTCAACTACATGGTGCATGCCGTCGGCTTCGGCATCCGCTATCGCACACCGGTCGGACCCCTGCGCGTCGATCTGGCATACAGCATCAATCCCCCGAAGTTCTACGGATTTCCGGGGACCGAGCAGGAACTGATCAACGCCGGCGTGAACCCATGCGCCACGCCCGGCAACTGCACGCAAACCAGCATCAGTCATTTTCAATACTTCTTCTCGATCGGACAAACCTTTTGAGACCGCTCCTCCCACTCGTCCTATCGCTCGTAGGGCGGACCCCCTGGTCCGCGCGGGTCCCCCTGGACCCGCTCTTCGCTCCGCAAATTCACCCTCATAGAGTCCCCGCCGGCGGGCGCAATGCCGCCGAAACACCGGCGCCGCTCGCCTGCTTTGTGGGGCAGGCAATCCTGCCTCCAGCCGCCTTTCAGGCGGCTTCCGCAGAGTCAGCCTACCCCATATCCCCCCCGCCCGATATCATCGACCGCGTCGCCGTAGCCGTAGGCAACCACGTAATCACCACCAGCGCCATCGACCGTGAGATCCGCGTCACCGCTTTCCTGAACGCCGCCAAGCTCGATATCACCCCCGCCGTAAAGCGCGCCACAGCCGGTCGCATGGTAGAACAGGCGCTGGTCCGGACCGAACTGGAAGCCAGCCGCTATCCCACTCCCCCGCCATCCGAGGTGGACCCCATACTGGCGCAACTGAAGAAGGAGCGATTCCCCACCGACGCAGACTTCCAGCGCGCTCTCGCCGAATACGGCATTACGGAACAAGACGTGCGCGACGAATTGCTCTGGCAGCGCACGTTACTGTCATTTCTGGATGTACGCTTCCGCCCGAGTGTCCAAGTCAGTGACAAAGAGATCGAGGACTATTTCGAGAAGACAGTCAAGCCGGCCTTTCAAGCGGCGCATGCCGGTCAAACCGTATCCATCGACGAATATCGCGACCAGATCGAAGCTACCCTGACCGGTGAGCGCGAAGACCAGGAGATGAGTAAATGGTTGGACCAAGCCAAAAAGCGGACGGAGATCGTATACCACGATGACGCATTCTAGTATCGGTGGGGTGGGCCCATGGCCTGCCCAGTTCCGAGCCGCTCCGAGCGCTCGGTCTTCGGGCAGTTTGCCGAACCCGCCCGGAGTAATCCAGTGACCCCCAGAAGGCGCCGCCTCATAATCGCCATCGTCATCCCAGCCGTCCTGACCCTGGCGCTAATCTCGGCCGTATACATACTCCAAAGCCCTTGGCTTTACAACCACGTCCGTACCTGGATCGTAACTAAGGTTGAGACCGCCACCGGCGGCCGCGTGGAAATCGGCGCCTTCCGCTTCGATTGGAAGCTGCTTCGCGCCGAGGTCGACGATTTCACGCTGCACGGCACGGAACCCGCCGGCAAGCCGCCGCTGTTTCACGCCGCCTACGTTGCCGTGGGATTGAAGATTGTCTCCCTGTTCCGTCGCGACATCGACATTCAATACCTCGATGTCGCCGCGCCGCAGATCGGTCTGATCGTAAGCCCCGACGGCCGCACCAATTTTCCTCATCCGAAAATTCCCGCCAGCGGCAACCAGGACGCCTCGGAGACTATATTCAAGCTCGCCATCAACCGCTTCACTTTGTGGAATGGCGAGTTCGATATCAATTCGCAGCAGAAGGCCCCGTTCGAATTGCGCGGCCAGAACCTGAATGCGAATCTGCTCTACGAACTTCCCGCGCGCGGCAGCGTTCCGAATAACGCCGCGCAACCCGATGCCGCCACCACCTACCCGCGCTATCACGGCAATATCTCCATTCAACCGTTCGAGCTACAGTTCCAAGGCGTCGCGCGCAC
>JBEKNN010000001.1:0-104330 GCA_049522755.1 Bryobacteraceae bacterium | reverse complement strand
GGCCCGCTCGTGTTTTTCTGCGGCACGAAGCGTTTTGCCCTCCCGTGACTGGTAGACGACGATTTAGCGATGGGGAATGAAACGGACTTGGCGATCCAGGAAATTGCCCGCCACGTATACGAGAGCCTCGGCTCCGGGCATCAGGAAACCGTGTATCACCGAGCCATGGAAGTTGGCCTCCGACTGCGGGAGGACAAAATTAAATACGAGAGCGGGAAAGTGTTGGAGTTGACGTATGAGGGGCATTATGTTGGCGAAGGCTTTGCTGATTTAGTGGTGGGGTTAGGAGACGACACAATTGTTGTTGAACTAAAGGCTGTCTCTCAAGATATGGGGAAGCACGAGGAACAGCAGCTCAGAAACTACATGAAGATATTGAATGTGAAGAGAGGACTCCTGATCAATTTCCAGCAGCTAGGAAAGGCGAAAAATTCAACGAAGGCAACAGAACTGGAAATCAAACCTGTGTCTCTGACGACGTGAAGTAAACGGTCCAGCGCGAATGCGGCAGAACGCGTCTGGCTTCAATAAGAAACACACTGTCGCACAAGCCAGTCGTGCGATTGAACAACGGTACGCCGATGCTAGTGAGTTCATGTTTCCATTTTCTCGCTACCGGCCAAGACTTTGGCGACGAACTGCCCACATGTCCCGAGGACCGTGGCAAGAGAGGATTCAAAGGGCTCCGCCGATCCGTGTGCATCCCGCAAAAACTGCAAACACCAAGCGGCTGGCGCGTTCAGGCCCGGCGAAACCGCACTTTGGGGCACCGCGTAAGCCGCATGTGACACGGATTGTGACTTTCCTCTATGCTCACTAAGCGGTACGATGTTGAATGAGGCGACGATGACGATCACTCTGGAACTCCCGCCGGAGGCTGAGGCGAGCTTAGTCGCCCAAGCGGAGGCTCGCGGCCTCTCACTCGACGCTTTCCTCCGAGCCATCATTAAGACCCAAGCTGCTGCTGAAGAATCGGCGAACTCGGCTCAGGCGCTTCGGCGTGGAGGCGAAGACCCGGACCGGGCGATCGACGATATTTTTGACACCGTTCAGGTTCCGCCCGGAGTGGGCGAGGGGGCAATGCGCCGTGAGAACTGGTATAAATGATCGCGGTCGATACCAACGTGCTGGTTGGCGCCATTCAAACCTTTGACCCTCAATTGCGCGTAAACGCGCGCCATGCCGTGAAGTCTCTCTTCCGTCAGGGGTGAGCGACTCCTCTGCTTTCCGCAGAACCTCGTCGAATTCTGGAATGTCTCGACGCGGCCAGCCAAAGCGAATGGTCTCGGCTTCACTCCTGAGCAGGCCGCTCGATACGTGGATCGATTTCAGACGCTCTTGCGGCTCATGCCTGAGACGCCTGAGATTTTCGTAGCTTGGCGACGCCTGGTGCTTCAACACCGGGTTTCCGGTATCCAGGTGCACGATGCTCGAATCGTTGCCGCGATGCAAGCCCGGGCCAGAGTCGTATGAATGCAGAAAGCGGCGTCGACAATCTCCTTGGTAATGATGTTCCCGATCATCGCTGCCTTCTATAATTTCTCGCCAAGGCGCAAAGCACGCATCGACTCATCGACCCCCTCCAAATCCGGTTGTTATTACAGATGGGATGACTCTGCAGTTAACCCTCAGTTAGCCCTGCTCGCCTAAAATGGTCATGAATGGGCGGGAATCGATTTCTTCCGGGACTGGGCGTTCGGAATCCCATCGTGCTTGCGCCCATGGGTGGAGGGCCGGGAACGCCAGAGCTGGCGGCGGCGGTTTCGAATGCGGGCGGCGTCGGCTCGCTGGCAGCAGCGTATTGGCGCCCCGAAGAGATTCTTGAATCTGTTCGCCGCACCCAAGCGCTCACCAGCCGGCCGTTCGCCGTCAACTTATTCGCGGGCGGTTATGCGGCGGATGCGAAAGCCGATCCGGCGCCAATGCTGGAGCTTCTGAGCGGCATCCACCAGGCCCTCGGTTTGCCGCCGCCGGTGATTCCCGTGCTCCCTCCCGATCCGTTCCGGGACCAACTCGAAGCCGTTCTGGAGGCCCGGCCGGCGGTGTTCAGCTTCACGTTTGGGATACCGGACAGCGACGCGTTCCGCCTGCTCCGCGCGCGCGGCATCGCCATTCTGGGGACCGCGACTACCGCCGCCGAAGCGCGTCTGCTGGTGGAAGCCGGAGTGGATGCCGTGGTGGCTCAGGGCGCGGAAGCGGGCGCGCATCGGGGAACTTTCGCGGTCCCTTTCGAGGCGGCCATGGTTCCAACGGTCGACCTGGTGCGAGAGATCGCGGCGTTTGCTCCGGTGATCGCTTCCGGCGGCATCATGGACGGCCGCGACCTGGCAAACATGCTGGCGCATGGCGCGGTAGCCGCCCAGCTTGGCACGGCGTTTCTGACCTGTCCCGAATCGGGAGCGTCGCCGGGATATAAGCGGGCACTCCTACTTGCGGTTAACGACCGCGCAGTTAACGACCGCGCGGCCAGCGATCGCGGCAAAAGCCTGGCGAGCGATGCGACCGTGATTACGCGGGCATTTTCGGGCCGGCCGGCGCGCGGTTTGGCGAATGCATTCACCAGTCTCCTTGCAGCCAACGAAGGCGCGATTCTGCCTTATCCGCTGCAAAACGTTCTTACGGGCCCGATGCGCAGGGCTGCGGCCGCGCAAGGCAACGCGGAGTTCCTGTCCCTATGGGCAGGGCAGGGGGTCGCACGCGTGCGCCAGATGCCTGCGGCCGAACTGGTCGCGAAGCTGGTGGAAGAAAGCGAGGCCGGCGCTGCTGCCGATCCTATTTTTTGGGGCGATAGGCCAGCGCGAAATTCAATTGCTTGATCGCCTCGTCGGTGGCGCGGATGGCGGCGTCTCTGTGTCCGCCGAAATCGTGGGGCGCCTCGGCCATGTAGACGCGCGCATCGCGCAGGGCTGTGATGGCGGCGGCGATCCGCGGATGCAGGGCGCGCTCGTTTTGCGCAAAAAGGGCGACTCCCGCACTCAAGGCGATGCCTAAGACGATTCCGCCGATGAACTTCATGGTGTTCCTCCCGAGTGGCCATTGTACGCGAACCGCGGGTTGTGCGAAAGTGGCATTGACAGTGCGAGACAGTGCGACAGGGAGGCGGCTTATGTGGCGCGCCCTATGGAAATCCGCGGCAATTGGCTGCGGCTGCGCGCTTGCCGCGGTTGCCGCGCAGTACGAGTATCCGGCGTGGTCGCCTGACGGCAAGAGCATCGTCTTCGTGATGAAGACCGCTGCCTCGGATTGGAACATTTACCGGGCGAGCGCGGATGGCTCCGATGTCACGCAGCTTACCCACAGCGGCGCATGGGACCCCGTCTGGTCGCCGGATGGGAAGAGCATCGCCTTCGTCTCGACAGTGGAAGGCAAGCGGCAGATCTCGGCGATGTCCACGGATGGGTCCAATGTTCGGCTGCTTACCGGCGGCCCGGCGGAGCATTTTCATCCCGCATTCTCCCCGGACGGCGGCCGCATGGCGCTGACTGCCGTGGAGAATGGAGCGAGCCGCATCGTGGTCATGGATTCGGGTGGGTCGAACGCCAAACCGTTGACGCCGATGGAGCAGCGCAGCCGATGGCCGGCGTGGTCACCCGACGGCAAGCGCATTGCCTATTATGTGGAAATGCCGGTGAGCGAGATCTGGCTGGTGAATCTGGATACTCTGGAAAAAGCGAAGCTGTTGGATTCGGGACTGAGCAGAACTACGCTGAACTGGTCGGTGGACGGCAAGCGGATTGTGTTCACTCGCGACGCCGGCAAGGAAACCGGAATCAATATTTTGAACCTGGGGACTCACCAGATACGGCGCGTTCTCGGTGCGGATCTGGCTCCCGGCCAACCGCGATGGTCGCCGGACGGGACGCGAATCCTGTTTTCCACAAATACCGGGCTAGCGGTACTCGATTTAGCAAGTTCGAGCGTACATGCTTTGTTACACTGAAGGCGCGGCCAACCGGCCCGCCATAGGAGGAGCAGGCTGAGCGTGGCTATTACCATAACCACTCAACCATTCAGCGCCGAGCGCCAGATCGAGGGGCTCGACCCCGACGAACTGATTCGCGCTTTTCGAATTATGCATACCTCCCGGCGGCTGGACGACCGGGAAGTGACGCTCAAGCGCCAGAACCGCATCTATTTTCAAATCAGCGGCGCGGGCCATGAGGCCGTGCAAGTGGCTGCCGGCATGGCGCTGCGCCCCGGCCACGATTGGTTCTACCTTTATTATCGCGACCGCGCGCTGAGTTTGACCCTCGGCGTGACGCCCCAGGAGATGCTGCAACAAGCCGTCGGGGCCGCTGCCGATCCGGCGTCCGGCGGACGGCAAATGCCCTCGCACTGGGGTCACAAGAGCTACAACATCGTCACCGGCTCGTCCCCCACCGGCACGCAGTTCCTGCAGGCCGTAGGCTGTGCGGAAGCGTCGCGCTACCGCAATCCGCAGACCGATGAAGTCACGCTGGTGACATCGGGCGAAGGCGCCACCAGCGAAGGCGAGTTCTGGGAGTCGCTCAACGCGGCGTGCCTGAATCGGCTGCCTGTGATCTACCTGGTGGAAGACAACGGCTACGCCATTTCCGTGCCCATCGAAGCGCAGACGGCCGGCGGCAGCATTTCACGCCTGACCGAGGGTTTCCCCGGCCTGTTCCGGCAATGCGTGGATGGCGCGGATTTTCTGGCGTCGTATCGCGCCATGAAAGCCGCGGTGGAATATTGCCGCACCGGTCAAGGGCCGGCGCTGGTGCATGCGCTGGTCATCCGGCCGTATTCGCACTCGCTCTCCGACGATGAGCGGCTCTACAAACCGGCCGCGGAACGGCAGGCCGAGGCCGAGCGCGATCCGGTGATCCGCTTCCCCAAGTTCCTCGCCGATGAAGGCATTCTGGACCGGCAGATGTTGCAGCGCATCACGCATGAGATCGATGAGGAAATCCACGCGGCTACCGATCAGGCGAGGCGCGAGGAGCCGCCTGCGCCGGAATCGGTCATGGCGCACCTCTATTCGCATACGGAGGACCCGACTTCCGACAGTTTCGCTTCCGAGCCGCAATACCGCGGCCAGCCCATGACCATGGTGGATCTGATTAACGCCACCATGCGCGAGGAGATGCGGCGCAACCCCGACATGCTGGTTTTCGGCGAAGACGTGGCCGATTGCACGCGCGAGCGCAACCTGCACGAGGTCAAAGGCAAAGGGGGCGTGTTCAAAGTCACGCACGGTTTGCAGACCGAGTTTGGATCGAACCGCGCCTTCAATACGCCGCTGGCCGAAGCGGGCATTGTGGGTCGCGCCATCGGCATGGCGACGCGCGGCCTCAAGCCCGTCGCCGAGATTCAATTTTTCGATTACATCTGGCCCGCGATGATGCAAATTCGCGACGAGATGGCCACTATGCGCTGGCGCTCGAACGGACGTTTCGCGTGCCCGGCCGTAATTCGCGTGCCCATCGGCGGATATCTGAACGGCGGCGCCATCTATCATAGCCAGTGCGGCGAATCGATCTTCACGCACTGTCCCGGCCTGCGCGTAGTGATGCCGTCGAACGCGAGCGATGCCTGCGGCCTGCTGCGCACCGCGATTCGCTGCGGCGACCCGGTGCTGTTCCTCGAGCACAAGAAGCTCTACCGCGAGCCGTATAACCGTTCGCCGCATCCGGGGGACCATTTCACCATTCCGTTCGGACGGGCGAAGATCGTGAAACCCGGCGACAGCCTTACCGTGATCACTTACGGAGCACTGGTGCAGAAGGCGCTGCTCGCCGCGACGCAGGTTGAGAAGCGGAATTCCCATGTGAGCGTTGAGATCATCGATCTGCGCACGCTTGCGCCTTACGATTGGGAGTCCATTCGCACGTCCGTGCAGAAGACCAGCCGCGTGATTGTGGCGCACGAAGACACGCTTTCGTGGGGCTACGGCGCGGAGATCGCCGCCCGGATTTCGGACGAACTGTTCGACAAACTGGATGCCCCGGTGCGGCGCGTGGGCGCGCTCGATACGTGGGTGGGCTACCATCCGCAATTGGAGAACGCGATTCTGCCGCAGACCGAAGGGCTGGCGGCGGCGATGGAAAAGCTGCTGGCGTTTTAGCGACCCATGTGTTTAGCGCCAGCGCGGAGGCGGAGGTCCGAAGCCGGGGCCGCGGCCGCCGCCCTCCGATTTGCCGATGCCGCCGGTCAGTTTGCCGTCCTCGGCTTCCTGCGGAGTGCGGCCGAATACGATGTCGAATCGGGCGGAGAGCTCGCCGAATCTGGAGCCGGGCAGCGGCTCAAAATCCACCAGCACGACGTCGCGGTCGCGCGGGTCGCGCAACTCGTTGAAGATGTTGTCGGTCGCGTTGGCCGCGTGTCCCCTGATCAGAAATTGCGTGGTAAGCAGACGATGTCCGTTCTTGCTCACAGCGACGTGAATGTGCGGCGCACGGGCCATGCCCTGCAGGGAATACGGGATTGGCTTGATGGTGCGGAAGGAATATTCGCCCTTGGCGCCGGTGAGGAAGCGGCCGTAACCTTGGAAATTCGAGTCGTAACCATTGGGATTTCGCCCGCGCGAGTGAATGTAAGATGCGCGGCTATCCACCTGCCATATTTCCACGAACGCATTGCGCACAGGCTCTCCGCCGGCCCCGAGGACGCGCCCGGTGAGATAGGTGATTTCGCCGACGGCAGGCGTGATGGCATCGTTGATAATCAGCAGGTCGTTATCGGTATCGAGCGGCATCTTATCGGGATAGTAAGGACCTTCGGTGAGACGCGGCGTGGCCGCTAACTGCTCCGCAAAGAGGCCAGGCGTGGTGAACGCGGCTGATCCGAGAGTGAGACCTTGGATGATGCCGCGGCGGCTGATTGACCGGCTATTCAGGAGTTGCATGCCCGTAAGGGCGCGGTGCGCGGCGCTGTGGATACGCGCGAAGCGGTAAAGAAATGTTAAGGATAAACCGCGCCGCTATTAGTTCCTAGCTAGCCGCGCAAGCCTGAGAATCCATCTCGCAGAATTCGGCGGGGGGGTAAGGCAGGAAGACCGTGTAACGTCCCTGGAGTCGTCGTTGCGTTCTTTGCGTCTTGGGCGGCTTGGCGAGAGCCGATCGAAGACGGCATCACACTAATCGTCGATGGGCCGGAAGACGATGATCACGCGAAGCCGCCAAGTCGCAAAGGGGTTGAGGAAGATCTCGTCAGCCCCTCCGCGAGATTTCAGGGTGTAGCCTTTGGCTATTATTAGTCCACGGCGACCCGCCGCTTACACGCGCCTTTCTTAACACAAAGCATACTCCGCCATCGCGGTAATCTAAGAGTTACTGCTATGAAGCTTCATTGGCTCTTTGCATCCCTGCTGTTTCCGCTGGCCGCTCTCGCCGCGGATCCGCCGGCGGCGTCGGGACTCGACACCGCCGCTATGAACAAGTCCATCGACCCGTGTACGGACTTCTACCAATACGCTTGCGGCAATTGGGTCGCGCACAACCCGCTTCCCGCGGACCGCTCGCGGTGGGGCCGGTTCAATGAGTTGAGCGACCACAACGAGCATGTCCTGCTCGATATGATTCAGGGCGCCGTGGCCAAGACGGCCGGGCGAAACGAAATCGAGCAGAAGATTGGCGACGAATACGCGGCGTGCATGGATACCGCCGCCATCGAGAAGAATGGACTCGGCGCCATTGAGCCTGAGTTGGCCCGAATCAAGGAGCTGACAGTCGCCGGCATGGTGGATGAGGTGGCGCGCCTGCACGGGATGGGCGTCCCCGCTCTGTTCGTGTTCGGCGCGGGTCCCGACGCGAAGGATTCCAACCAGACCATCGCCAATTTCCGCCAGGGCGGCCTTTCCCTGCCCGACCGCTCGTACTATCTGAAGACCGACGCCAAGTCCGTGGAGACGCGCCAGCGCTTCGTGGAGCACATGGCCAACATGTTCCGGCTGGCCGGCGATTCGCCCGAAGCCGCTGTGAAGAACGCCAGGCTGACGCTCGATTTCGAAACCGCTCTCGCCAAAGATTCGGTGGACCGCGTGGCCATGCGCGACCCCAATGCCACCTATCACATCATGACGCGCCAGGAATTGCAGGCGCTCACGTCCAGCTTCTTCAATTGGAATGAATACTGGAAGCAGATCGAGGCCCCGCCGTTCCAGACCCTCAACGTGAGCCAGCCGGCATTCGCCAAGGGACTGGCCGCCGACCTGCCCAACCAATCCGTGGACGCCTGGAAGGCATACTTCGAATACCACCTGCTGCGCGCGCACGCCGAGCAGCTGCCCGCGGCATTTGAGAGCGAGGCTTTCGACTTCTGGCAGCGCTACATGACCGGCGCCCAGGAGCAGCGTCCGCGTCCGTACCGCTGCGTGCGCGTGGTGGATCGCGAACTGGGCGACCTGCTGGGCCAGAAGTACATCGAGCTGACGTTCGGCCCCGCCGCCAAGGCGCAGATCACACAGTTGGTGACGGCTTTAGAGAAGGCGCTCGCCAAGGATATTCAAGCGCTAGACTGGATGAGCGCCGACACCAAGCGCGCGGCCATCGCCAAGCTGAATGCCATCACGAATAACGTGGGCTATCCCAAGACATGGCGCGATTATTCCAAGGTGAAGATCGCGCGCGACGATTTTCTGGGCAACGCCGAACGCGTGGCGGAGTTCCGCTATCGGGACAACATCGGCAAGATCGGCAAGCCCACCGACAAAACCGAGTGGAGCATGTCGACGCCCACCGTCAACGCCTTCTACAGCCCGCAGAATAACAGCATCAACTTCCCCGCGGGCATTCTGCAATCTCCGTTCTTCGACCCGCAGCGCGACATGTCCATCAACTACGGCGCGGTGGGCGCGGTGATCGGCCATGAGATGACGCACGGTTTCGACGACCAGGGCCGCAAGTTCGATGGCGACGGCAATCTGCGCGATTGGTGGACCGCCACCGACGGCGCCGAATTCGAAAAGCGCGCGGCATGCGTGGCCGACGAATACTCCGGCTTCACTGCGGTGGACGACGTGAAACTGAACGGGCGCCTGACGCTGGGTGAGAACACCGCCGATAACGGGGGCCTGCGCATCGCCTACATGGCCCTCGAAGACACGCTGAAGGGCAATGCGGAGAAGATGGATGGCTACACGCCCGAGCAGCGCTTCTTCCTCGGTTGGGCGCAGGTGTGGTGCGAAAACACCGCGCCGCAGGAAGCCCGCAACCGCGCTGTGACCGATCCGCATTCGCCGGGCCGCTTCCGCGTCAACGGCACGCTCCAGAATATGCCGGAATTCCAGAAGGCTTACGCCTGCAAGGCCAGCCAGCCGATGGTCAGCCCCAATGCCTGCCGGGTTTGGTAATCTATCTGGATACCTATGAGCCTTTTTCGCAGGAAGTCTCTCGAATCGCTCTTTGAGCGGGCCAAGCACAGCGACCTGAAGCGCACGCTGACGGCCAAGAGCCTGATCGCCCTTGGCATCGGGGCCGTCATCGGCGCCGGCCTGTTTGTACGGACCGCCGCGGCCTCGGCGCAGGATGCCGGATCGGGCGTCATTTTCTCGTTCATTGTCGCGGCCATCGGCTGCACCTTCGCTGGATTATGCTACGCCGAGTTCGCGGCTATGATACCTATCGCAGGCAGCGCCTACACATACGCGTACACCACCATGGGCGAGTTCGTGGCCTGGATTATCGGTTGGGCGCTCATACTGGAATACGCGTTAGGCGCGGCCACTCTCTCCATTGCCTGGAGCGAATACCTGAATAAGCTATTGACCCAGCAGGGCTTCAGCCCGGTGCCCTTCGCCTGGTGCCACTCTCCCATGGAGGGCGGCATCATGAATGTTCCGGCAGTTGTCATTCTGCTTCTGCTCTCCGCGGTGCTGATCAAGGGTACACAGGAATCGGCGACGTTGAACACCGTCATTGTGACCGTCAAAATTGCGATCGTCCTCATATTCATTGCGGTCGGTTGGCACTTCATTATTCCCGCGAACCATTATCCACTGTTGATTCCGGCGACCGAACCGGGGCACGAAGCCTTCAACCACCACGGCTGGGGCGGCGTGCTGGGAGGGGCGGGCATCGTGTTTTTCGCATTCATTGGATTCGACGCGGTATCCACGGCTGCGCAGGAGACAGTCAATCCTGGCCGCGACATGCCTCGCGGCATTCTGGGCTCGCTGGCCATTTGCACCGTGCTTTATATCCTGTTTGGCTGGGTGTTGACGGGCGTATCGAACTGGCGGGAATTCGGAACCGTGGGAAAGGAAGCTTCGGTCGCCTACGCCATTGAACACGGCATGCCGGGCTTCGATTGGTTGGCGAAGGGCGTTACCGTCGCCATCCTGTTCGGTTTCTCTTCGGTAATGCTGGTGATGTTGCTAGGCCAAAGCCGGGTATTTTTCACCATGTCCGAAGACGGCCTGCTGCCCAAGCTGTTTTCCGACGTACATCCAAAGTTCCGCACGCCATACAAGTGCAACATCCTGCTATTCTTCTTCGTCGGCGCTTTCGGGGCGTTTCTTCCGGAATCGCTGGCAGGAGACTTGACCTCCATCGGCACCCTCTTCGCATTCATTCTGGTCTGCATCGGAGTCATCATGATGCGCAAGATTCAACCGAATGTGCCGCGTCCATTCAGGACTCCTCTCGTACCTCTGGTCCCGATTCTAGGCGTCCTGGTGTGTGGCGCGATGATCTGGAACCTCGATACGCGCACCCAAATCACGGCGCTCGGCTGGATGCTGTTCGGGCTGGTGATCTATTTTGTATACGGTCAATCGCACAGCAAGCTGAACAAGGCGTAGGACAGGCCTCCCGGCCTGTCTTGTTCACGTAAGTTATAGGTTGACATTGGGCGCAACGCCCGAGTTGTAACTCATAGCACTGTCCGAAAATCCGCTGGTGAAACCCAATCCCGCCGTGGTGCGCCTTCCAATCAGAACTACTCGGTTCTGAAGCATCAGTTAGCCTCTCGCACGAAGGAACTATGATTCACTTGAGGAGAATCTTGTCTATTTTCCTGGCTGCCGGATTTCTAGTATTGCAGGCACAGTCCCAGTCCAGCCCCGGTACAGTGAAGGGTATACTGACGGATGAATCCGGCGCTGTGATTCCGGCAGCTACCGTAACCCTTACTGGCGGCGGAGCCGCCAAAACCGCGCAATCGCAGGCCGATGGCAGTTACTCGTTCACCGGCCTCGCCCCGGGCCAGTACACAGTCAATTTGAACTTCCCCGGATTCGCGCCATTTACGCGCACCGTTACCGTGGCTGCCGGCCTTACGGTTCAGGTACCTATACAATTGTCGTTGAGCACCGAGACTCAGCGCGTCACGGTGAGCGCCGAAACCGGGCCCACTGTGAGCACCGAGCCCGATAACAACGCCACAGCCCTGGTGATTCGGGGCGAAGATCTTCAGGCCCTCCCGGACGATCCGGACGATCTGTCCGCCGCCCTGCAGGCTCTCGCGGGACCCGGCGCAGGTCCCAATGGAGGCCAGATCTATATCGACGGCTTCTCCGGCGGGCAGCTCCCGCCAAAGGAATCCATCCGCGAGATACGCATCAACCAAAACCCATTCTCGGCCGAATACGACCGCCTGGGCTTCGGGCGGATCGAGATCTTCACCAAGCCTGGAACGGACAAGTTTCGCGGCATGCTATTTCTCAACGATAGCGACGCGGAGTTCGATTCGCGGAATCCATTCGCTTCCAACAAACCGGATTACTCCAACCGTATGTACGGGGGCAACCTCAGCGGCCCCATCAGTAAGCGCGCTTCTTTCTTCCTCGATTTCAACGAGCGCGATATCACTAATAACGCCATCACCAATGCGATTTATCTGAATCCCGCGACACTGCAGATCGGACCTGTGAACACGGCCGTAGTTACACCCCAGATGAACCGCACGATTTCGCCGCGTTTCGATTACCAGTTGACTACGAATAACACCTTGACCGGGCGTTTTGAAGAACGCATGACGTCGCTCGATAATGCCGGCTTAGGCGGGTACAATCTGCCTCCGCCTTACTCTTCGCTGCCCTACAATACTACGGGAGACGCTCAGAATCTGATGCTTACCGAGACAGCCGTTCTGAATGCGGGGACCGTGAATGAGACTCGCTTTCAGTATTACCGCAACTGGACCCGGTCCGAGGGCAACGATCTGCCAGAAATCAATGTGGCGAATTCGTTCGTGACCGGCGGCAACGGCGTTGCCAATACATATGACCGCACGCATCACTTCGAATTACAGAACTATACCTCCAAGACTAAAGGGACGCATACCTTCCGCTTTGGCGTGCGCGTGCGAAGAGATACCGACCAGAACAATAACCCGGCGGGCTTCAACGGCGCATTTACTTTCCTCGGCGGCGAGGAGCCGGTGTTGGACGCGGCCAACCAGATTGTGTACTCATCGGGCGGCGCCGCAGAGACGGAGCTGCTGACTTCTCTGCAGCAATACGAGCGCAACCTGACGCTGCAACAGGTGGGATTCACGGCGGCCCAGATCCAGGCGCTGGGAGGCGGCCCGTCCCGATACACCGTCCAGGCGGGCATCCCCTACATCAGCGAGATACGCTACGACGCGGGACCGTTCGTGCAGGACGACTGGCGCGTGAGAAGCAATCTCACCCTGAGTCTGGGCCTGCGCTACGAAGTGCAAACCCTCGACCACGACGACCGCGACTGGGCGCCGCGGCTCGGCTTTGCCTGGGCGCCCGGCAGCTCCAAGAACGGCCGCCAGAAGACCGTGATCCGCGGCGGCGCAGGTATATTCTACGACCGCGTAGCGCTGACTCCTTATGAGATGGCCGCGCTCGACAACGGACATACGCAAACCAATTACACCGTCTACGACCCAACCTTTTATCTCTCGGACATTCCACCGCTCTCGACTCTCAGCACCGGGCAAAACAGCGTCTACATTGTAGACCCCAAGCTTAAGGCGGATTACAGTATTCAGAGCGCGATTGGCGTGGAACGGCAACTGCCCCATAATACGACTGCCTCGGTTACTTATACGAATACGCATGCCGAGCATTACCTGCAAACCGTCCCGATTAACACTCCTTTTCCCGGGACCTTCAATCCGCTGCTGCCGCTCGGTCCCACTAATGGCGTTTTCCCGTATGGGTATGCCGCGGGTAACATTTTCGAATATGAGTCTGGCGGAATTCTGCGGCAAAGTATCATGATGGCGACTGTGAACACACGTTTCAATAAGAACGTATCGATCTACGCGAATTACCAGCTCACTTACGCCAACGATCTGCCCTCCACTCCCACTAACCCCTACGATTTTATGCAGGATTACGGCCGCTCGACCCTTGACAGGCGGAATAACTTCCAGTTATTCGGCTCCATCCTGGCGCCGGCCGGCATTCGCGTGGCGCCGTTCATCACTCTACGCTCAGGAATGCCTTACGACGTTCTGGCGGGTGAGGATCTGTATGGCGATACGCTCGAGAACGCACGCGCGGCCTTCGCTGCGCCCGGCTCTTGCCCCACAGGCTTCCTGGGAACCATTGGCAACGTGGTGTGTTCCCGCGCAGGCGCATTCACAACCAGTTACAATCCCGCTAGCCCGGTCAATCTGGTTCCGCGGGACTATCTCACCATGGCCGGTCTGATCTCGGTGAACATGCGGGTCTACCGTGTGTTCGGGATTGGTCCGCGTGTGGCCAGCGCTAATGCGGCGACGCCCAGCGGACTCGGCGGCGGCGGGCGTGGCGGCGGTCCCGGCGGCGGCGGGCCGGGAGGAGGCGGAGGCGGCCGTGGCGGTGGCGCCATGGGGATGGGACCTCCGGGAGGCGGGCGCGGGATGGGCCCGGAGAACACCGAGCGCCGATTCAACCTGACCATCGGCGTGAACGTCACCAACGTGCTGAACCACTTTAACCCGGCGGGCTACCAGGGCGTGATTACTTCGCCTCAGTTCCTCGATCCAACTTCTGTGAATACAGGTTTCGGAGGAGGCGGCGTCGGCATGGCCTCGGCGGGGACGGCGAATAATCGCCGCATCGAATTCGACTCGCGCTTTACATTCTGAGAGAGCGCTCGATCAATGCTTGCGCTTCTGTGTCTTGTGCGCCACTTGATGAACAGTGGTCGCCGCGGTCTCGATACGGCTCGGGTCCAGCTTGCTCAAGATCCTATCCTTGATCCAATGCTCGTCCCACCACTCGCGCGGATTCGTCTGCACTCCGTCGATCTGCATGCTGAAGTGAAGATGGATGCCGCCCGCCAGGCCGGTTTGGCCTTCGAAGCCCATGGTCTGGCCGCGCTGGACCACGTCGCCCACTTTCACGTCGATCTGGCGCAGGTGGCCGTAGATGGATTGCAGCGCGTACCCGTGATCGAGCACGATGCAGTTTCCGTAGATGCCGAGGTTCGCCGCCCATACCACGCGGCCGTCGTTGGCTGCGCGCACGGGCGTGTTGGCGTTGTCCGATAGATCGAAACCAAGGTGTACCTGCTGGTCCACCTTCTTGCCGTGATACATGTAATTGCGGACATCGGCGAAATTAGCTTCTTCCTTACCCCAATGGATGAACGGCCCGTGCCAAAGAATCTTCTCTTCGGTTTTGAAGCGCAGATCGGCAAGCTGCTGGTTGTTCTGGCGGCGCATCTCTCCATTGATCTTGAGGAATCGCGAGAGCAGATCCGGCCCCGGCGCCAGTTGTCCGGTCGGGTCGACGGAGTTTACCAGCTTCTCCATCAATGCATCGTCCACCGGAAAATCGCGCGCGCGGAACTTCTTGGGAAACAATTTGAAGAAGAAATGAGCCGTCGCCTCGGTCCCCGCCAGATTGCGCGCATAGACCAGCGGGCCTACGTCGGATGGCAGATCCCACGGATAGGCAAACATCGAGAAGCGCTCGTCGGGATGCCCGGGCAGCGGGAAGCTGCGGAACGAATAGTCGCCCACTTTCACGCCCGCCTCGCTCCACGAACCGCTGGGCGTGAACGTCACCAGCTCCATGCCGCCCTGATTGATATCGTGCTCCGCCGCGTCGGGGATCACTCGCGGCGCAGCCAGCACCACATCCACGTCAAACGCCGCGGTATCGGCGCTGGCGCGCATGTCGTTCGAAATCGCTTCCACCACCAGCCGCGCCTTGCCTTCCTTCAGATTCGGCGCTTTAGTCTTTCCGGCGTCGAACATGTAGAGGCGGGGCGGCGCGCTTCGCTGCCAGAAGAAGCGAGTGGCGGGACTGGCTTGACTGAATAGCTGCGATCGCGCGCCGTTCTGCTCAATGTACGCCGTGAGCCGCCGCTCGCCGTGCGAATTGAATGCCTTCACCGTCACCGGCGTGCTGACGCCGATGGTCTTCACCGGCGGCGTCAGGCTCATCGTCGTGTGGCCCGACGTCACAAAAAGTGCAATTGTGCCTACAACCAGGATCGCAAACAACGCTATAATTGCCTTCATTTTTTCAACCAGGAATCCACCCAATCGATCACTGTTTTGTACCAGAGCAGGCTGTTCTGCGGCTTCAACACCCAATGCCCTTCATCCGGAAAGACCATCAGCTTCGACGGAACCTTCTGCATTTGAAGCGCCGTGAAGAGCTGCAGACTTTGCGGGTAGGGGATGCGGAAATCGAGCTCGCCGGTCACCACCAGCGTGGGCGTATGGAAGTCTTTCACGTAGCTGCTGGGCGACCATTTCTGGTAGACCTCGGGCTTGTCCCACGGCGTGCCGCCCATTTCCCACAGCGGAAACCAGAGCTCTTCGGTGCCGCCGAATTCGCTGGTCAGATCGTAGACGCCGGCGTGCGATACCAGCACCTTGAAGCGCTGCGTGTGGCCCAAAATCCAATCGATCATGTAGCCGCCGTAGGAGGCGCCCGCCGCGCCCATGCGGCTGCCGTCCGCATAGGGAAGCTCAGCCACCACGTGGTCCGTCGCCGCCATGATGTCGTCGAAAGCCTTCCCGCCCCAATCGGCGTTGATATCGTCGATGAACTTCTGCCCGTAGCCGGTCGATCCGCGCGGGTTCGGCATCACCACCACATATCCCGCGGCGGCGAAAACCTGCGCGTTCCAGCGGTAGCTCCAACTGTATCCCCAGTTGCCCTGCGGGCCGCCGTGGATCAGCATCAGCACCGGGTATTTGCGCGAGGGCGTGAACCCATACGGCTTCACCACGAAGCTCTGCACGCGCGCGCCATCGGCCGTATCCACCCAGAACTCTTCGAGCGGCGTCAGTTGATACGCGGCCAGCGTCTGATCGTTGAGATGCGTCAGCGCTACCGGGGGGCCGCCCGACGACGCGGCGCGGTAGATCTCGGTGGGCGAGACGCCGGTCTGCTGGGTGTAGACCATGGTGCGTCCGTTGCGCGTCAACTGCATGTCGTCCAGCTCGCTGTCGCCGCTAGCCACGCCTCGGATTTCGCCGCCGCCCACGGGGATCAGTTGAATCGCCTGGCGCCCGCGGTCGGCCGTGGTGAAGAAGAGCGCGTTCGAATCCGGCGCCCACGTGAAGCTGTTCACCCACCGGTCCAGATTCTCGGTCAGGCCAGTGACGCGCCCGGTGGCGCGCTCGAGCAACATCAGGCGCCAGCGGTCGCTCTCATAGCCCGCGCGAAACTGCGACCGCCACGCGAGGTACTTGCCGTCGGGCGAGTAGTGCGGGCTGGAATCGGCGCCGGGCACTGACGTAATTTTGCGCGACTGGCCGCCGCCGATGGGGACCACGAACAGATCGGCGTTGGTGCTGACGGCCGGCACAGGGTCGGCATTCATGGAGTAGCAGACTTCGAGGCCATCCGGCGAAATATCGTAATCGTCGGGACTGCCCAGCGAAAACGGCGGCACGTCGTGCGTGCCGGGCGTGAGATCTTTCGGCGGGCCGCCCGTGACAGGCGTCACCATCAGATGGCTGCGGCGCTTCGATTGCCACTGCGTCCAATGCCGGTAGAGCAGCTCGGTGTAGATGCGCGCTTTCACCTTGCCGACGGCGTCGGCGTCGAGGTTCTTCTTATTGCAGGCATCGTCGGCGCCGCACTCGGGATAGACGTTGCTGGTGAACAGCAGGTTCTTACCATCGGGTGAAAACAAGACGCCATCGGCCTCGGCGGCGAAGTTGGTGACGGCCTTCGCGTTCGACCCGTCGGGGTCCATCAGCCAGATTTGCGACGACCCGCCGCGGTTCGAGACATAGGCAATGCGCCGGGAATCGGGCGACCAGCGGGGGCGCTCGTTATCGTCGCCATCCTGCGTGATCTGCCGCGGCGCGCCGCCATCGAGCGGCACAATCCAGATTTGCGCGGGCTTCTTGTTGGCGCCCAGGTCGACCGTCTGGACGGAGAAGGCCACCCAGCGGCCGTCGGGCGAGATTTGCGGATCGGCGATGCGCTTCAGCGCCATCATGGCGTTGGCATCGAAGGGGCGCTGTTGGGCGATGAGCGTGGCCGCGAAGGGGAATAGAAGGAAGAGACAGCGGCGCATATTAGTGCCGGAGGATGCCGTGGTCCGGCGTCTCGTTTTCCAGCGCGCGGTGAAGGATGGCCGCGGCGCAGGCATCTTCATCCTGGCCACGTTGCGCCGCGAGACGGCGAATTGCCGCCAGGTCTGAATCGGATAGATGGATGGTGAGAGAGTTCGACGCTTCCCGGGCC
Source organism: Bryobacteraceae bacterium (assembly GCA_049522755.1). Classification (GTDB taxonomy): domain Bacteria; phylum Acidobacteriota; class Terriglobia; order Bryobacterales; family Bryobacteraceae; genus PALSA-243. The sequence goes on along the minus strand of JBEKNN010000001.1, from coordinate 86,749 downwards.
CGGCGCAACGGCGTGGAAACACTCCGCAGCCGGCCCAAGCGCGCAGCTTCCAGGAATTCCTCTTCCTCGCTCGCGAACTTCGGGACTTCGAGACGATCGTTCATATCGGCCCTTTCTCATCCAGATACATTTCAATCTGGGTTGACAGACGAAAGCGTCTGTCCCACATAGGTGCGCAAGAGTCTGGGTTTGTGGGGCAGGCGCTTCCGCCTGCCAACCGATTCTTTCACAGCTTCCAAGCAGCAGCCCGCTCTTATTCTACCTACAAGCGGGTGTCGCGGCGCCTCAATTGGCCTTCGTCACATCCTGCTGCGAAGGCATCTGCGTGACGTTCCAGCCGCCGCCAAGCGCCTGCACCAGCGATACGCTTGCGGTGAACCGCCGCGTCAACACGTTCACCGCCGTCACCTGCGCGGTCAGCAAGGTGGCCTGCGCGGTGATGACCGTGAGGTAATTGACGGTGCCCGCTTTGTACTGCGCGGTGGAAACGACCAGCGCGCGATCGGCTGACTTGACCGTTTCATCCACTTTCGACGCTTCCTGCTCCAGAACGCGCAGCGCCGCCAATTGATCCTCCACCTGTTGGAAGGCCGTCAGCACCGTCTGACGATAAGTGGCCACGGTGGAATCGTACGCGGCCTGCTCTTCGGCCACCATCGCCTTGCGCCGGCCGCCTTCGAAGAGGGTCTCGGCCAGCGCCGGCCCCACCGACCAGAACCGGCTCGGCAGGCCGAACCACTTGGCGAAACCGGTGCTCTCAAATCCGGCGGATGCGCTGAGCGTCAGGGTGGGGTAGAACGCGGCCATCGCGATGCCGATCTGTTCATTGGCCGCGTGGACGAGCCGCTCCGAACTCGCAATATCCGGACGCCGTTCCAGCAGCTCGGAGGGCAAACCGACCGGGACCGGCGGAGGCGGCTCGGTCAACGCCGCCGGCGGAATGGTTATCTCCACCGGAGTTTTGCCGGCAAGTATCGCAATCGCATGCTCGAACTGCGCCCGCTGCACGCCCAGGTCGATCAATTGGGACTCCGTCCCGTAGAGTTGCGATTCCGCCTGCGCGACATCCAGATCGGACGCTACGCCGCCCGCGAAACGGTTCTGGGTGAGCGTGAGATATTCGTCATACGATTTCGCTGTCGTATTGAGCAGCTCGATGTCGCCGTCTGTGCCGTGAAGCTGAAAGTAATCCGACGCCAGCTCGGATTGATACAGCAGCCTGGCGTTCTCCAGGTTGGCGAAGGTAGACTGGGCGGTCGCGGCGGCTGCCGTCACGCCGCGGCGGATATTGCCCCACAAGTCGGGCTCCCACGAGACATCGAGCGGCAGAGTATACAACGAATATGTGCCCGAGGTTCCTTCCGTGGTGACGGCGCGCTCTTTGGCGATGCTGGGATCCGCGGTTACGGTGGGAAAAAGTCCCGCCCGCGCCGCGCGCACTGCGGCCTTGGCCTGGCGGTAATTCGCTTCCGCCGACAGCACGTTTTGATTGTTGATGTTGACTTGCTCTTCGAGCGCGTTCAGAGCGGGGTCGTGGTAGATCTCCCACCATTTGCCTTTTTGGAAGGCGTCGGAGGGATTGGCGGGTTGCAATCCGGCTGCCTGCGCTTCCTTGAATGCTTCCGGCGGCGGCTCTTTGTAGGCGGGGGCTACGATGGCCGCAGGGCGGTTGTAGTTGGGGCCGACGGCGCAGGCGGATAGGAACAGGACTGGGAAGATCAGCGCTAGCAGGCGAAAGCAAGAGCGTTCACACGAGTGTGAACGCGGCACGCATGAGTGCGTGCGCCACGGGCTTAGGCACTGGCACGGGGCTAGGCACTGGCACGGGCCTGAGCACTGGCAAGGTGCTTGGCATGGTGTGGCATCGATCATGCTTCCTGCCCCAGCGGGCCGGTGCGTTTTTCGCGCCGGCGGGCCCGCACGCGCGTCCAATAATGTTGCAAGCGGTCGAAGTATAGATACACCACCGGGGTGGTGAACAGCGTCAGCATCTGGCTCACAATCAGACCGCCGATAATTGTCATCCCCAGGGGACGCCGCAGCTCCGAGCCGGTGCCGTGACCCAGCGCCAGGGGCAGCGCGCCCAGCATCGCCGCCATGGTGGTCATCAGGATCGGCCGGAAGCGCAGCAGGCAGGCTTCGAAAATGGAATCGTGTGAGTTCTTGCCCTCATTGCGCTCAGCGGCCAGGGCGAAATCGATCATCATAATGGCGTTTTTCTTCACCAGGCCAATCAGCAGAATAATCCCGATCATGGCGATGACGCTCAACTCGGTATTCGTCATCTCGAGCGCCAGCAGCGCGCCTACGCCCGCCGAGGGCAGCGTGGAAAGAATCGTGATCGGGTGAATGTAGCTCTCATACAGAATGCCCAGCACCAGATAAACCGCGGTGAGCGCGGCCGCGATCAACCATGGCTCGCTGTCGAGAGAAGTCTTGTAAGCCGCCGCGGTCCCCGCGTATATGGTTTGAATCGTAGGGGGCAAACCCACCTTGCTGGCCGCCGCGTTAATGGCGTCCTCCGCATCGCCCAAAGCGACGCCAGGCTGCAGGTTGAACGAGATGGTCACCGAGGGGAACAGCCCCTGATGGTTCACCGCCAGGGCGGTATTTCGCGCCTCGAAGTGCGCAAAAGCGCTGAGCGGCACCGCGTTTCCGGCGGGCGCCATGACGTAGATTTTCCTTAGCGTATTCGGATCCTGCCAGTATTGCGGGGCCGCTTCCATGATCACGTGATACTGGTTCAGCATCGTATACATGGTGGATACCGGGCTTTGCCCGAACGCATCATAGAGCGTCGAATCGACCAATTGCGATGAGATGCCGAAGCGCGACGCCGTCTTGCGGTCGTACTGCACCCAGGCCATCAGGCCGCGATCCTGCTGGTCGGTATTGGTATCCACAATCAGCGGGATGGCGCGCAGTTGCTCGAGCATCTTCGGTCCGTAGGAATTCAGCTCGTTGACGTTATCTCCGCGCATGGTGAACTGGTATTGCGCGTTGCTCTGCCGGCCGCCCACGCGCAGGTCCTGCGAAGTTTGCAGATAACACGTCGCTCCCGGAACGCGGGCCAGTTGCGGCCGCAAGCGGCCGATTAGTTCGTCGGCGGTGACGCCTTTCCGGTCCTCCAGAGGTTTCAGCGAAATGAACATGCGGGCCGAGTTGGTAGCGCCGCCGCGTCCGCCGCCGGTGAAGCCGTTCACCGTATCCACCCCCTGGTCGGCAGCGATGATGTTTACGTACCGCTGCAGAATCTGGTCCATGGCGATGAACGAGGTGTCCTGGTCGGCAATAATGGAACCGTTCAACCGGCCGGTATCCTGCTGCGGGAAAAAGCCCTTGGGAACGCGCGCCACCAGCACTACGTTCAAGGCAATGGTTGCGAGCAAAACCATCAAAGTGATGAACGAATGGCGCAGCACCACCGTTAAGGCGCGCCCGTAAGCGTTCACCACCGCGTTGAAGCCGCGTTCGCTGACGCGATAGATCCAGCCATGCGAGAGCTGTTCGCGCAGCAGGTGCGCGCACATCATAGGCGTGGCCGTCAGCGAAACCACCATGGAAATAGCGATCGCGACGGAGAGCGTCACCGCGAACTCGCGGAACAGCCGGCCGACAATGCCGCCCATCAGCAGCAGCGGAATGAAAACCGCCACCAGCGATATGCTCATCGTCAACACCGTGAACCCGATCTCCTGCGCGCCCTTCAACGCCGCGGCGAACGGTTGCATTCCCTGTTCCAGGTAACGCATGATGTTCTCGATCACCACGATGGCGTCGTCCACCACGAATCCCGTCGAGATGGTCAGCGCCATCAGCGAAAGGTTGTCGAGGCTGTAGCCCAGCAGGTACATTGCGCCGAACGTGCCAATCAGCGATACGGGAACGGCTACGCTGGGGATGAAAGTGGTGCGCCCATTGCGCAGGAATAAGAAGACCACCAGAATCACCAGCGCTACCGAGATCAGCAGCGTCCGCTCGGTATCCTCTACCGAAGCGCGGATGGTGACGGTTTGGTCCATGGCCACGCGCATATCGATCGATTGCGGCACGGAAGCGTGCAACTGCGGCAGCGCGGCCCGGATGCGGTCCACGGTGTCGATGATATTGGCGCCGGGCTGCCGCATGACGATGACCAGCACGGAGGGTTGGCCGTTGGCATAGCCGGCGTTGCGCAGATCTTCCACCGAATCGACGGTGTCGCCGACATCCGATATGCGGACGGCCGTGCCGTTGTTATAGGCGACAATCAGCGGCTTGTATTGGATGGCTTTGAAGATCTGGTCGTTGGCGCCGACCTCCCACATCTGCACGCCATTCGAGAAATGGCCTTTGGGGGTATTGGTATTGGCGTTCGCCAGCGCCGTTTTCACCTGTTCGAATCCGATTCCGTATTTGTCGAGCTTGTCCGGATTCAGCTCCACGCGCACCGCCGGCAACGCGCTGCCTCCCACGGTCACCTGTCCTACGCCGCTGATTTGCGCGAGCTTCTGCGCCATGATGGTGGAAGCCGCATCGTACATCTGACCTTTGTCGAGCACTTTGGACGTGAGCGCGAGCATGAAAATCGGCGAATCCGCCGGATTGACTTTGCGATACGTGGGATTGCTCGGCAGATTAGTGGGCAGATAGCCGCGGGCCGCGGCAATGGCGGCCTGCACGTCGCGCGCGGCGGCGTCAATGTTGCGATTCAGGTCGAATTGCAGCGTGATGGCGGAAGACCCCAGGCCGCTCGAACTGGTCATCTCGGTTACGGACGCGATGCGGCCGAACTGGCGCTCGAGCGGCGTCGCCACCGAAGAGGCCATGGTTTCCGCGCTTGCGCCGGCGAGCACGGCGTTCACCTGGATGGTTGGAAAATCCACCTGCGGCAGCGGCGAGACCGGCAAAATGCGGAAGGCCACGGCGCCAGCCAGGGCGATGGCGGCGGTGAGCAGCGTGGTCGCAATGGGCCGGCGGATGAAGGGCTCGCAGATATTCATTGGAAAGCCCCATTATCTGGCCAATTGATCTGACCCATCACCTTGTTGTGCAAGCACTCGCATTCGTGCTTGTACTTGTGTTTGTGGCGCACGCACTCGTGCGTGCAGCGTTCACACTCGTGGGAACGCGAAAAACTTGCCGAGCGATTGTGGGCAGGAGCGCACTTTCGCTCGGAAATGCTTGGGCGAGTATGCGAGAAAGGCGGAGACGCGTTCACACGAGTGTGAACGCTGCACGCATGAGTGCGTGCGCCACGAATGCCGGCACTACTGGTGCTGGCACCAAAACTGGTTGACGGCCATCTCACGGGATTAGGTGAGATTTTTATTGGATAAGCCGCACTATCCGAGCAGTGCAATCTTCCCGCCGGCTGCCCCACGTGTGTCCTGAAAACCAATGGCTCTTCATTACCTGGAATCTGCACGGAAGCCTTCCCCATGGGCGATATCCGCCGGCGCATAAGCTCTCGAGCGGGCAGGCATTTGTCTGGAGGGATCGATATCTGGATCGTGCGACTTCTGGTCCTACGTTCCTGAAGCGGGAAGCTATCGCGGACCTGCTGGTCGCTTCGCTGTTCAAAGGCGTCGAACTGGGCCAATACCATCTTGGGGCATTTGCCGTCATGGCGAATCATGTGCACTTGCTGCTCTTGCCCGTAGTGGCTCCTAGCTTGTTGCTGAAATCGATTAAGGGCGTTACTGCCCGAGGGGCGAACATAATACTTGGCCGGACCGGCGAGCAGTTCTGGCAACGGGAATCTTACGGCCATTGGGTGCGCGATGATCGGGAGTGGGAACGGATTTTGGCTTACATCGAGGAAAATCCTGTGAAGGCTGGGCTGGTCGGCAGCGCTGAGGAATATGCTTGGTCCAGTGCGCATGAAAAGTGGCGAGAACGCGTTCACACGAGTGTGAACGCTGCACGCACGAGTGCGTGCGCCACGAGCACTGGTACTAACACAGGCACTAAGCTTGACATTAGCACTAGCTAACATACTCATGCCAGTTCGTGCTCCGGTAAGATGTCCGGTTCGGTTGCCTTATTCTTCGCGAACCGCCGCGCCAGGCGGTCGAACCACAAGTAGACTACCGGCGTCGTAAACAGCGTCAGCATCTGGCTGAAGATCAGGCCGCCGATGATGGTGATGCCCAGCGGGCGCCGCAGCTCGGAGCCGGTGCCTGTGCCCAGCGCCAGCGGCACGCCGCCCAGCAGCGCCGCCATGGTGGTCATGATGATGGGCCGGAACCGCAGCAGGCACGCCTGATAGATGGCATCGACAGGCGTCCTTCCTTCCCTGCGCTCAAGGTCCAGCGCAAAGTCGATCATCATGATGGCGTTCTTCTGCACGATGCCGATCAGAAGCACAATGCCGATCAGCGCAATCACGCTGAAATCCTGGCCGCAGATCAGCAGCGCCAGCAGCGCGCCAACGCCCGCCGAGGGCAGGGTGGAAATAATCGTGATGGGATGAACGTAGCTTTCGTACAGCACGCCCAGCACGATATACACCGTCACCAGCGCCGCCAGAATCAGCACCGGCTCGTTCGCCAGCGACGCCGTGAACGCCTGCGCCGTGCCCTGGAACGCGCCCTGGATGCTGGCCGGCATTCCGAGTTCGTCTTTTACCGTATTCACCGCCTTGACGGCGTCGCCCAGCGAGGCTTTCGGCGCCAGGTTGAACGAAAGCGTCACCACGGGAAATTGCCCCTGGTGGTTCACCGTGATGGGCACAGCCGAGATATTTACCTGCGAGAACGCCCCCAGCGGTACCTGGCCGCCATTGGGAAACGCCGTGGTGGCCGCCACGTTGCCGTTGAACACCGCGCTGGCGGGCGAAGAACCGGCGCCCGTCACGATGGTCGTGGCCGCGCTGCCCGCACTGTTTTTCGGTCCGGTGGAAAGGGAGGTGGCAGATATCCCGCCGGATACCAGCCCGCCGCTGCCAGCGGGGGTTCCGGCGCCGGTGCGGATATACAGATCGCGCAGATCCTGCGGAGCTTTTTGAAAGCCCGGCATCAGCTCAAGCACCACGTGATACTGATTCAACGGCTTGAACATGGTGGAGACTTCGCGCTGGCCGTACGCATCGTAGAGCGTCTGATCGATCATATTGGGCGTGATGCCCAGGCGCGAGGCCGTATCGCGGTCGTATACCAGCGTTGCGCGCAAGCCCTGCACCTGCTGGTCGCTGGCCACGTCGGTCAGTTGCGGCAGTTGCTTGAGCTTGTCCAACATTTGCGGCGCATACACGCCCAGCTCGTCGGCGCTGGGGTCTTCCAGGGTGTACTGGAATTCGGTGCGGCTCACGCGATCTTCCACCGTCAAATCCTGCACCGGCTGCATGAAGAGCGTAATGCCGGAAACTTCGTCGAGGCGGGGCTGCAACCGCCGGATCACTTCGCCGGCGTTAATTTTGCGGACATCCAGATCCTTCAAATTGATCTGAATGCGTCCGCTGTTCATGGTAGTGTTGGTGCCGTCGATGCCAATAAAGGAAGACAGGCTCTCCACCGCCGGGTCCTTGAGGATTACTTTCGCCAGAGCCTGCTGGCGAAGAGACATTTCGCGGAAGGAAATGGTCTGGGCGGCTTCCGAAATACCCTGGATCACGCCCGTATCCTGAATCGGGAAGAAGCCTTTGGGGATGTAGAGGAACAACAGAATGGTCAGCGCAAACGTTCCCGCGGCGACAAAAAGCGTGGTTGTCTGGAAACGCAATACCACCTGCAGGATTTTGCCATACTGCGCGATGATCCAGTTGAACCCGTGCTCGGAAACCCTATAAAACCGTCCCTGCTCGCGTTCCGGCGTATGCTTCAACAGCTTCGAGCACATCATGGGCGTGAGCGTGAGCGAAACCACCGCCGAAACCAGAATGGTGACGCTGAGCGTGACCGCGAACTCGCGGAACAGCCGACCCACGATGTCGCCCATGAACAACAGCGGAATCAGCACCGCAATCAGCGAAATGGTGAGCGATACGATGGTGAATCCAATCTGCTCGGACCCTTTAAGCGCCGCCTGCAGCGCGTTCTCGCCCTCTTCGATATAGCGCGTGATGTTCTCGATCATGACGATGGCGTCGTCCACCACGAAACCGGTCGAGATGGTCAACGCCATCAGCGTCAAATTATTCAGGCTGTACCCCAGCAGGTACATCACGCCGAACGTACCTACGATGGAAAGCGGCACCGCGATGCTGGGGATGATGGTCGCCGAGACGTTGCGCAGGAAGAGGAAAATCACCATCACCACCAGCCCGATGGTGAGCATCAGCTCGAATTGAACGTCCGTTACCGAGGCGCGGATGGTGTTGGTGCGGTCCGTCAGCACCTCCACCTGTACGTCCGTAGGCAGCGTGGCTGTGAGATTGGGCAGCAACGCCTTGATGCGGTCCACCACCGCGATGATATTAGCCCCGGGCTGCCGCTGAATGTTGAGGATTACCGACGGCGTCTCGTTCCACCACGCCGCCTGGCGCCGGTTTTCAATATCGTCGGTGATGACGGCTACGTCCGTGAGCTTCACCGGCGCGCCGTTGCGGTAGGCCACGATCAGCGACGCATAATCCGCGCTGGTGAGCAGTTGGTCGTTGGCGCCGATCTGATAATCCTGGTAGGCGCCGTCGAAATTGCCCTTGGCCTGGTTCACGTTCGCCGCAGTGATGCCGTTGCGCACGTCTTCCAGGTTCAACCCGTAAGCGGCCAGCTTGGTGGGGTTGGCTTGAATGCGCACCGCGGGCTTCTGGCCGCCCGAAATGCTGACCAGGCCGACGCCCGGCAATTGCGAGATCTTGGGCGCGAGGCGCGTATCCGCCAGGTCTTCCACCGTCGACAGGGAAATGTTCTTCGACGTCAGCGCCAGGGTTAGAATCGGCGTATCCGCCGGATTAGTCTTGCTGTAGATCGGCGGCGTGGGCAGATCCGGCGGCAGGTAGGTTCCCGCGGCGTTGATGGATTCCTGGACCTCCTGCTCGGCCACGTCGATACTCAAAGTCAGCGCAAACTGCAGGGTAATGATCGAGCTTCCATCCGAGCTGGTAGAAGTCATCTGCGTCAGGCCCGGCACCTCGCCCAGCTGTACCTCGAGCGGCGCCGTTACCGACGATGCCATCACGTCGGGGCTTGCGCCCGGGTAGAACGTGACGATCTGGATAATCGGGTAGTCTACTTCGGGAAGCGCCGATACCGGCAGCTGGATGTAAGCCACGGCGCCCGCCAGCATGATGGCTACCATCAACAGCGACGTAGCTACGGGCCTCAGAATAAAATTCCGAGACGGACTCACTTCTTCTTGCCTCCGCCCTTCTTGGCCGCGCCGCCGCCGCGCCCGGCCGGCTGCTCACCCGGCACCGTGGCGCTAACCGCAGTGCCTTCCTGCAGCTTATCCACTCCCGTGATCACCACTTCATCGCCGGGAGCAAGCCCGGAGGTGATTTCCGTTTCGCCGCCATCGGAAGTGCCTACGGTAATATTGCGAACCGTTACGGTGGAATCGGGCTTTACCAGAAACGCGTAGATCTGACTGGTGGAACGCTGGATGGCGGCATCCGACACCAGCACGACGCCGCTCTTCTGCTGCACCAGCAGGCGCGCATTGACGAACTGGTTGGGAAACAGCTCGTAATTCGTGTTGGCGAAATTGGCCCTCGCTCTCACCGTGCCCGTGGTCTGATCGATCTCGTTATCGATGGTGAACAACGTTCCCGTGGCGAGCTTCTTCGAATCGTGGGCGTCCCACGCCTCTACGGTCAAGCTCTCGCCGGCGCGCATCTTCTGGTATACCGGCGGCAACTGGTCTTCGGCGATCGGGAACAGCACGCTGATCGGCTCAATTTGCGTGATCACCACCAGGGGTGTGGGAGCGGTGGTTTGGACAATGTTTCCGGGGTCCACCAGACGCAGCCCCACGCGTCCAGTAAACTTCGCCCTGATCTTGCAGTACTCCAGATTCAATTTGGCGCTGTTGATCATGGACTGATCCGATTTCACAACGCCCACGTCCTGATCCACCAGCGCCTTTTGCGTGGCGAGTTGCTGCTCGGGGACGGCTTTTTGCGTCACTAGCGTCTCATACCGCGCCAGATCCACGCGCGCATTGTCGAGCAGCGCCTGGTCCCTGGCGAGCTGCCCCTCCGCGTTTTCGAGCTGCACCTGGAAGGGACGCGGATCGATCTCCATCAGCACCTGGTCCTTCTGGACGATATCGCCTTCCTTATAAGAGACGCTCATCAGCTGGCCGCTGACCACCGATGTGACCGTCACCGTGTTGATGGGGGTCACCGCGCCGAGCGAGACGTCATACACGCCGATATTGCCGCGGTGCGCACGGACGGCGACCACTGGGACAGCGCCGCCGCCTCTTCCGCCTTTCTTGCCGCTCTTGGTGGCGGGCGCGGTGGGCCCGCTCAGCAATGGGCCAATCTTCGGCCAATACTTGTAACCGGCCCAACACAGCGCTGCCAGAACGGGCAGCCACAGCCAGCGCAATTTGGACCGGCGCTTCGGCGGGATAACGGGCGGACTGCCCGCTGGCCCAATGGGCGGCCTGGTGGGAGTGGCCGTCGTAGGCTTCTCGGCAGGTGTATATGTATGATCGATCATGACCGGTTCAGATTTGGAAGGGTGTCCATTACATTTATTCTAAACTCTTCGATTCCAAGCTGTTCGAGAGGAGAGGACTGCCCGAATTGCACCCGTGTTCCAATCCGTACCAACCCGAGGCATGCCCCCTATATTTTTATATATCAATTGGGCGGGTCGCGGCCACATGACGTTACCGGCTAATTCGAGCTAGTTTCTCACATAAACCGCGAGCGCGGCGGAACCTGCTTCGCCGGGACCAGCGCCCGTCGGGCAGCGCTCGCAGCGCTCACGGTTGTTTTAAGGTTGCCGGTTGTGCGCGGCGGTCCGGATTAATCGGGCTTGGGAAACTTAATCGTGCTGGCCTTTCTCCGGGTTCCTATCAGCAGTTGATCGAGAGGGCTAGCCTTGGGGTCGATCTTGGCCGGGGGATCCAAAGAGCCATGGCCAAGAATGGCCTGGACCACGCGCTGGTCCACCTTTTTTTCGATCAGGCAACTGGCGAAGCTCTGGCGAAGCATGCGTGGGCTCACCGGATGGGGCAGGTTGGCAAGTTGCCAGGCTTCTTTGCAGGCGCGCCGCAGGAGACCGGCGCCGATGTGGCGTGCGGCGCGCCAGGACGGGAACAGCCACGGGCCGGCGGGGCGCGCGATCAGCCAATAAGTGCGCAACACCTCCAATAGGATGGGGGATAGCGGAACGTAGCGGTCTTTAGCGCTGCTGCGGTGTTCGACGCGCAGCAGCAAGCTCCGGCTGTCGATGTTGGCTATCTTTACGGCGACCGCTTCGGAGGCGGTCAGGCCGGCTCCGTAGCAGAGCATCAACGCGGCGCGATGCTTGATGCCGATGACGTGTTCGAAGAGGCTGCGGATGTCGGACGGAATCAACGTGGCCGCACGCTTCTTCTTCGCCGCGGTGCGGACGAAAACTTCCTTCTTCCAAGGCATCTTGAGTGTCTCGAGATAGAGGAACCGGACAGCGGAAATGAATGTATTCACGCTATCGGCGGACTGACCGCGCTCCTGGAGCAGGTAGAGCTGGTATTGGCGGACGGCGTCGGGATCGAGTAACTCGGGATCGCGTCCGTGATAACGGGCGAACTTGGTTACGTAGTGGATATAGCTTCGTTGTGTGGCCGGCGCGAGGTGGCGCGCCTGCATGTGTTCGGAAAAGCGCTGGAGAAGCGGAGACAGAGGAGTCATAGGACGGCCTCTGAGTTAACGCCCGGGCGCTGGTTAGTGGTGTGTTTGTAGTTAACGAATCTGGTTGTGAGTTGGTAGTTCGGTGTCATGGCAAATCTCGACCATGAGACTAGCAGACGAGTTTACGGTGGGTCGGAACGGCGAAGCGTAAGTGATTTAGAATGTTCAAAAAATATTTTTAAAAATCTGTGACTGAGAAAATACCCCATGTCAAAAACGCAGAAAACGCAGAAAACGCGACTGTGCCGGGCTTACGCGCGGAGTCGTTAGCGAATGTTATGAATCGTACACGACATACTTGCCGCGCGGGTCACGCTTGTTGGCGCCGCGTGCAAATTCTCCGGAAAGCCGGTTGGTCACTTCTTCGCCGTACCACCAAGATAGCCCTATTGAGCTATAGCAAGATGTAGGTGCATATATGCATCCGCCGTGACCGCGGAGTTAAATAGCTACGGATGGCCGATCGAAGCAATCGCGCACAGACCGGCGGTCGCGTGGCGCCAGTCTCACGACGCATAACTACGGACTATTCAATACTATCCGGTCGGCTGAAGCGGCCGTAAGTCGAATAGCGTGGCCGAAATCTCTACTTGCGGGCCGCCGTCTTGAAGGCCGCCTGGTTGTATAATCGAAAGGTAGTTGCAAATTCTTGACTGCGCCAGGATTTTGAATCAAATCGCTAGAAACCGGATACCGTAATCGCTCATCTATCAAGCAACATGCTTCGTCTCGCACAAGCTGTAGCACTATGCCTGCTCTGTGGATCCGCGGTATTCGCGCAGGATAGCCCTGTGCAACCGCCCGCACCTGTACAGCCCCCGGTCCAAAAGCCGAAGCAAGACGATTCATCCGTGCAGGCCCCCGAGGACAAGCGGGTTTTTGGCGTCCTTCCGAACTATCGGACGACGGAAAACTCCATACCTTTCAAACGCATCACGGCCAAGCAGAAATTGAAGATCGCGTTGAAGGATTCATTCGACTGGCCCGCGTACCTCACCGGCGGCCTGTTCGCCGGACTCTACCAGCTCGAAAACTCGAATCCGTCGTTCGGGCAGGGTACCGCGGGTTACTTCCGGCGCTTCGGCACATCGTCGGGCGATCAAATCATCGGCAATATGATGACTGAGGGAATCGTGCCGTCGCTGATTCATCAAGACCCGCGCTATTTCCGGCTGGGAAGTACAGGAGGAACCAAGAAACACCGCGTGCTGTATGCGTTGGAGAGCATCATGGTGGCGAGAATGGATACAGGCAATAAGAGCTTCAATTTTTCCGAGTGGGGAGGCAACGCGATTAACGCTTCCATCGGAAATGCGTATTATCCCGATGGCCGCTCCGCATCCGCCACCGGCCAGCGGCTGCTCATCGACTGCGGAACCGATGCACTTTCCAACGTGCTCAAGGAGTTCTGGCCGGACGTGAAGCAATGGTACAAAAACCGCAAGCACAAGGATGAACCGGCGGCTGCTCCGGTAGTTACTTCCTCTTCTTCCTCCCACTAGTATTGCGGCCGTGTTATTTGGGGCTTTTCACTCCCTTACGGTCGTGGCTCCGATCGGAGCGGTTTCGCAATGACCCATTGGAATTAGACGAGATTCTTCGCAGGCCCCTAAGCCAAACCAACCGCCCCGCGCCACTCTCGCGATTACTTCCGCGCACTGAGCCCGACGTACTTCGTCCACTGTCCCGCTATATCGGCGCTCTTCGCATTGCCGGGATGCACGATAACGCGATAGCGGAAGCGCAGGCTCTTGCCCGGATCGAGGCTGATCGACCCATCCTGCGATTTGTCGTTGGTGAAGACCGATAGTCCAAACGGATTGGCCGCAAACAGACCGTACGCGCGCACGTGCCAGCGCACCGGGTGGCTCGGATTGGCAGGGTTGTCCAGCATGGCGATTCCCACCTTCTCGCCGTTGATTTCGCCGGAATAATCGCACCAGTTCGAGGGCTTGCCCCACACCTGCTTTTCGGTTTCGAGGCCGTCCGCGTTAGAGATGTGGCCCGTGCCCTTGTCCTCTTGCAGCACCGGACGCAGACGCATGCCGAAAACGCCGTCCTTGCCGTCGCCGAACGTCACCTTGTCAATGGCGGTGAGCGTGATGTCGAAATCGATGGTCCGCAGATCCGGCTGATCGTAAAAGGTAATCGCGCGCGATTCGGTGAGGGTGGGCTTGCCGTCCTTATCGGTCCATTCGAATGTGGCGGCCAGGGAGCCGCGGTCCTTCCCGCTCTTGATCTCGCCCACTTTCTTGAGGGTGATTTTGCCGCGGTTCTTGGCGGTGTACGAGTTCCAAAAATCGCTGCCGTTGACGCTATCGTGAGCGAACCAGATGCCGCGCTGGTGAATGTGGTCCTTAGGTCCGTCGGCTTCTTCAGGCACGTCTGCCATGGGCCACGCGCGGGTGACATAGGTTCCGGTCGCGGCGAGGATGGGCCACAGGACGGGCTTCATCAAATCGCCGCCGGCGATGTAGAAATCGCTGTAAGGCCGGCCGTGAATTTCGATGGCGATCTTCTCGGGTCCGGGAGTAATCTTGACTTGAGCGGAGGCGGCGCCGGCTCCGGAACAAGCCACGCAACAAGCTGCCAGAATAACGCGACTGGTGAACATCATGACCAATACTTTGTCATAGAAACGGGCGCTATGCCAAATTAGTCTTATGGCGCACAAGGGGATTCGCGTGGCCGCGCTGCTGCTTCTGCTGGCAGTCGGGCTCGCATATTCCAACCATTTTCAAAACGGCTTCCACTTCGACGATTTTCATACCGTCAACAACAATCCTTATATCCGCAGCCTGCACAATGCGAAGCTCTTCTTCACCGACCCCTCGACGTTCAGCGTATTGCCCGCCAATCGCACCTACCGTCCGCTGGTGACGCTATCGCTGGCCATCGATTATTGGCTGGGCTCCGGATTGAAGCCGTTCTACTTCCACCTGGATGCGTTTCTGTGGTACCTGGTTCAACTGGCGCTGATGCTGGCGCTGTTCCGCCACATTTTGCGACTCGCCTCAGAAGAGCCATGGACCGATTGGGCCGCGCTCTTCGCGGTGGCGCTGTATGGATTGCATCCCGCGATGGCGGAGACGGTGAACTATGTGATTCAGCGCGGCGATCTCTATTCCACATTGCTGGTGGTGGCGGCGCTGACGGTCTATGCGCTGGCTCCGCGGTTGCGGCGGTTCGGCATTTACCTGCTGCCGCTGGCGCTGGCGTTGATCACCAAGCAGCCGGCCGCCATTTTCCCGGCGATTTTGCTGGCGTACGTGGTCCTGTTCGAGGAACGTCATGTGGGCCGGGCGCTGCTGCGATGCGCGCCGTCGATTGTGGTGGTGGGGCTGATGCTATGGCTGCAAACGCGGATGATGCCCGCGACATTCACGCCGGGCATTATTTCCGAGCACGATTACCTGGTGACGCAGCCCTGGGTGGCGCTGCACTATTTTCTGATGTTCTTCGCGCCGGTGGCGCTGACGGCCGATTCGGATCAGACAGCTTTCTCAACCATCTTTGGCGTGCAGGGCCTCGCGGGGGTGGCGTTCGTGCTGGCGCTGATCGGGGCCATCTATGCGGCGGCCAGGCGCGAGAACCTGCGGCCGGCGGCGTTCGGCCTGGCATGGTTTCTGCTGGCGCTGATTCCCACTTCGGTTTACCGGCTGTCGGAATTGGAGAACGATCACCGGATGTACTTTCCGTTTGTGGGACTGGCGCTGGCGGTGAGCTGGTGCGCGGCCCTGGCAATGCGCAGACTACATGCAAGAATGCCCGTGGCAATTGGGTGCGCCGCGGCGATTCTGGCGGCCTGCGCGTGGGGCACGCACGTGCGCAACGAAGTGTGGCGCAGCGAGCCAACGCTTTGGCGAGATGTGACGATCAAGAGCCCGCACAACGGCCGCGGGTTGATGAACTACGGGCTGACGCTGATGTCGAGTGGCCGGACGCCCGAGGCTCTGAATTACTTTGAGCGGGCTTTGCAATATACGCCCAACTACTTCATTCTGGAAATCAACCTGGGCATCGCTTACGGCGACCTGCATCGGGACGCGGACGCCGAAGCGCACTTCTTCCGCGCCATGCAGCTTGCGCCGGGCGACGCGCAGCCCAACTTTTATTACGGCCGGTGGCTGGTGACGCGGGGGCGGCTGCGTGAAGCCATTGCGCAATTCCAGACCGCGATTGTCCGCAACCGCGACTACCTGGACCCGCGCTATGCGCTGATGCAGGCCTACTGGGACACCGGAATGCAGCCGGCGGCGAAAGAGCTCGCGGCCGACACGCTGCAGATGGCGCCCGGCGATGTAACCGCGCTGCGCTTCCTGAACGGGCAGGCGATCGCCGAGGCGCTGCCCGATCCGGCGGCCGTCGCGGAGGCCGCGGTCAAACTGGCGCCGACAGCCGACAACTATCTGAATCTCTCGCTGGCGTACGACCGGGCGGGGCGCTTTCGCGATTGCATCCGGGCCGCCGAACAGGCCTTGAAGCTGCGGCCCGGATACGCCCTGGCATACAACAACATTGCCGCGGCTCACATGGACATGGGCGAGTGGGACGCGGCCATCGCGGCCGCCGCCGAAGCGGTGCGGCTGCAGCCGGATTTGCAGCTGGCGCGAAATAACTTGGTGTATGCGCAGCAGCAGAAGAAGCTGGCGGGGAGGGCTTCGACGCAGAGACGCTGAGACGCGGAGATCGGCGCAGAGAAGAAAAGCCTCATTCTGTTTAAGTGTTCTCCGCATTGCCTCTGCGTCTTAGCGTCTCTGCGTCGAAAAGCGACCCCTCAGTAAGGCCGCTGGCCAACGTAATTTCCAGGCGGCGAGTAATTGCATACCCACACTTCGCGATTTCCGCCGCGCGCCACGGCGCAGCCCACTTCCCTGGTGTCGCGCCACACAAGCTGCGTGTAATGGCCGCACATGCCGGTGCACTGGTTGGTCCGGTAGTTGTAATTCGAGGCTTCCGCGGCCCATCCCTTGACGATCTGCTCGGGCAGGAGTTCGCCGCCGGTAACATCGTAGAGGTTCTGTCCCCAGGGCAAGTTCGCGGGATGGTAGAACGCGCCATTCTTGATCAGCGTATGGGCCCATTCCTGCGCGGCTTTGGCGAGCTTTTCCGACCAGACAAGCGACGGCAGGTGAAGCCTGGCGCGGACGGCATTGTGCGCGGCCACCATTTCATCGGCCATGTTGGGCGCAATTGCGAAAACGAGGAGCATCACCCAACGCATGGTCCTATGATACTGCGGCGGGTATACTTACGACATGCGGAACCGGCAGACGAACGCGAGGGCCGTCTCTTGCCCGGCAGATTGCCGAACTCGCGAATGCGACGCTGGCGCTGAACGCCAACGGCAACCCGCAATCGCCAGCTTACAGTTGGGATATTGAAAGTCGGCTGGTAATGTCGACGGCGAGCAGCGCAACCACGACTTACACCTACGGCCCATTGGGCAGACACATTTGGAAAGAGGTTGTCGGTGGCCCAATCTCCATCGGGTTCGCTGCCAGGAAGAATCTTACTCTGCGCCGGGCGATGCGCGATGCTCGGGGCATGGCCCTTGCAGAAGCCCATCGGGCGCTCGACCAACCCGAGGGAAGTTTGGATCGCGCGCTATGCTCCGCGATGCCCACACGGCGCTGGATGGGTCGCTGTCAGCTTGCGCCCAGTTTCGGAACAACTACCAGCCCGTGCCCATCCCAAGAAGCTGAACCCCAAGGAGACTTACAACATGGTTCCCGAAAACGTTTTACGCACCCGGTGTGGCATGCCGCGTCTTTTCCCGGTTCCTGCTAAACTGAAAGTTATCCACTCCCACGGAGGAACAGCCTAACTTGCACCCTGCAACGCTCGCCCTGGAGGACGGCTCTGTCTTCGAAGGCCGCAGTTTTGGCGCGCCCACGGAACGGTCCGGCGAAGTGGTTTTCAACACCGCGCTCACCGGCTATCAGGAAGTCTTCACAGACCCGTCCTACTCCGGCCAGATCGTGGTGCTCACCAACCCGCAGATCGGCAATTATGGTACCAGCCGCGACGATAACGAAGCCTCGCGGCCTTACATCGAAGGGCTGGCGGTGCGCGAGTTTTCGCATATCGCAAGCAACTGGCGCTCCGACGAAGAGGCTAACAGTTTCCTTGGCCATAGCGGAATCCCGGTGATTTCCGATCTGGATACGCGCGCGCTCGTCCGGCATCTGCGCACCCGCGGCGTGATGCGCGGCGTGCTTTCGTCCACCGAACCCGACGCGCAGAAGCTCGTCGAAAAAGCCCGCGGCATTCCCACCATGACCGGCCTCGACCTGGCGAGCCGCGTCAGCACCCGCGAGCGCTACGAATGGACGAAATCCGTGGAGCCTTGCTCGCCCTCGGACCTCACTGGCCGCGCCCGGGAAATCCGCCATCATGTGGTGGCCTACGATTACGGCATCAAGCTCAATATTCTGCGGCGCCTGGTTCACTCCGGCTGCCGCGTGACCGTGGTTCCGGCGCTCACTTCGGCCGAAGACGTGCTAGCGCTCAACCCCGACGGCATCTTCCTTTCCAACGGGCCGGGCGACCCCGAACCGCTGCAGCCGCAGGTGGCGAATATTCGCAAGCTCATCGGCAAAAAGCCCATCTTCGGCATCTGCCTGGGCCATCAGTTGCTAGGCCTCGCCTGCGGCGGCAAGACCTACAAACTGAAGTTCGGGCATCGCGGCGCGAACCATCCGGTGCGCAATGAGGTCACAAAGCGCGTCGAAATCACTTCGCATAATCACGGCTTCGCAGTGGACCCCGATTCGCTCAACCTCAACGATATCGACATCACCCACGTCAATCTCAACGACCAGACCCTCGAGGGCTTCCAACACCGCAGTCACCCGGTGTTTTGCGTGCAATACCACCCCGAGGCGGCGCCTGGTCCGCACGATTCTCACTATCTCTTCGACGACTTCGTCCAACTCATGAGCGGAGCCAACGTGGGACAGACGCTTTCGTCTGTCAACCCGGCGATCTCGGCGACGCCTTTGAGAGAGCGGAAGTAATGCCGAGGCGTACCGACATCCACCGCATCCTGATCGTCGGCTCAGGCCCGATCGTTATCGGCCAGGCCTGCGAGTTCGATTATTCCGGCACTCAGGCGGCGAAGGCGCTGCGCGCCGACGGCTTCGAAGTGGTGCTGGTGAATTCGAATCCGGCGACTATCATGACCGACCCGGAGATCGCCGATAAGACCTACGTCGAGCCTCTGACGGCGATCTATCTCGAAGAGATTATCCGCCGCGAGCGTCCCGACGCGCTGCTATCGACTGTCGGCGGGCAGACCGGCCTGAATCTCTCCGTGGAACTGGCCGAGAACGGCGTGCTGGATAAGTACGGCGTGGAGTTGATCGGAGCCAAGATCGACGCTATCAAGAAGGCCGAAGACCGTCTGCTGTTCAAAGACGCCATGCGCAAGATTGGCCTGGAAACGCCGCAGTCGAAGCTCATCACCGCCGTGCAAGGCGGGCTCGATTTCGCCGCGCACATCGGCTATCCGAATATCCTGCGGCCCAGCTTCACTCTGGGCGGAACCGGCGGGGGCATCGCCTACAACCAGGAGGATCTCGAAGAAATCCTCGAGCGCGGCCTCGCGCTTTCGCCGGTACACGAAGTGCTGATGGAAGAGAGCGCGCTCGGCTGGAAAGAGTACGAGCTTGAGGTGATGCGCGACCTGGCGGACAACTGCATCATCGTCTGCTCCATCGAGAATTTCGACCCGATGGGAGTGCATACCGGCGATTCCATTACGGTGGCGCCGGCGCAAACGCTCACCGACCGCGAGTACCAGATGATGCGCGACGGCGCGCTGAAATGCCTGCGCGAAATCGGCGTAGATACCGGCGGCTCGAACGTGCAGTTCGCCATCAACCCGGCCGACGGACGCATGGTGATCATCGAGATGAATCCGCGCGTTTCGCGCAGCTCGGCGCTGGCGTCGAAGGCGACGGGGTTTCCCATCGCGAAGATCGCGGCGAAGCTGGCGGTGGGATATCGCCTGGATGAGATCCGCAACGATATCACGCTGAAGACGCCGGCGTGCTTTGAGCCCACCATCGATTACGTGGTGGCGAAAATTCCCAAGTGGGCGTTCGAGAAGTTTCCCGGCGCCGACCAGACGCTGGGCACGCAGATGAAATCGGTGGGCGAAGTGATGGCCATCGGGCGCACCTTCAAGGAGGCTCTGTGGAAGGGCATACGGAGCCTTGAAACCGGCAAGGCGTTCGGCTCGGAGAAGTTCGACAAGAACCTGATTGTGAACAAGCTGGTCACGCCTACGCCGGACCGGCTCGGCTACATCCGCTACGCATTGGCCAACGGCTACGGCGTGGAAGAGATTCACGAGCTCACATCCATCGATCGCTGGTTTCTGGAGCAGATGAAGGAAGTGATCGACTACGAAGCCGAGTTGGGCAAGACCACGCTGGAGGCCGCGTCGAAGGAGACCTTCCGCCGCGCCAAACGCTACGGCATTTCGGATGTGCAGCTCGCGAGGAGTTGGGGCTCGGATGAAATCGCGGTGCGGACGCGCCGCAAAGAGCTGGGCGTGCGCGCCGTATTCAGCCGCGTGGATACGTGCGCGGCCGAGTTCGAAAGCTTCACGCCGTATCTCTACTCCAACTATGAAAGCGTGTGCGAAGCCGACCCGGGCACCGGCAAAAAGGTGATGATTCTCGGCAGCGGCCCTAACCGCATCGGCCAGGGCATCGAGTTCGATTACTGCTGCTGCCACGCGTCGTTCGCGCTGCAGGAAATGGGCGTCGAATCGATCATGGTCAACTGCAATCCCGAGACGGTCTCCACCGATTACGACACCAGCGACCGGTTGTACTTCGAGCCGCTTACGCTCGAAAACGTGCTCAACATCTGCGACACCGAAAAGCCCGATGGCGTGATTGTGCAATTCGGCGGACAGACGCCGCTCAACCTGGCGCTGCCTTTGAAGCGCCTCGGTGTGCCGATCATCGGGACAGATCCGGCCGATATCGATCTCGCCGAAGACCGCAAGCTGTTCGGCAAACTGCTTGACGATCTCGCGATTCCCTCGCCCGCCAATGGAACCGCCACCAGCGCGGAAGAGGCGTGCGCCGTGGCGCAGCGCATCGGCTACCCCGTGCTGGTGCGCCCCAGCTACGTGCTGGGCGGGCGCGCCATGGTGATTGCCTACGACGAAGAGATGGTGCGGCAATACATGCGCGAAGCCGTCACGTTTTCGCAAGACCGGCCCGTGCTTGTCGACCGGTTCCTGGAAAACGCGACCGAAGTTGATGTGGACGCGCTGGCCGATAGCGATGGCGAAGTGCTCATCGCCGGCATCATGGAGCACATTGAGGAAGCGGGCGTCCATTCGGGCGATAGCTCATGCGTGTTGCCCGCGCAATCGCTGGCCCAGCAGACTCTCGCGACAATTGAAGACTACACCATCCGCCTGGCGAAGGCGCTGCGCGTCATCGGCCTGATGAACGTGCAATATGCGATTCAGAATGGCGTGGTGTATGTGCTGGAAGTGAACCCGCGCGCTTCGCGAACCGTGCCGTACGTGAGCAAGGCGACCGGCGTGGCGCTGCCTAAGATCGCGGTGGGCTTGATGTGGGGGCGGAAGCTGGCGGATTACGGACTGCCATCCGGCAAGCTGACCGCGCCGCAGCCGTTCGTGAAATCGCCGGTGTTCCCGTTCAACAAATTCCCCGGCGTTGACCCGGCGCTGGGCCCGGAGATGCGCTCCACAGGCGAGGTGATGGGCGTGGGGGAAAACTTCGGCGAGGCGTTTTTGAAAGCGCAGATCAGCGCGGGAAATCCGCTGCCGGAAAAGGGCGCCGTGTTCATCAGCGTCAACGATCAGCATAAGCCGGAAGCGGTGAAGGTGGCGCGGCGGTTCGCCGACTTAGGCTTCCAACTGGTGGCCACGCGAGCGACGGCGGCGGCGATCAGGGCCGCGGGCTTGCAATGTAAGACGGTTTTGAAGGTGAATGAGGGACGGCCGAATGCGGTGGACCTGCTCAAGGCCGGCGAAGTGCAGCTGGCGATTTACACGACCACCGGCGCGCCGGCTTTCCACGACGAGAAGGCCATCCGCCGCAGCGCGGTGACTTACCGGGTGCCGTGCATCACGACGATGAGCGGGGCGCACGCGGCGGCCGATGCCGTGGCTGCGCGCAAACGCGACCCGATTCGCGTGTGGAGCTTGCAGGAGATTCACGGGGCGAAGGGGACTGGGGCTTAATGAACAGACCGTGGCGCACGCACTCGTGCGTGCAGCGTTCACACTCGTGTGAACGCACTTGCTTGTTTCCGCTGAGGAAGGCAAAAGAAAACCCGGCGGAAGGGATTCTGCCGCCGGGCCACGTCGCTCTTGTTTGACCCTGTGTTAATAACTTCTTGGTCCCCTTCGCATCGGGGTAGTTGTCAAGCGCGCCGCAGGTTTCACTATATCACTGAATGGTGGCCTTCCGGATGTAGTCCAGGTGCGGGAATTTGGAGGCCAGATAGCTGTTCCCTTGGATCTGCAACTGCGTGGCGTCGGGGCCGGGACCACCAGGCGCCATCTCGCCATAGCCGGCATAGAGGTCGTCCACTACGTCCATACCCTCGACCACCTGGCCCAACGGGGCGAAGCCCTGCGGGTTGAGGCTCTCGCTGTTGTCCTTCAAATTGAAAAACAACTGCGTCGAACGCGAATTCGGCATGCCGGTCGCCGCATAGGTCAGAGTTCCACGGGCATTGGCTTGCGTTGGCCGGTCGTCCGGGATGTTAAGCGCGGCCCACCTGCTGTGCGTGGCCGGATCGCCATTGATGCCGAACTGCACTACAAAGCCGCGCACCACGCGGAAGAAGCGGTCGCCATCGTAGAACCCGGCCTTCACCAGCTCATATAGATGATCGGCGCCGTTTGGGGCCCAGTCGCGATGCACTTCCACTACGATGAGTCCCTTCGAGGTGTCGAAGTTCACCTTATATAGATCCGGCGCTGGGCCGGCCTTGGTCTCTTCCTTCGGTCCACTCGAGCTACTGGAGGAACACCCGGCAATGGTCAGGCTTAGAGCGAGCGATACTGCGATCCAAAGCGTCTTGCGCATCGATCACAGTATCCCATGCCCGGTCTACTTTTTGGCCATCATCGGCTTGGTGGGCTGCCAGGCTACCGCCTTTTGCTCAGCCGCGGCCACAACCGCCGGGGGCAACTTGCCCGCTAACTCGATGCGCGCTTTCTCAGCCGACTTTTCCCCGTGCCGCGCGGCCACGGTCCACCAGAAGAAGGCTTGCGACTCGTCCTTTTCCACGCCGCGGCCGGTTTCATAGCGCCAACCCAGGCGAGCCGCCGCGGGCGCGTAGCCCTGCATGGCGGACTTCTGGGCGAGCTTGAACGCCTCCGTCTGGTCGCGCGGTACGCCCTTGCCGTCAGAATACAGACGGGCTAAATCGTATTGCGCTTCCGCGTGTCCCTGGTCCGCCGCCAGCCGGTACCAATAAGCGGCTTTGGTGAAATCGGTAGCCGTGCCGTAACCTTCAATGGCCAACCAACCCGGATCATCCTGGTTATCGTTGTTTGAGCCATTAGCCATTTCCATCCAGCGCAGCGTACTGGCCTCGTTGGCGGGAATTCCCCAGCCTTGGGCGTACATTTGGCCCAGCGTATACTCGGCTTGCGCGTTCCCCTGCGCCGCCGCCGCTTCATACCATTGCTGCGCTATCTGCAGGTCGCGCTGCACGCCCAATCCTTTGGCATACAGCAGCCCCAGATCGTACTGCGCTTCGGGCTGGCCTTTATCCGCCGCCGCTTTCCATTCCTTGAAGGCCGCCTGATAATCGCCCTTCTTGAAAGCGGCCATACCCGCCGCTGCATCCGCCCAAAGCGCACTGCCGGCCAACAGAGCCGCGCCAATCGCTAAAAACGCGTTACGAAATCCCTGGTTACGCATATTCCTGCTCCTCTCGGTGCATACCGCCTACGCCCACCAATATGGTTACACATAAAAGGTTACAGGGGGTAGCAAATTATTTTGTAAATTTTGAGACAGAGCCGGAGATCCGGTGAAGGCGTTCAGAGCACAGCGCTACGCTCCGCCAATGTACGTTCGGCATCGGCCAGTGCGCCGGCCGTACGGCTGCGCCACGCCTCGTCGGCATCGAGCTGCGCTTGTGAAACTCTGGCGGCGCGCGCAGTTTCCTCCGGCGCGGGTCCGCCCAGCGTCCGGCGCACGGTCACGAAGTAGCGGGGGCTCAGAATCGTGGTGAGTGCGGCGTCGGAGTAGGCAAGCGGGCCGCCGGGCAGCGTGCTCGACGCCTCGGCCAGCAACTCGCCGAGCGGACGATCGGGATGCCGCTCGCGGGCGGCCATCACTCGTCCGGCGACCGCGTGCGCGGTCCGGAAGGGCAGATCATGATCGCGCGCCAGCGTGTCCGCCAGTTCGGTGAGCGTGGTCCAACCTTCCCCGGCGCGCGCTTCCAGTTGGGCGGCGTCGAACTCCGCGGTGGTCATGGCGGCGGCGACAATCCGGATGGCCCGCGTGGCATCGCGGAACATCGAGAATACCAGCGGCTGAAGGTCGTCCTCAGTATCCACGATGTCGCCGAACGGAGTGTTGTGGATGCTGGTGAAGATGGCCTGCGTCTGGCCGAGCGCCTTGCTGGCGATGGCGCGGGCGTGCTCCATGGCCACCGGGTTGCGCTTCTGCGGCATGATGCTGCTCGATTGCACGAAGCCGTCGCCGAAGCGCACGTAGTGAAACTCGGCGGTGCTCCACAGCAGCAGATCCTGCACGAACCGGCCGAAGCCGGCCAGCAGCACGGCCGCGGCCGAGGTGCTTTCGAGCAGATAATCCACCGTGGCGATGCTGCCGTAGGTGTTGACGGTGGCTCCGAAAAAGCCTAACAGGTTGGATGTGAGATGGCGGTCAATCGGGAAGCCCGTGCCGGTGATGGCGCACGCCCCCAGGGGATTGCGGTTGGTGCGCTGATACGCGGCCGTCAGCCGCGCGGCGTCGCGCTCGAGCTGCTCGACGACGGCCAGCAGGTAGTGCGCAACGGTGGTCGGCTGCGCGCGCTGCGTGTGCGTGTGGACCGCGAAGATGGTCTCGTGGTGGCGGCTGACCAGGTGGAGCAGAGAGCGGCGCAGCTCGAAGGTGGCGGCGAGCAGCTCGAGCACTAACTCCCGCTGACGCATGCGGTACATCGTCATATCGATGTCGTTGCGGCTGCGCGCGGTATGCAGACGTCCGGCGATGTCTTCGCCGCAGGCATCGACGATCAGACGCTCGACGTAGTAGAACAGGTCTTCACAACTGTCGTCGAATGGCGCTCGCCGGACTTCGTCCTGCGATATGGAATCGAGCGCAGCGCGGATGGCGTGGGCGTCGGCGGGCGATATGATGCCCTGCGCCGCCAGCATCACTAAGTGCGCATAGTGGATTGCCATCAAGGGAGACAGTAGCTGCGACTTGGCGTCTTCGAAGTTGTCGTTGAGTACGTACTTGACGTACTCGGGAGCGAATCTGGTCATCGGGTTTCCACTTTGTGGCGCACGGGGTGCCCTCTGGGCCCCTGCGTGCGCCACGTACTTCTGGCGGCTTCTGTCACCACATAACCTACTGGTCTTGGCCTTTAGGCATTCAACGCGCTGCCGCTATGGTCTTTTTTGCGGGCGTTCCTTGAGCGGGCGCCTTCGGCAGACTGATTAAGTTGGCTAACAACTGGTATGCGCCGTCGGTTCCGGCCGGTAGTTGACGCCAGAGGCCGAGACCGACATAGAGCCACCGTCCCTTGCCGTATTTGGCTTCCACCAACGACCCGAGCTTGACTCCCGGATTGTCCTTGAATGAATCTACCATCGAGACAAGATCGACATACTTCGGGTCTTTGTCGCCGAGGAAATAAAGGCCGCGCTCCTGCGTCCAGTTCGCCCAGGTGGCGGGGCCGATCTTATTCGGGAAGTTGAATACCGGGTCCGCAGGCACTAACACATTGACGGGGACTAACTCGTCCGACACCCGGTTCCCACTGACCTTCGCGGGATATGGGCCGTATTCGCCCTGGTTGAATTCCATTTTGTTGTACTGGACGATGACGGTGCCGCCGCGCTCGACGAAATCGAGCAGGCGGCGGTTGTAGGCGCGAAGATCGGCGCGCCGTTCATACGCGCGGACGCCGGTAACGATTACATCGTGCTTCGAGAGATCGCCCCAGGCCAATTCATCCTGGTCGATGTAACTCACCTTGGCGCCTAACTGCTCGAGCGCGGGCGGAACCTGGTCGCCTACGCCGATAATGTAACCTACGTTAAGATTCGGGGTGGTCTTTACGTCAACCACTTTGAGTGAGACCTCGGCCGGCTCGATGACTTGCCGCCGCTGAATGTGCGGGTACTCAATCTCGTGATATCCGCTGGTGAACTTCATGTCGCCGGTTACAGACGAAGTTACTACCGCGTGCAGAGTGTATTCGCCCACCTTGATCTGCGCCGGAGCGGTGATCTGGAAACGGGCCGATAGCGATTCGTCCTCGTGCCCGAAGGCGATCGGCACGGTGGCGGGAGTGACCTTCCATCCCGCCGGCAATTCAAGCGCGACGTTGGCTTGTGCGGCGCCCTTAGTGCCATTGGTGACGGTGACGTGGACCTCGCGCTCAATAGGTTTCGCGGCTGCTCCAGCGGCGGCCGGAATCACGGCGAGGGTTGGAGTGACCTGCACGGAAAATGCCGGGACTACGTTCAGCTCCATGCGCTTGTCGCCGAAGTAAATATCCTTCATGTAGCGATATTCAACCGGCACTTCTTTGGTGACTTCGGCATCGCCCGCCTTCAGATGGAACGTGACGCGGAAGGGCGTGGGGGCGAAGGGAACGCCGAACGGGACACTGGGGTCGAAAATCTGGATCGCCTGGTTCTCCGGATGTTTCCAGTAGTTATCGCTGAAGTAAGGCGTGGTTGACTTCGCATTCTTGGGGATATGAGCTTCCGAAGCGCAGGTGTAAACGGCGCCCTTTTTCGCGTCACCCGGCTTGCAGCTGGCAGGGTCGTCAAAGCCGGCGATATCGACGCGGGACACGGTGACATCCGTTGCGCCGTGGTTCAAGGCCTCGAACGAGAGACGCACCGGCTGTCCATCGATCACCAGCCCATCGTCCGCTACGGCTTCGAAAGTTACATCATGGGCGGCGAGTACGGCATCCTCATAGTCGCGCTCCTTGAGCTTGAGACGGAAATCGATTTCGTAGCGCGCCGAATCGCTGAGCCCCATGCCGGGAAGCTGTGCGCGAAGCGTCCGCACGGCCGCGAGGCCGGCTTCGACCGGAGCCGCGGCGCCAGGATCGTTGCCGTCGGCAAACACGTTTTGAGCGAGCTTCGCCTCACCAAGGATAGCGGCTAATCCGGCGGTCAACGCCGCGGGCGGATTGGGCCCGGCGTACTGCGCAATCGAGGTCAGGCTGGTGTCGATGCCTTCGAATAAGGACGATTCCTGCTTCTGCATCTGCCCCGCGAGAGTGGTATCGACCAGCGAATAACCGCGGCCGCCGCCGAATCCGCCGCCGCGCCCGGCCGGCGCGCCACCACGTCCGGCATCGGCTACGGCTGCGCCACGCCCGGCATCGGCGACGGCGCCGCCGCGTCCGGCATCCGGGGCTGCGCCACCACGTCCGCCGCCTCCACCGCGTCCGCCGAATGCGCCGCCGCCGCCTACACCGGTGCCCTGGCACTTGTGAAAGCTATGCGCGTCGGTGGCGATTTCGGCGTAGGTGCGGCCGAGCAACTCATCGTACGCCTCGGTGCCGACCGTGGTGAGTTTGGCCGCATCCGCGCCTTGCGCCGCGCCGCCGCGTCCGCGTCCACCGCGGCCGCCGGCGGGAGCTTCGCCTGGGACGGCCAGCGCACCGGCAAAATACAGCTTCTTCGGCTGCCAGGGCCGCAAGCCTTCCTGCAACTGTTCGGGATACATCGAAGGATCGCCGGCAGCGCGGAACGACTCGCGAACGAGCACGGTGGTGGCCTCATGCGCGCGGTCGCCGCCGCGCCCCTGAATGTTCATGGTCACGATGACGTCGGGGCGGAGCGTGCGCCACAGCCGGACGTAGTCGCCGACGATATCCTTGCGGCCCCACTTGGTAATCACTTCCTCGGGATCGAACGAGTAGCCGTAGTCGATGGCGCGCGTGAAGTACTGCTCGGCGCCATCGATGCGGTGCGCCGAGAGCAGCTCAGAGGTGCGCAGGACGGCGATGTCGCGGAATAGCTCGGGGCCAATTTCGTTCTGGCCGCCATCGCCGCGGTTGTTCTGCACGTCGATTACGCGCAGGCCCATGCCGTATCCGAAATACGTGAAGAGCGCGTTGGTTTCGTCATCGGGATGGGCGGGCGCCTGCAGGAAAGTGCCGGAGACGCTGAGCTTGCGGAGGGCGAGGCCGAGCGCAATGTGTCCGCTATCCGTCGACGCCTTCGAGAAGGTCATGCGGTTCTGCGCGTGGACCGGAAGATAGTCCGGCGCCATCGCCAGAAACCCAAAGCCCGCCAAGCCGGCGCCGGCCAGAAGAGTGAAAAGCCAGCGCGAACGCCCGTAGCGGCCTGCGGATCTCGAAACGTCTGTTAATGTTTTACAAAGCATCGATTAGGGTCCTGTTCCTGGTTTCATTCCATGGTAGCGGAATTTGTAACTTTACATTCCGCGTCAGAAAGTCAGGCGCATCGCGACCTGGGCCTGGCGCGGATTGCTGGCCGTGGTGATTTGGCCGAAAGTGGCCGTGTTGACGGTGGCGCTAGGAGCTCCCCACTCCGGGTGGTTGGTAACGTTGGTCGCCTCCAAGCGGAATTCCGCGGCGAATCTCTCCTTGAAGTGAAACTTGCGAACCACGTTGCCATCGTAGACCGTGACGCCAGGGGCGCGGAGGTTGTCGCGGCCGGAATTTCCGCGGGTATCGAGGGCTTCCAGGGCGAAGGCCGACGGGGAAATATATTGCTCGCCCGGCCCGTACAGGCCCGGATACTGCGGCGTGCCGACGATCTCCGGAACAACCGAACAGGAAGCGCAGTCGGCATTGGTGGTAGCCGCGGCGGCGGTGAATGGAAATCCACTGAAGTAGCGGAAGATCCCGCTCAACTGCCAGCCGCCTAAGATAGCAGCGGCCACTCCTCCGTGGTTCAAAAAGTGCTCGCCCTTTCCGAACGGCAGTTCATAAACGTGGTTGATGACGAGCTGGTGCGTCTGGTCGAAGGTGGAAGGCCCGTAGGATTGATGCCAGTTATAAGGATTCACGAAGCCGCCATCCTCGCCGGTTTCATCGAGCGACTTACTGAAGCTATACGCCAACGTCACGTGTAAGCCCTTGGCCCACTGCTTTTTGGCATTGACCTGGAGCGAATTGTAGTTACTGGTGGCGCCATAAGCGCGAATGGTGGTGGATGCCGTGCGGCCATACTCCAGATTCAGTAATTCCGCGGTTGGGCCGGCTCCGGGGAAGCCTTGGTTGATGTTATATGAGTAGGGAAGGTTGCGCCCTTGATTGGCGACCCAGCCCGCGTCCACGACCAGCGTAGGAGTAATCTGATGCTGCAGGGTCAAGTTCCAACTGTATACGGCAGGCAAGTCCATATGCGACGGCATGTAGTAAAACGTCTGGTTGGGCGCCGGGTTGAGTATGCCATTGCTCGGAACTGAGACATAGGTGACCGCTGGAATGGCGGCGACGCTGCCTGCAGGGACGTAACTGCTGGTGGTGCCAACCTGGACGTTGTAAATCACCGGATACTGGTTATTCAGCGAGCCACCGGTCCAGCCGAAGCGCTGCTCCCAATAACTGATGCCGTAACCGGCGCGAAGCACGGTCTTGCTGCCTAAGCTATAAGCCAGGCCCGCGCGCGGACCTATGTAGCCGGGCTTGGAATCGACGCCGTCGCTGAGGCTGATATTGCCATAGCCGGCGATTATGAGCGAGTTAGTGGAAGGTTCATAGTTAGATGCTCCGCCGGCGTACCTTACCTTCGGGGCTTCGTAGAAGTCGTAACGAACCCCTATATTGAGAGTCAGTTTTGGAGTCACCTTGTAAGCGTCCTGGATAAAGCCGTCATAGTGGCTTTGACGCATGGTGGGGCTCAACAGGATCTGCGCGCGGTCCGCCTCGGCGGGCAGGCCCAACATAAAATCGGCGAAGGCATTCACGGTGGTGCCGTAGAGGCCGAGCGGAGAGCCGCCGGCGGAGCCTAAGTAATTCTCAGTGATGGTCGGTTCGAAGACAAAAGTGCCGCGGCCGCCGAATCCACCGCTGCCCTGCACCTGGAAGCGGTCGTTGCGGTAGCGTACGAAATCTCCACCCCACTTCAAGGAATGCTTGCCAAAGCTCTTGGTCCAGGTATTCGAAAAGGGGAAGACGGTATCGTGGTCGATGGTCGGGCATTCATAGCCTTGCCCAAAGCCAGCGGCGCCCTGGCCTAAGCTGGCCACGCCTATGCCGATGCCTTGGAAGGCGGCCATGCTTTGGTTGGAAATCTGATCCGGATTGGGATTGGAAATACCCAGCTGCTGATTAGTGACGGTATCCGTACACTTAATATTCGCCACCCATCGGTTGAAATTCACGCGAGCTTCGGTAACCAGACTCGGGCTGAACATATAAGTGTAGTCGATAGCGCCGGTAAGTGTGTAACTACTGGAGGAAAGATCGTTGCCAACGCCTGTGCCAGTGTACATTTGTCCCTCAAAGACCTTGTTGGGCAGCGTATCGAACTTGACGGAGATCTTGGATTTCTCGTTGAAGTTGTGATCGATGCGTCCATCGACGCCATTGGAGGAATAGTCGGTGGGCGCCGAGAAAACATAATTGAGAGTGAGAGGCGGCGCGCCGGCGACGATGATGTTGGGCGACGGAATATATTGCAGCAATTTCTGCGAGATAGGGCTGATTTCGTTGATGGGCACGATGTTATTCGGGTACGGGGAGCGGCCCGCGCCTGTGCTTTGATTTCCGGTGGTAGGGTCATATAGCTGCAGACCGGGCACTGCGCTGAAGTTCCCCGTGAGCCAGGCCGGCTGCGCAGTAGTAGTGGTGGTTTCGGTGCTGGAATTAAACCTTCTGCCCTCATAACTGACGTAAAAGAAGGTCTTGTTCTTGCGGATGGGGCCGCCGCCGGCGCCGCCGAAATCGTTATGTATAAGGGCCGGCTTGGGCAGAGGCGCCTGGTTGTACATATTGCGCGCGCCCAAGTCCGCAGTCTCGTTGAACTCGAATAACGAGCCATGGAACTGATTGGTTCCGCTCTTAGTCACGATGTTCACCACGGCGCCGCCCACCTTGCCGAACTCGGCGCTGTAAGCGTCGGTAGTCACGTGGACCTCGGCCACGTCTTCGGTGGCCGGCTCATAGAGGGTCAATCCCAAGGCCATATCCATGTTGTCGATGCCATCTACCATGGTGTTATTGGCGCCCAGAACCTGGCCGTTGGCGTCAAACATAAAAGTTAACGCGCCGTTTTCCATAATGCCGCTGCCGGAACTATACAGCGCCGGTATGGTAACGCCCGCCACCAGGCCCGCCATGGCCTGCGCGCTGCGGTCCGGCATGGGCAACTGCGCCGCCGAGGTGGGATCGAGATCCTTCGAGACGTCGGCGCTTTCCACCTGCAAGAGCGGCGTTTCGCCGGTGACCTGCACAGTCTCCTGTTGGCTGCCGGGAGTCAAGGTGGCGTTCACGCGCCCAACGTTAGAAACATCCAGCTGGATGTTGGGTTCGCTGAATTTCTTGAAGCCTTCCTTCTCGATATCCACGCGATAAGTTCCGGGGTTCAAGAAGGGCAGCGAGAACACGCCCTCGGCGCTGGTTTGCGTGGTACGGCTGACGCCGGTGTTGGTTTCGGTGGCCGTCACTGAGGCCCCGGGCACCGTCGCGCCCGAGGAATCGGTTACGGTTCCGGTCAGAGTAGCGGACACGACTTGTGCGACGGAAGCCGGAGTGAAGGTCAGCGTAACGGCGAGAATTGCCAGGAACGCGTAGATTGGCGCAGTTATGCGAGCTTTTCCAAGACCCATGGCAAAGTTATACTGCCGGACTGCCTCATTGTCAATAGCCGGGCGTGCGGCTTTTTCATTAACAGAGCAAAAGTGTCTGGCGGCCCGGTTCATTTTTGTCAAAAATTGGCTGGAAATCGGCATCCAATCGGTTCCGGAGGCGTTGGTGGGGGGGGCGGGTTTTGGCGGGGCGGACGGGTCGGGTAGGCGGCTTGACGGGAGGCGTTTGGCGGGCGGCGGAAGGCGCGACCTTCGAGTTTTGAGGGAACGAAACCAATTTCGCGGAAGTGGCTGTGGATTGTTTGGGTTGCGGGGGCATCGGCAGGCGTAGGGGCAGGCTTCCGGTTGGGCGTTCCGCAGCCGGGATCGGGGTTGGCAGGCGGAAGCGCCTGCCCCACTTGGGCGAGCTCGGAGGATTGGTGGAACATGATCTGGTTCACGGCGAAGATACTGTGCCCGATTCGAGGCTAGCAGACGGTTTTGCGGCTGCAGGGAGTGGCGGGGCTTAAGTGCATTGGAATGGCCGAAAAATAAAGTTGGAGATCGTGTGAACGGGTTTTGGGAGAGCGCGGAATCTGCGGGAAAGACGCTTGGCGATGCGCTGGCGCAGCGAACGGAGCGCGGCGCGCTAATTTTATCGGATACTTTAAAAACTGCTCCATGCGCTTGTCTGGCGGGCCTGCGGCGGGTATTCTGTTGGAGTGACGAAGCGCAACCGAACGGCGTGGATCGCGCCGGCCTTAGCCGCCGGCCTCATATTCCCGGCTTCGAAGGCGAGAGCGGACCAGTTGAATTGCAGCCTGGCCGAATACCGGGCACAGCCGGGACTGACCGCGGCGGTGGCCGGCGATACGCTGACCGTGATCTGGGAGGGCGACAGGAATCAGGAGTTGCGGCTGCGGTTCGAGATCGACGGCGGCGCGCCGGTTATCGAGGCGCTTGCGGCGAGGCGCAAAGGCGAGGCGTGGGTGACGCTGGCGGCTAACGCCGCACCCGATTTTCGCGTGGTGTCGGGGCTGCGCCGTATCACCAATCAGCAACTCGATCCGCTGGCGGGGATCGGCGTCAAGATCACGCCGGAGATTCTGGAGCGGGAAAAATGGGAGGCGTTTTGGGATGCTCCGTTGAACGTTCCAGGAGGGGACGCGGCGCACAACGATTGCACGCCGCCGCAGAGAGGCGTACTGAACCAGCCGGGGCTGCCGCGCAATCCGGACGAGGTGAAGCGCGCGGCTGCGGTTTACCACGCGCAGAGCTGCGGCGTGAGAAGCAACGGGGCGCGCCTGGAAATTTGGTTTCCGGGAGTGCAGCTTGGGGTTTTTGCGGGGCGGCTGCAGTACACCGTTTATAAGGGGACCAATTTGATCCGGCAGGAAGTGATTGCGTCGACGCGGGAGCCCTCGGTGGCATACAAGTACGACGCGGGGATTCGCGGCGTCGCGATCGGGCCGGCGGCGCGCGTGGCGTGGCAGGATGTGACGAACCGATGGCAGGAATACCGGTTCGGCGGAGCTGCCAATGAGGCGCCGGTGACGGTTACATCGAGCAATCGCATTGTGGCCGCGGAGGCGGCGGGCGGCGCGATTGCGGCATTTCCGCCGCCGCACAACTTTTTCTGGGCGCGGGAAACCAGCTTCAATCTGGGCTACAACTGGTATCGCAAGGACAGTGCCGCGGCGTACTCGTTCGGTGTGCGGGAAGCGGAGGAAGAAGGCGGCGGCGGCCCGGCGCAGGGAGGCGAAGACCGGCGGCAGAATTTTGCGCTGCGCAGCGCGCGGCCCGGGACGGAGCAGCGGATGCCGGTGTATCTTTATGCGAGCCTGGGGTCGGCGCAATCCGCGGTGGACGCGGCTTTGGCATTCACGCGCGGCGACCATTTCAAACCGCTGGCCGGATATCAGGTAATGGCGACGCACTTTCACATGGGCCTGGCTGCGAAGGCGCAGCGGGCGGGCGGTTTGGATGCCAAGGTGGCGGATCTGGAGGTGCTGAAGGCGGCGGGGATTAACATTGTTGCGCCGATTGATGGGGGCGGCGTGGTCCCGATGACTGCCGGCGCGGCGACGACAACGGCGGGCCGGGGCGCGACTGGAGGACGCGGCGGCCAGGTGGACGACGCCAAGTGGCTGCAATGGACCCGCGGCTTAGGCGCGCCGCCCGATCTGGTGTTGGACCAGGCGTTAGCTTACGCGGGGGTGACGCGCGCCGATCTGCATTTGGCGGACGCGGCGGAGGTCTCGCCGGCGGCGCCTGCCGGTGCGGGCCGGGGCGCGCGCGGCGGGGCTAACGGTGGCCGGGGCGGCGCCGATCTTTACCGTGGCGAAGCGCTCTATTACGAGACGGCGCGGCGGCAATCGGACCGGAATTTCGTGGTGATGCCGAACGCCGAATTGCTGCGCGGCGAGGTGGCCAGGGACTTAGGCGGACACTCCGATTTGCTGATGTCGCACCCGGTCTTCTGGACGCAAGGGCGCGCCGCCGGCCAACCTCTGGTGGAAGATAATGCCACCTACGGCCGTGTTTACCATGTGGGCAACGTGGAAGACATGATGGAGATGGCGCATCGCGAGAACATACTGATCTACATGCCGCACCCGCGATCGAAGGGGTCTACCGGCTTTCCCGATGCGATCGAGGATACGGCTCACTTCCTTGATGCGAGCTATCGCGGAATCGGTTTTCGCTGGGGCATGGGCCTGGATGGGTCGGAGCAGCGGCTGTGCGAGTATCGCTGCCTGCCTCTGTTTGACGACATGAATAACTGGGTGGCGGATAAGCCGACGCCGCCGAAATATATCCAGGCGATTTCGGAGATTTATGGAGAGACGTATGGCGACGATATTTACGCCAACAATCCGGTGAACTACGTGAAGATCGATAGTGTGCCGCCGCCGGGAGAGTGGGGTCCGATAGTCAATGCCATGAAGACGGGGAATTACTTCGTCACTTCGGGTGAGGTGTTGATCACGTCTTACTCCGTGCAAGGGGCGGGCGCGCAGCGAACGGTATCGGCGGATGTGGAATGGACGTTTCCGCTGGAGTTCGTGGAAGTGGTGTGGGGCGACGGCCAGCGCACGGACAGGAAGATTATTTCGGGCGCGGATCTGCCGGCGTTCGGGAAGCATCGCTTCCAGATTCCGGTGAGCACGGCGGGCAAGAAGTGGGTGCGGTTTGCCGCGTGGGACTCGGCGGGAAATGGAGCGATGGCGCAGCCGGTTAAGTTGACTGACGGGGCGGCGGAGGGGCGGTAGGTTGGGGCGGTTGTGTCACTCGAATTACCCGAAATCAATAGGACATTGCCAGGCCGGTGAGACCGTTAGGTAGTGATCGTCGCTGCCAGCGGCTAATGTGCCGGCGCTGGCCGGGGGCGAAGACTCGCGCGTGGTGCGAAAAGCCGCGTGAAAGGCGGCTGCAGGCAAGATTGCCTGCCCCACATAAGTTGGTGTACCATGTATAAGTACTTTGTTAAAGAATTTGTTAATGTTTTGCGATAGTCTGATTACTCCGCGACCAGGACAGTTGCGTGCCGAGCCGATTGCCTTCCCCCCACGTTGAACACGGCGTCAAAGTGAAGGCGGCTAGCCGGGGCCCGAGCGTGCTGCGCGATATCAATCTGCGCGCGGTGCTGCAATTGCTGCGCGTTCACAATCCGTGTTCCTGCTCAGACCTGGCCCGTTACAGCGGGCTCAGCGTGCCCACGGTTGCCAGCAGCGTGGCGCGCCTGGAACATATCGGCTTGGCCAAACGGCTAGGTAAAGGCTCGTCGAGCGGCGGGCGTCCGCCGCACCTGCTGCGCTTCAACGAGACATACGGGTATGTGGCCGGCATCGACATCAGCGCGAACCTGATCCGCGTCGGCATTGCCGACCTATCCGGCCAACTGCTGGGCGAATCCGCTGCGGAGATCGGCGACAAGACGTGGCCGATGGCTGTGGTGGAGCGGATGGTTTCGGTGCTGGCGGCGCTGCGCGAGGAGCTGCGAATTCCGGCCAAGCGCCTGCTGGCCGTGGGTGTGGCGGCGCCGGGCATTACCGACGTGGATGCGGGAATGGTGGTGTCAGTGCCGAGCATGCAGGGCTGGGAGAATGTACCTTTGGGGCGGCTTCTCGCGGAGAAACTGCGCGTGCAGGTGATCGTGGAAAACGACGTGAACCTGGCGGCGCTGGGCGAGCACACTTATGGCATCGCGCAGGGAGAGCGGAATTTCGTGTTCGTGCACATTGGGCGCGGCGTGGGCGCCGGGTTGATCATCAACGGCCAGGTGCACCACGGGCCGGAATGGACGGCCGGCGAGATCGGATATCTGCTGGTGGCCGGCGGCAGTTTGCAACCCGTTCGCAAATCGCAGGTGGGAGCGCTGGAAGCGGCGATCGGCACCAGCGGGATTGAGCGGCAGTGGCGCGAGTTGGCGGCCCAGAACGGCGATGCCAGTCGGGAAGATCTGGGCAGCGGCGAGATTCTGGATCGAGCCGTGCAAGGCGATCCGCGGGCGCAGCGAATTGTGGATAAGACCTCAGAGTATCTGGCAATGGTGTGCTCTTATCTCAGCCTGATTCTGAACTGTTCGTTAATTGTCTTCGGGGGCGAGTTAGGCGTGCATCCGGCGTTGCTGCAGGCGACCAGCGCGCGCCTGGAAGAGCACGATTTCGCGCATCCGCGGCTGGCGATTACACAGCTAGGCACTAAGGCGCAACTTAAGGGCGCTTTAAGGCTGGCGTTGCAGTGCGCGGAGGCTGCTCTGCCGTAAGTGGGATGCGGCTCCTGGGGCTATCTAGTGACATTTCGCGACTCTGCGGAAAAGACAGGCCGGGACGCCTGTCTTACAAGTTACTTCAGGTTAGCGGAAAAGAACGGCAAGGTTTTTGTTTCTATCCGCTCAGCGATGCGGCTGGTGTGAGTGCCCTCGTAGATTTCGAACTGATGAGGGACTTCATATGCGCTGAGCAATTCGTCCAACGTTTTGCAGGTGGCCGCGATGGCCGCGTCCTGCGCGCCGGCGTCGAACGCGATCGCGTGCAGACGCCGCAGGTTCGAGATGTACTGATCGATCATCGCCAGCGGCGCGTTGGCAGCCCACTTGGCCGCGATGGCAGGCTGAAATTCGCCGCCCTTGGAAGGCAGATCGAAATATAACGGCGGGTTCTTCGGATCCGGAGACCAGGCCGCGGCCGATGCGAGGGTGGCCTTCGTGCCGAAATCGGCCTGGCGATATCTTCCGGCGTTTGAACAGCCTCGGCGCGCGTCATGTCTCGCGGCCATGCAGCAGGGGCTCAGCACATAGATACTGGAAAACACCTCGGGGTGTTTCATGCCGATCCGCACGGCGCCATAACCGCCCATGGAATGACCCGTGAGGCCGCGGCTGGCGGCGTCCGGAATGGTGCGGTAGTGACTGTCTATGTAGGCGACTAACTCGGTTGCCACGAAGTCTTCCCAATCGCCCGTAGTTGCCGAGTTGGAATACATGCTTCCTTGATAGAGGGTAAAAGCGTTCGGCATCACTACGATCATTTCCCGGGTATTTCCATTCGCCAGCGCTTTGCCAATGACGGCGGGGATATCTATGAAGTGTTGCTTGACTCCCCACCAGTGATCCACGTCGTCAGTGAAGCCGTGCAGCATGTACACCACCGGATATCGCCGCGCGCCGTCGGCGCTATAGCTGGGAGGCAAGTAAACCGCGACGTCGCGATCCGGAGAATCGCCCTCGAGATTCCCTTCGAGTCCTTTCCCGTGGACCACCACGCGCTGCACTGAGCCGGGCGGTTGCGCCAAAACGGCGGCGGCAATTGCGGATGCCAGGACAAAGAGGCGTAGCTTCATGGCCGCAGTATTCACCCGTGGTCTGAGCATTGCGGGAGGCGGATAACGTTTCTCGTGGTATATAGCTAAGATACCGAACCGCATACGAAAACGCGCGCCCTGGGCCGCTGCCGCGGTCGTTGCCAGTGCGATAGCGCTGTCACTCGCTATGGCACTGTCAGTCGCTATGGCCCAACGAGGCGCCGGCGCTGAGTATCCGGCGCACTGGTGGACGCCGGTTGCGGAGACGGCGCCGGCATGGGAGATATTGCCGCAAGCGGCCAAGCCGGGCGAAGTGATTCTTTCCAAGAGGAACGAACTCGGAATTCTCTCCAACTTTGCCGCCACTCCGTTCACGCTTCGCGGCAAGCGCTACGCCAGTGTGGAGGGGTTTTGGCAGATGATGCTCTATCCGGAAGGACCCGCCGACCCGCGCGCGAGAGCTTCCGGGATGGTATGGCCGCACACTCGCGAAGACGTGGCGGGGATGACTGCGTTTGAGGCCAAGGATGCGGGGACGGCCGCTGAAGAGAACATGCGCAAGATGGGGATCGATTGGGTGACATTCGAAGGCAAGCGGATTCTTTACCGGTCGAAGAAGAAGGGCGAACACTACTGGCTGATTCTGGAAGCGATGCGGGCGAAGTTGGAACAGAATCCGCAGGTGCGGCAGATACTGCTGTCTACGGGAGATTTGATTCTGCGGCCCGACCACATTGAGGAACCTGACCCGCCGGCCGAATGGCTCTATTTCAAGATTTGGATGGATATCAGAGCGGAGCTGCGGCGGTAGCGCCTTCGGCGTGTCGACTGGCCGGGAGGCCGGTCGCACAAAAGCCGGGCGGCGGGTCCCACAAAGATTGGTAAAGTAACTGGAGGCGCGCTGCTCGCAGGCGCGAATCGTACAGGAGGTAAGCTGATGAACCGTTCCAGAAAACTGATGCTCGGGATTGCACTCGCTTTGGCCGTGGGCGCCGTTCCGTCGTGGATCAATGCGGAGCAGAGGCGGGGTGGACAGGGAGGCAACAATCCGTTTCCGGGCGGCGCGAACCCCGACGGATCGCTGAGGCCTACGCCGCCGGTGGGCCGTCTGTTTAGTCAAGACGCCTATACCGAATATGCGATCCTCGAACCTGGCTCGGAACAGTTTCGCATTCGTTTTCTGCCGGAAGAGAACAGGACGGGAGCGACGGAATTGGTTAATGCTACGCGCGGCGGCAGTGAGGGATCGGACCTTGAAGTGTACGACCCTCGAACGGGCCAGCCGTTGAAATTCACCTATCAGCAGCAGGGCGACGACCCCGAGAATCACGCCATTCACGCCACTCTTCCTATTCCAGTGCCGGAAGGCGGAATCGGCCGCGTGCTGATTTACAAGACTTACAAGGATCCCAGGACTTACATGATGCACGGCGACGATATCGTATGGGTCCGGAGCTTGAGTGGGTACCGGCTGGGCGTGGTTCTGCCGAAGGGCTTTGCGTTCATTTCGTCGAATGTTGCCGCGCAACTCACCACGCAGGCCGATGGGCGTCTCAAGCTGGCATTTGCGAACCCCAGCGGCCAGAGTAATCCCGTGACCATCCATGCGCGTAAGACCACCGCAGCATTTGCTCCGCTCCAGTACACCGACATGTTCTTCGACGACATAAAAACTCTCTACACTCTGGATGCGCCCGACACTCACAGCATTAAGGTGGAGCAGAGTTACAGCGACTATCGCAAGGGCGGCAAAGCGAGGCTGGATTCCCTGGCCTACTTGCAGTTACAGGACCTGAAGGTGACCGACCTGGACACGGCAAAGGACTTCACTCCGGTCAAGGAAGGCAAGGCGATGACCGTGAAGCTGGAGGTTCCCATCGTCGACGACAAGCAAAGCGCTCACATCAAGATCACCGGTACGCTGAAGGACGCGGGCTATAAGGCCGATAACGGAGAGCTGGTCTTCGATCGCACGCTGCATGGGCTGCGCAATACGGTGCTGCTGCCTGCGGGCTGGGAGGTTGCGGGAGTCTCGCAGTCCGGAACCATTGGCACTTACCAGGGACGGGCTTTCGTGGCGCTGATTAACCTGAATGCCGAGAATAATTACAGGGTGATTATTCATGCGAGAAAGGCCGCGCAATAATCACTTGGCGTCAGTCACTATTAGTCTGCGGAAATCGAGAATGCGGCGCATCTTGCCGTATTTCAAGATTAGCTGCTCGGAATCTACGGCGGCTTCTACGAATGGTCCGCCAAACAAGGGCCAGCGGGCGTAATCCAACGGTATGCCGTTCACCTGCGGAGTGTCTCCGTAAGTGAAGGCCAGCGTCTTGCCGCGTAGTGAGTGAAATAGCACGGATGGGGCCGGGTCCAGGCGGAACTCCAGTTTCAGCGCCAGAATCGCCCGCCGGAATGCTTCCATATCTGCGAATTCGGAGCGGCTGGCCACCTGGACCACGATGCCATTCTTCAAGTACGGACTGAACAGCCGCTTTCCGCCACCCTCAAGCGGGGCCCAGGAGTAGGGTTGCAACGGCCGGCAGGCGATCCAGGCATCGCCGCCTCTGGCGAAAATCCAGCCCGACGTGTCTTCGCGCAGGTCAGTCAGGTCTTTCGAGAAGAAGCCGTTGAAGTGTGCCGCCTTGATCGGAGCTGACGGCGTACTCACTCCGTACGTAGGTGGTCTTGTATACCGGTCCATGAAGATCGTCGAAGAAGCGCCAGCGGTTGCGGGTCCGCTTGAGCTCAAGGTGAGTGTAGGGCTGCGTGCGATCTGTGGCGATGCGCTTGAGAATCTCGGGAGGCTCATAAGCGCTGGCCAACAGGTAGAAGAGCATGTAATTGTCCAGTAAGAAGCTTCGGCGCGAGAGACGACTATCACGGCCACTGCGGGGCTTCACCGGCGACCCTCGCTGCCCGGTGGAAGAGCCGACTCTATGGCGACGGTGAAGCGGTTCAGTGCGTTCCTGTCCGCGTTCGACGATTCCACTACGCCGAAGTAACGGCCCTTATAGAAGGACATCTTACCCGGCTGTGTCTGCCATTTCTGCCAGGCGTCAAACGCGGACGCTCCCCACTCCGGCATGTCGTAGATGGTGAGGGTCATTTGCGGCGAGCCGCGGTATTCGCCACGGCAGACTCGGCGCGCGCCCCCCGTCCCACGCAGGTTTCGGAACTGTGGTTTCGCGCAGTCTTGAGGGGATGCGAGAATCCATCCCGCGGCGGTTGCGGGTAGCGACGCGCTGGGAGCTACGTACGATAGCAGGTCCGAACAGACAGCGATGGCGGCTGCTAAGAGGCAAAGGGTCCCGAGGCGTTTGAACCAGGTTCTCATGCGTGAAGCGGCTCCCTCAGTTTACTTTATTGCGAGATAACCGGGAGACAGGTTGAGCGGCGGCTCGTGTTACGTCGGAAGGCCGATTAACAATCGGCCGCAGGTTGATTTTGCGGAGCGAAAAGCGGGTCCAGGGGGTCCGCCCTACAACTTGCGCAGAATTTCCAGTTCGAGCGAAGGAAGTGGTAGAAGGCTCACTTCGCGTCCCGCCAGTTTTCGCCGGCGCCGATATCCACTAACAGAGGCACTTTGAGCTGGCCCGCGCCTTCCATTTCGCGCTTCACCAGTTTCGAAATTGCCTCCACTTCCTCGGGCGGGCATTCGAACACCAGCTCGTCGTGAACCTGCAACAGCATTGCGCATCGATATCCGCCCTCGGCGAGCGCGCCATCGATGCGCACCATCGCCACCTTGATCAGATCGGCGGCCGTCCCCTGCAGGGGCGAGTTCACCGCCGTGCGCTCCGCGAATCCGCGCGCGTTGGTGTTGCGGCTGTTGATATCCGGAATGGGCCGCTCCCGGCCGAATAGCGTGCGCGTCACGCCGGTTTGCCGCACCTGGGCGATAGTCTCGTCGAGAAAACGCCGCACGCCTTTGTAGCGCTCGAAATAATTTCGAATGTACTTCTCGGCTTCGCCGCGAGTGATGCCAAGCTGCGCTGCGAGGCCAAACCCACTGATGCCGTACACGATTCCGAAATTCACCGCCTTGGCGTCGCGACGCGCCTCCGGGGTCACCATCAGAGGGTGCACGCCCAGCACTTCCGCGGCGGTGAGCGTGTGAATGTCGTCGCCGTTGCGGTAGGCTTCCACCAATAGCGGATCGCCGGACATGTGCGCCAGCAGCCGCAATTCGATCTGCGAATAATCGGCCACCACCAGCTTCCATCCCTCGCGTGGAACGAACGCCGCGCGGATCTCGCGCCCCAACTCGGTGCGAATCGGAATGTTCTGCAGATTCGGGTTCGACGACGAGAGCCGCCCGGTGGCCGCCCCGGTCTGGTTGAAGCTGGTATGCAGGCGGCCGGTGTGCGGATCGATGAGCGCGGGCAGCGCGTCCACATAGGTTCCTTTCAGTTTAGTGAGCTGCCGGTATTCGAGCGCCTTGCGCACGATTTCGTGATCGGCGGCGAGCTCTTCGAGCACGTCGGCGGCGGTGGAGGTGGTCTTGCCTTTGCCGTACTTCACGGGCGCGGGCAGCTTGAGGTCTTCGAACAGCACGCGGCCCAATTGCTGCGGCGATGCGATGTTGAACGGCTTGCCGGCCAGTGCGTGAATCTCCGCAGTGAGCCGCGCGATCTCGCCTTCCATCAGTTGCGAGAGGCGCGCCAACTCGGTGGAATCGATGCGCACGCCGGTGCGTTCCATACGCGCCAGCACGTGCGTGAGCGGCAGTTCCATGGTGGCGTACAACTCGCGCAGCCCGCGTGAATCCACCGCAGGCGATAACTGCATCCAGATTTCGAGCGTGATATCGGCGTGCTGTTCGGGCGATGGGCCGAGCTTCAAATCGAGCCTTCGCCGCGCTTGTTCCTCCAAGGCGCAACCGGAAGGGTCGGCGTCAAGAAGGAACGCGTAGAGCATCACGTCGTGATCGAAGCCGCGCGCGTCAATCCCCATGCGCCCCAGTTCCAGCAGCGCGCTTTTCACGTCACAGGCAATTTTGGAAACGCTTGCGTCTTCGAGCCATGGCTTGAGGTGCGACAGATTCTCGCCCGCCACCGCGCGCGCCTCGCCGGCCCGCCATGCGAGGCCGATGGTATCCAAAGCGAACTCGCCTTCGGCCGACCTCGAGATGGCCACCGCTACGGGCATGCCCGAGGGAACGGCGGCGAGCCACGCCCGCAACTCTTCCGGCCCGGCGACGCAGCCGTAGTCGCGCGCGCGCGTATCTTCCGCGGGTCCCAATTCCTTGAGCAGGCTGTGAAATTCCATGTCCTTATAAATGGATTTCAGCAGCCCCTCATCGCATGCTTGCGCCTTGACCGCTTCCAGGGAAAACTCGATGGGCACGCCGGTCTGAATGGTCGCGAGGCGCTTGCTCATGCGGATGCGCTCCACATTGTTCTGCAGACTCTCGCGGTGCATTTTGCGCTCGACGTCGCCGGCGCGGTCGAGCAGCGCCTCTACCGAACCGAAGCGGGCGAGAAGATCGCGCGC
The DNA here is from genome assembly GCA_049522755.1 of Bryobacteraceae bacterium. Taxonomy (GTDB): domain Bacteria; phylum Acidobacteriota; class Terriglobia; order Bryobacterales; family Bryobacteraceae; genus PALSA-243. Next base: position 43,702 of record JBEKNN010000001.1, on the reverse strand, counting down.
GCCCTTTTCGCCGATGCCCGGGGCGCCGGGAATATTGTCGACGGTATCGCCCATGAGCGCCAGCAGGTCGGCCACCTGCGACGGCTCGACGCCCATGAACTCTTTCACCTTCGCGGGGTTGTACCAGGTATCGTCTTTGGCGGGATTGAGCATCGACACGCGCTGGTTCACAAGCTGCAGCATGTCTTTGTCGCTCGACACGATCACCACCTCGACGCCCTGATTCTCGGCGCGGCGCGCGATGGCGCCGATGACGTCGTCGGCCTCGAAACCGGGATACTCCAGAATTGGGATGCGCATGGCCTCGATGATGCGGCGCACGTAGGGGATCTGGTCGGCGAGGTCGGGCGGCATCTCGGTGCGGTTGGCCTTATATTCGGCGAACTCCTGGAGGCGGTGGGTGGGCCCGGTGCTTTCGAAAATCGCGGCGATATAGGTGGGGTTGTGCTCTTTCAACAGCTTCCTGACCATGTTGTTGAAGATGAAGACGGCTTCGGTGGACACCCCGGTGCTGGTGCGCATGGGCGGGGCCGCGGAGCGCGCGCGCGCATGATATGCGCGGAAGATGAAGCCGAAGGAATCGATCAGAAAGAGGCGCTGAGTGGGCACACGGTCATGATAGCGTTACACCCGAGCCGTGCATCATCGTGTGTTTCACCGGGGCCCGCCATGATTGCGCCCTTTACTCAAACCGTAGCTTAGCTTCAGGCTGTTCCCGAGGGGTCATGCACCAGCAGCGACGGGAAAAGCTTCCGGTAGAAACCCCGGTCGCGTGTCAACAGGCGCGTTGCCTGTTTCTCGGCATGCGCGCCGATGAAGAAGTCCGCCAAAATTCGAGTCCGCTTCCCACCCTGTCGCCGATAATTGCGCCATGCGCGGCTGGCGCGAAAATGCGAATCCCGGCTGAGAGCCTGAACGCGGATTTCGTTGGCATCCAGAAAGGCATCGCAATCCCGCTGTTTCTCAAAGTGAACGCAGAGTTCCGCATACACAATGTCGCAGATTGCGAGCGAGCCACTGCTTACCGCCTTTTCCAGCGCTTCCGCGGAAGCGCCGCAAAACTCGTCGTTGGGGATCAGAATGTCGAGCAGGATATTGGTGTCTACGGCTGTGATCATCGTCCACGAATGTCCTCGATGAACTGGTCCACCGATGTATAGCCGAGTTTAGCGAACGCGCCGCCGCAGCGGCCTTTCCATTTGGCCAGGTTCAACTTCTTCGGAGCCTTTTTGAGGACAATGGCCCCGTTCACGACGTGGAACTCGACTTCGGTCTCGGGCCCAAGGCCAAATTGGTCGCGAATCTCCTTGGGAATGGTAACCTGGCCGCGCTCGCCGATTCTCATATCTGAAAGTATGACACACGATTCATACCGCGGTTTGGCGGGCTCGTGCTCTCGAAGGTGGCGGCGATGTAGGCGGGACTGCGCGTCGGAACGTAAAGGCGCGCCATCGTTCAGAAGTCTCTTCTTTCCAGATGATGCGCGGCCGCCGCAATGAACAACGCCCAGGGGGCGATGTTTCCCCAGATTCCCCACCAGGGCCACCCATTTGTCAGATGCCACGCCGCATTGATGTGGCGCCGTCCAGTAATGTACTCTCCGTACTCCCCGTGCGGGGCGACGGCATTCGCGAGCATGCCGCAGAGGAACACAAAGGCGAGCAGCAAGCTATTAGTAAGGAGAAGACACTGGCGGCGCTTACCGGATCGTTCGCGGAAGCGCATAAGTATCCGGACGAAGTGCGCGCGCAAGCGCCGACTGGCGATGCCGAATTCTTCGGCCAGAAGACCACGCGCCACGGCGTTCTGATCTTTCTCGATACGCACGTGGGCGAACATCTGGGGCAGGCGATCGCCTATGCGCGCATGAATGGAATCGTGCCGCCCTGGTCGGCCGGACAGCAATAGTAACAGGCTTGTCGAGGCCGCTTTGACACTGAGCCGCGATAGTCTTCATCTTCTGTCCTCTCTCACCGTTGGCAAGCTTTACCGCCCTCCCATCTCCTCAGTTGCTTCCAAGCCGTCACCAGTTCCTGGATTACGCTGGCCTTGGGAATCCGGCCTGCAACGGGCGCGCATCGCTCGTAGGCATCGCGGTAAACCTGCTCGACCGAGGAGGGGTGGAGCATGGACAGCCGCCGCTGAAGCTCCGTCAATTGGTCCGCGGTCAGCATCTCATCGGGGTCCCGCATATTCGCCCTTTCTTCGCCATAGCGTATCGCAAATAGGGCGAACGCGCAACCGGGGGATGAAATGGCGAGCGCCCCTTTCCGGGGGCTGCCCGCCGCCCGGACGCCAGGCGCGGCGCTTATTTTCTCGCGGACCTCTTGCTTCCGTGCCAACCCTTATTGCAGACTAAGTTAGGTGCGCTGAAGGAATACTATGTACAAATCGTTTCGCAGAATTCTTGGCCTTGGCCTTTTGGGCGTGATGTTGGCGACAGTGGTCCCCACTTTTGCTGCTCCTCAACACAGCGGGAAGAAGGGCGGGAAAAAAGGCGGCAAGTCTGGCAAGGGAGCTCCGAAAAAGGGCGGCCGCGGGGGATCGAAGTAAATCGCGGGACCGTTTCTGCTGCCGGAACCCCGGCGGCGTTCAGGCGCATTCAGCCAGGCGTCGCCCCCTGCTTTTCCCCCTGAACCTACTGCTCGGGTGGCATCCCTGCGTTGCCCTGTCCAGTCCGGTTCAGGTGAGTGGGGCGTCTTGTCAAACCAGCTATCCTGGTCCGCGCGGGTCCCCCTCCCGTCAGCCGCGGACCAAGAGATTCCCGCCCGACAGCTTGTGAATCCCCGGCCTTGGGCAAGTAAGTGCCATTGGTTGTTAACCTGCAACCGATTGTCGATCGGCCTGCCGGCATTTCGATTCCAATGGTTCTTACAAAACAACGCCGCCTCGCCACTGAAGCTCACTAACTTCTTGTAAGGAATTCCATGATTTCCGTACTACCGGAGCAGAGACATGATACAAGTCCAACAGCTCCGAAAAAGCTTCGACCACCGCACCGTCGTCCGGGACCTTTCGTTCGAAGCGCCCGATGGCGCCATCACCGGGATCTTGGGCGCAAACGGCGCCGGAAAAACCACCACGCTCCGCATGATCTGCGGCCGCCGGATGGGCTCTCGCTTCGCGGCAACCCAATATCGAACTGCTTGCGGGCATGACCTGGGTATTTTTGGCGGCCGCTTGGGCGTTTGCGACCGCGATCAACCGCGGCAACTGGTCTCCTTCGGCGTTGGATACTGCCGCTTTTGTGGACCTCTCATTGCGCCGCTGCCGGAGCAGGCTCGCCACCGTCTGGTTCGGCGCCGGCTTATTTTTGTGTGAGATCGGATGCTGCCTGGCCTGGGTCTATAACTACTATCCTAAACCGCGAAAGCACTTGTGGACCTGGCTCTTCTTCAGCTCGCTTCCCATCGACTTTGTCTGGCTGGCTACTTTGGCGTTCTTCGGCGGCCTGGTTTGGTACCGGCGGAAGAAGCGCGCTGAGCTCGCCTACCTGATGGATCTACGCCGGCCCATGGAATAGCAAGAGCGTCCCTCAGGCGATGCGCTGCGCCGGGCACGCGGAGAAAACCGGCGGAGCTTGACGCGCGGCGCCGATCCGAGTTGGTTTTGAGACTTTTCGCAATATTCCGCCGCCGCAGAGTTTGACTTTGCCGCCGGACGGAGTATCATTTTAATACTCCCCCGATCGAAAATCTTGAAAACATCGTGAACCTCACTCAAAACGCTATCATTCTGGAGACCGAATTAACCGGCGTGGATCTGCATGCCCGCGGCAAGGTGCGCGACGTGTACCGCGTCGACGACCGGCTGCTGATCGTCGCCACCGACCGGATCTCCGCCTTCGACTACATTCTGCCCACGGGCATTCCCAGTAAAGGCCGGGTGCTGACGCAGCTCTCCATTTTCTGGTTCGATTTTTTGCGCGACCTGACGCCGACGCACTTCCTGACGGCGGACGTCGCGGAGTATCCGGCCCCGCTGGGCGAGTTCCGCGATCAACTGGAAGGCCGCTCGATGCTGGTAAAGCGCGCCGCGATGGTGGATATCGAATGCGTGGCGCGCGGCTACATATCCGGCTCCGGCTGGAAGGAGTATCGGCAAAGCGGCACGGTGTGCGGCATTAAGCTGCCGGCCGGGCTGCGCGAGAGCGACAAGCTGCCGGAGCCCATCTTTACGCCCGCCACCAAAGCGCAAACCGGGCACGACGAGAATATTTCGTTCGAGCGGACGTGTTCGCTCATCGGCGAAGACCTTGCGAAGCGGCTGCGCGATTTGACGCTGGCGATTTACGCGCGCGCGGCGCGGTACGCCGAGACCAAGGGCATCATTATCGCCGATACCAAGTTCGAATTCGGATTTGTGGACGGCGTTCTGACGCTGGGGGATGAGGTGCTCACGCCCGATTCGTCGCGATTCTGGCCGGCTGAGACCTATCGGCCGGGCGGCGCGCAGTTTTCCTACGACAAACAGTTCGTGCGCGATTATCTGGAATCGATCCACTGGAACAAGCAGCCGCCGGCCCCCGAGCTGCCCGCTGAGGTGGCTGCCAAGACCGGCGAAAAGTACCGGCAGGCTTATAGCGTGCTCACCGGCCACGAATTATGAACTGGCTTGACGTCGTGTTGGCGCTGATCGTGGCGGCTTCGGTTTACACCAGCTTCCGCAAAGGTTTGTCGCGCGAGGTCATCGGGCTGGTCTCGGTGGTGCTGGCGCTGCTGCTGGGAATCTGGTTTTACGGAACCGCCTCTGCATTTATCCAACCGCATGTGAGTTCCAGGACTGTTGCTAACCTGGTCGGATTTTTGGTGGTGTTTGTTGGAGTAGTCTTGTTAGGGCATTTGGTCGGTTATATTGTGGGGAAGTTTCTGCGGGTAACGGGGCTTTCGATTGTGGATCATCTGCTGGGCGCCGGTTTCGGCGCGGCGCGCGGCGCGTTGATCGCAGTGGCCTTGTTGATGGCGATCATGGCTTTCCGGGATGGGGATAAGCCGCCCGCCGCCCTGGTGAACTCGCGTCTCGCGCCATATGTGGCGGGCGCTGCGCAGTTGTTCGCGGATGTGGCGCCGCATGAATTGAAGGTAGGCTTCCGCAAGACGTACACGGAAGTGAAATCGGCATGGAGGACGGCCGTCGAAGAGCAGCTTCACGGCGGGCCGAGAGCGGAAAAGAGAAACCGATGAAAAACGAATTTGACGGAGTGATCGAGCGTCTTCTGGACGCCGGAATCTCTCTGCCGGAGGCGACTGGCATACTGGAGCGGGGCATGATCAGAGGCGCGCTCCAGAGAGCGGATGGCAATCAGTGCGCGGCGGCGAAGAAGTTGGAGATCCACCGCAACACTTTACAGCGCAAGATGACGCAATTCGGCTTGGGCAATGGCCGCGCGCGCCGCAAGCCCCCGGCTAAGGCCGTGCGACCGCGCAGGCGCAAGACGGGAGCTGCGTAGGCCGCCGCCACCGTGCCAGCTATGGACCTTCTGATCTTCGATCTGGACGGTACGCTGATCGATTCCCGCCTCGACCTGGCGCACGCCGTCAACGCGACCCGCGCGCACATGGGGATGACGCAGCTCGATTTCGAGCGCGTCTATTCCTACGTGGGCAATGGCGCGCCGGTGCTCATACGGCGGGCGCTGGGCGATCAGGCCACGGAGCTGGAAGTCGAGGAAGCGCTCGAATTTTTCCTGGAGTATTATCGCGAACACGCGCTCGACTGCACCACGCTCTATCCAGGCGTGAAGGAATCGCTCGATCGGCTGGAGGCGGCCGGCAAACGCATGGCGGTGCTCACCAATAAGCCGGTGCGGATGAGCAATGCGATTGTGGAAGGGCTGGGCGTGGCCGGCCATTTCTTCCAGGTATACGGCGGCAACAGCTTCGATTTCAAAAAGCCGCACCCCATCGGCGTCGAGACGCTGATGCGTCAGGCGGGCGTGGATCGGCAGCGGACCGTGATGGTGGGCGACAGCGCGGTGGACGTGAATACCGCCATCAATGCAGGCGTGCGCAGCTGCGGGGTGACCTACGGGTTTCAGCCCGAGACTTTGAAGGACCCGAAACCGGACCTGCTGGTGGACCGGATGGAGCAGTTCGTAGAGTGGGTCTTGGGTAAGATGGAACCTGAAGGTTGATTCATGGACTTGAGCTACCCGATCGGCAAATTCGACTGGACGCAAACCGTTGCGCCTGAGCGGCGCACCCAACTGATCGATGAAATCGCCGCCGCGCCGGCGAGATTCCGCGACGCCGTGCACGGATTGAACGACGCGCAGCTCGACACTCCATACCGGCCCGACGGCTGGACAGTCCGCCAGGTGATTCACCACGTCGCCGACAGCCATATGAACAGCTACATCCGATTCCGCCTGGCGCTGACCGAAGCGCAGCCGGCGGTTAAGGGCTATGACGAGAAGGAGTGGGCGAAACTGCACGATTGTCGTACCTTGCCGGTGGAGGTTTCCTTACAGCTCCTGGAGGCGCTGCACAGCCGGTGGGAAGACCTGCTGCGATCGATGAGCGCCGCCGATTTCGAACGCAGTTTTCGCCATTCGGAGCACGGATTGATTCGCCTGGACAAGAATCTGGCGCTATACGGTTGGCATTCGCAGCATCATGCGGCGCATATCACCGGGCTACGGCAGCGGATGGGGTGGGTGGCGTAAAATCGTGGCGCACGCACTAATGCGTGCAGCGTTCACAATCGTGTGAACGCCTTCGGTCTCAGCGTCTCTGCGTCGAACCCCCCTTCCCACCACAACCAAACCTCCCCCTGCCGCGTCCAACCCTATGAGGCGCTATAATGCCTACAGGCCCTCGGAGTCTCTAATCGCCATGACCAGCCCCATCAAAACTTTCGTCGTCAGCTCATCCACTTGTCTCACGGTTCTGCTTCTCACCGGGATCGTCATCGGTAACGCCTCACCGCAAGACGATACCTACAAACACATCAGCGTCTTCAGTGAGGTTGTAGGGTACATCGAGAAGCAGTACGTCGAGGAACCCGACATGAAGAGCGTCACGCTGGGCGCGCTCGACGGCATGCTCGAAGCCATCGATCCCTTCGCCAGCTATTTGAACGCCGATCAATACCGCGACTATCTGAAGAATAAGGACGTCAAGCGCCCCGATGTGGGCCTGATTCTTTCCAAGCGGTACGGAATGGTGGTGGTGGTGGACGCGATTCCCGGTTCTCCGGCCGCTAAAGCCGGCTTCTCCACGGGCGACATGATCGAAAGCATCAAGGGCGTGGCCACCCGCGACATGCCTCTGGCTTACGCCAATATGCTGCTGCAGGGCGATGCGGCCAGTGACGTGGAATTGAGCGTGGTGCGGGCGCGCCATCCCGAACCGCAGACCGTCAAGTTGACGCGCGCCAACTTCGCGCTGCCTCCGGTGGATTCCAGAATGCTTGCGAACGACGTGGGATATATCAACGTCAGTTCGCTCACGGCTGCGCATTTGAAGGAAGTCACCGACGCCGTCAAGCAGTTGCAGAAGAACGGCGCCAAGAAATTGATCGTCGACGTGCGCTACTGCGGCATTGGCACCCCCGAGGAAGGAATCGCGTTCGCCAACCTCTTCATGAAGAGCGGGCGCATCACCTACCTCAAGGGCCAGCGCGTGGCGCAGCAGAATTTCGACGCCGACCCGGCGAAGGATATCACCGATCTTCCGGTGGCAGTGCTGACGAATCGCGGCACGGCGGATGGGGCCGAAATCGCGGCCTCGGCGCTCCTGGGCAATAAGCGCGCGCAGGTGATCGGCGAGCGCACCTACGGCGACGCAGCCCTGCGCAAGGCCCTGACCATGGACGACGGCAGCGCCATTATTCTTTCCGTGGCGAAATACTACTCAGCGGATGGAAAGGCGATCCAGGATAACGGCGTCACTCCGGGTACCCTGGTGGCCGAAGCCGAGGCCGCCGTGAATTACGACGAAAACGGCGAGCCGGTACCCGAAGCGCAGCCGCAACAGCCGCAGCCCAAGAAGCTAGAGGACGATCCGGTGGTAAAGAAGGCCCTGGAAGTCCTGGGATAAAACCGCAACTTGGTAAGGCAACCTGGTAGCGCCGGCGGTCTTGCCGCCGGTGTCTTGTGCGAGCGCGTCAATTCTGCAGAAACCACCGCTACCCGCCTACAGCGTCTTCAAGTATGCGATCAGGTCGTCCTTTTCCGTATCGGACAGCATGTCTTTATAGGATGGCATGCCGTTCCCGCCCTGTTCGATCTGGTCGCGGACAGTGGCGTCGGTGACCTTCTTTCCGTTCACCAACTTATCGCGCTTGAAGAGCCCTTTCAGGCCGGGCCCCATCTTCTTATCGGTGCTGTCGGCGTTGTGGCATACCTCGCACTGGCTGAATACTTCCTTGCCCTTCGCCGCATCTCCTTTCTCGGCAGCCATCGCCGCGATCGATCCCGTGGCCAGGATCGCGCAACATACGTAAACACGATTTCGGTTCATAGTTTCTCCTGAGCAAAAATCTATCTTACCAAGCATCGAAGCCGCCGCCACCGGTGGCGCGGGGCCAGGCGCAACCCGTTTTGTATAATAAGTGTCACTATCGATCCCATTCCCAATCCTCCTCCTCACACGCGCAAACCCCTGGTTTGGCTCGTCATTGGAATCGGCGATATTGCGCGCAAGCGCGTCATTCCGGCCATCCTCGCAGAGCCTCGCAGCACGTTGTACGGAGCGGTAACGCGCGATCCGCAAAATGCTGCGGCATACCCCGGCATCCGCGTTTGGGCAGCGCTCGACGACGCACTGCGCGATGCCGCGATCGACGCGGTCTATGTGGCGTCTCCCGTGGCCCTGCATGCGCCGCACGTCATCGCCAGCTTTCTCGCGGGCAAGCATGTGCTCTGCGAAAAGCCCGTTGCGATGAATTATTGCGAAGCGCAATCCATGGTCGCGGCGGCCCTGGAGACCCGGCGGCTGTTCGGCGTTGCCTATTACCGGCGCCTGTTTCCCAAGCTGATCCGCGCCAAACAGTTAATCGCCGGGGGAGCCATCGGACAGCCCGTTCTCGCCGAGGCGAACTGCCATGGCTGGCTGAATCACGCGGGCCGGGGCTGGCTGGTGGACCCGGCAATGGCGGGCGGCGGCCCTCTCTACGACACCGGGTCGCATCGCATCGACGCTATCAATTTCCTGTTTGGCCGGCCGGTGAAAGCCACCGGGCTGCTATCCAACGTGGTACAGCGCGTCGCCGTAGAGGATTCCGCGACGGCATTGGTCGATTATGCGAACCTCGCGCGCGGCATCGTGGATGTGCGCTGGAATTCACGCGTGCCGCGCGACCAGTTCCGCGTGATCGGAACCGAAGGCGAGATCGATCTCGATCCGCTGAACGGGCCCGCGCTGCGATATTCCGGTAAAGAGGAGCAGCTACCCACGCATGCGAATGTACACTATCCGGCGGTGGAGAACTTTGTGAGCGCGGCGCTCGACGGAACCCCGCTAGCCTGCACCGGCGAAGATGCGATCTGGACGGATTGGGTGACTTCCGAAATCGTGAGACAGGCGGCTCGAGCATGAAGACTCTCAGCGCGAAACTAACGGCAACCGTCGATTCGGCGGAGGCCATGCTGCTTGCGGTCACCGAAGAGGAAAGCGCCAAGCCCGCGCTGCCCGGCGGCTGGTCGCGCAAGCAGCTCATCGGGCACCTGATCGATTCGGCCGCCAACAACCACCAGCGGTTTGTGAGGGCCGCGCTGCAGGATTCGGTGACCCTGCCCGGCTATGACCAGGAGGGTTGGTCGCGCGCGCAATTCGTGCAGGATGCACAGTGGAGCGCGCTGATTGCGCTGTGGGCGAGTTATAACCGGTATCTGGCGCATGTGATCGCCCATCTCCCGGCCGGGAAGCTCGACGTGCTATGCCACATCGGTTCGCTGGAGCCAATGACGCTGCGATTCGTGGCGGAGGACTATCTGCGGCACTTGAATCATCACTTGGCGCAGATCGGAATTTCTACCGCGACCGCTTGACTCTCGCAGTCACACCGAATCTCGCGGTCATCCTGCTAACGCAATTCCCGAATCTTGATATTTTTGAACCACGCGTCGTCGCCATGGTTCTGCAGCGAGATAGGGCAGCGCCGGCGCGGCTGGTTGACCAGCATGTCGTAGACGGGCGAGGTCGGGCCCCAGCGCTTCGCCATGGCGGCGGCCACGGCGGGCGATTTGAGACTCGTATCCACCACCTTTTCCCCGTTCATCCAATGTTCCACATGGTCGCCGCGCACCACCAGCCGCGAATGGTTGAACTCGCCCACGGGCTTGGTGGCGTCTCTCGACGGCGATTGCACATCGTAGAGCGCTCCAGCCTGATGCAGCGCGCCGCCGCGCGTGGCATCCGGATTCCTCTGGTTGTCCACCAATTGGTATTCGAATCCCACCACGTAATCCTGGCGCTCGGCCGTGCGCTCCAGGCGCGGATGGAACGACGCGTTCACAGTGTCCGCAAACATTGCGCCGCGCTGCTCCTTCACGTACAAGTGATCCTGAATGCGGTACTTGACGCCGCTGTTTCCGGCCGGCGCGAGTTTCCAGTCGAAGACCAGCTCGAAATCGCCGAACGTGTCCTTGGTGAACAAGTCCTCGGTGATCCTGGGATGCGCCACGGCCCTGAGGCATCCGTCCTCGATGGCGAACGAATCGCCCGGCGGCGATTTCTGCGAGGGGTCTACCCAGTTGGCATAGCTGCTGCCGTCGAAGAGCAGCCGCCAGCCTTCAGCCTTCTCGGCCGCGGTCAGTTGATTATCCGCCGCCGTCGCGGCTGTCGTGAGGAACGCGGTGAGGAACGCGGTGAGGAATGCGGCGCTGCACGCGGCGCCTATGCGCATCCATGGCATCATGCCGTCATTCTCTCACGATAGAAATATATCGGGCGCTATGCCGCCTGTTCCGCCGGCGCCGCCAAGTGCGCACTGTCCATCTTTCGCAGCCGCGCTCGCACGCGCTCCTCGAAATTTCACGCCCATGCGCTTGTGTACCTCCGCCGGGCGCACTCAATCCCATGACCATGTCGACGCCTGGCGCATGTCAAAGTCATCCAGGGCTATTTCTGAATCACAAGATTGTTGGTCGCCTCACTCACGTGCTGGACATGTTTGGCCAGGGCAGACGCGCGTTCCATGTCGGATTGACTCGACACCTCGCCCTCAAACGTTACGTTCCCGTTTTTGACGACGATATGGATCCGTTAAACCTCCTCTACCAGGTAAACGAACACTTGCTGGTTTATCGACTGGAGAATGGCGTGCCGGATCCGTTCGTCGCTCGCGGATTTCGGCATCGCGTTTCAGATTCGGTTGAACCACGGCTCCGGGCAGCGTCACTTTGGCGCCATTTAAGCGACAGTCGAAAGACGTGTAGCCCGGGACCAGCAACAGTCGTACCGGACCTCCCGTATCAGATCAACCGGCGCAATACCGAATCGAAGAAGTATACGCAATTTAGGTGGTGTTGCCACAGGCGGATTGATCGTCAGAATCGTAGTTGCCCCTCAAGTTAGTAACACGCGCAAGCGCCTGCTGCTCTGCCGCCTCGTTCAATTCGGATCTTGACCTCCAGCGCTTTACAAACTTGCGATAATCGCGTCGAGTCACACCTTTGTGCTGTGCGACGATGCGCAGGATCGAAATGAGCGTTCCGAGCCGGACGGCGTGATGGTCCGGAATGGCGATCCGCTAGTGAGTCGGTTCCGAGGTCTCCAGGACGATGTGGCGGCCAACCTGATGCACTTTCGTATATCGCCAGCGGCGACAAAGGGTGTCCGCGAGATGCGTGCCCGAAACGTCGCGCGGGATCTTCATGCGACGGACAAGATCTCGTCGCGGACAAGGTGGAGGCGGATACTCTCCGGTCGAGGCCGGTCGAAGAAGAACGCAGACGTCGCTTCAAGCACGTTGGTCCGCAACTGCTCCCACGTATCCCCTTCCGTAAAGATATTTTCCGTAAGGCATTCGGCGCAATACCCTCCATCACCCTCCTGTACAACCTCGAAAACCAATTCAGGCATACCTGTATGATACGGCATGAGTTCACTGGAGCCTGTCAGCGTCGCTCCCCGCCGCACCACTCCGTCCCTCAAATCCGGTGTGCCGCCCGTGGAGACATAAAGGTGGACATTTTACGCGGACATTAACTTGGTGCATGCAACCCGCTTGTGGCTTTTCAACGGCAAGCCGGCTTCAGAGCCCGTTTCGCGGCATAACCTCAGTCACAAGCTGTATCCCCATGAAAACAATACGCAAACCGCCTAAGCGCTTTTTTCCATCCTGTATAATGTTAAGTAGGGGCGGCTCTTTACACCGGATGCGCGTGTCGCGGTCGCAATCCTACCCGCTCCGTCGAATACCGGGGTACAAACAACCCCGCTCCATAAACGGACAGTTATCTTGCACCCGCGGTCCTGATCGGAATCAATTACCCGTTACAGACTAATGTTATTAACTCACCATTGCCGCTGTCATCACCCGAATCGCAGTCCGCATCTTTCGCGGCCTCAAGCCCTCGATACGTCGATATGCTAAACGACCCCAGTCCCACAAACGGACACTACCCTAACGCCGGACCAGGTGCAAAATCAAACAGATCACCGCCACGATGAGCAGCAGATGAATCAGCCCGCCGGCAACTTTGAATGCGATGAAGCCCAGCACCCAAAAGACGACCAAAATGAAAAACAGGACGAGAAACATGGATACATTCTTTCACAGTTCGTCACCGGCTGAGCGTCAGCTTCATAGCCTTGAAATCCAGCGTGACCGCGCCCGCCTGGTTGAGCAGGTCTCTGCCGGCATTGCCATAACAGCCCGGACAATTGGATGGCAGCGGGTCCGCGAGCAGGGGAACCCGGTGCAGCAGCGTGTCGAATCCGGCCAGTCCCAGTTTGATCTCGGGCAGCTCCGCCGCGTTCAGCGCGACGCTGTCGCCCAGGCCCCTCATATCGTAAGTCCCCTTCCCGCCGGCGGTCTGGGCGGCCTCCGCGAAATCTTCGGCGAAAGTGGAATAGAGAAACGTCTCGCCGTTGCCGGTGTCCAGGTCGAAAGCCAGATGTTGTCGCCCCAGGTCGACTTGCACCGACAGGTTGCCGGCGTCGAAACAAACGTTGGACTGGGCGATGTTCTTGCGGACCGATGGAAAACCGATTTCGAAGCTGCCGCCGCGCGTCCAGCGAATCGTGTCGAATGCCAGCAGCACCGGCAGTCCCAGAATGCCGCGCGCCATCTCGGGCGCATCCGCCAATACGCAGAACGGCACGTTGCGCAGGCGGAAGGCGCCGGCCGTGAGCTCGCCGGCTATTGCCAGACGGCAGGGAACTTGATTGCCGCCGATGTCCACAATGGGGAAACGGTCGTCGTGCATCGCAATGCCCAGCGATTTGGCTTGCGATTCGGAGATGGCGGAAATGGCAGCGCCGGTATCGATATCGAACTGGCCCGATTTGCCGTTGACTGCGACCGTGATCGCGAAGCCATCCTCATCCTGGACGAACGGGAGACGCGAGAACCCGCGCGCCGCCACCGACTGTCCGGGATACTTCGCCAGCGCCCCCAGCACGCCGCGCTTATCCTTCGGGTTGTGGGCATCCGGGTCGGCCGCCGCGGCTTGCGCGCTATGTTCCAACGCCTGCCGTGGATGCCCCGATCGTTCCATCATCGCGGCAAGCGCCATATGTGCGGCCGTGGCGTCTTCGGAATCCGGATGCGATCGGATCACCGCCAGCAATTCTCTCTCGGCCGAAGCGGCATCGTTGAATGCGGCGGCCACCGTGGCGCGAACAATGGCGGAGGCTTTGGCGCCGCCTGCCGCATCGCGAAGCTCGAAGCAATTCGCCGCCTGTATCGTCTGTACCCCGCGCGCGGGCGCCTTGACGGCCGGCTTGGCGGGCGCCGCCTCGGGAGCATCCACAACGGTCGTACTCACAGTGGACTCGGCGACGAACTTCTTATATGAGCTATACGTCGATTGGTTGCGGAAGCGGGTCTTGCCGATGGTAGTCTCAAACTCGTCGGCGATGGGCAGCAGATACTCATTGCCGGCTACCGTGACGCGGCCGTAATCGACGGATTCGTTGCCTTGCGCATAAGATGCCGGCAGGTCCTCCGGGACTTGGGTGAGGCGCGCGATATCGAGAGACTCCGCGTCCACAAACAGGAAGCCATGGAAACCATATTTTATTGTCTTGCAGGTAGTGAAAGCGATCCAGCTTGTGCACTTGGCGCTGGCGGCGATGGAATCGGCCAGCGACACGTGGTAAGCGAAGGCGTATACCGGCTTCCCGTGAAGAGCGCTCCTGCCCTGCGACTCGAAATGCGGGGCGACGCTTGGGTCGAAGATCAGGCTCATCAGCGCGCCGAAATTTCCATTGGTTTCCACCCAGCCGCCGGCCTGCATCCAGACGGATACCTTCTTCTTGGGGACGTCGTCCACGGCGACCACCTGGTAGTGTTCCTCGTGCTGGTAATAACTGAGTTCCTGGGCCACCTTGACTTGGGGATTCCACGTCTTGTTGGCGCCCTTGGCAAGAAAGTGCTGGGTGGTGCGGATGCAGGTAAAATCGGGCAGGCGCTCCAGGTAGCTGCGCGCGAACCCGGTGACGGTTTCGAGAATGCGCTGCTGTTGGTCCGCATCGGGTGCGGATTGGCCCCCCGCGCGGCCGGCAGCCAGCGCGAGGCAGACGGACGCGCCGACAGTGCGCAAAAAGCTACTCATTCCGATCATGCCGCCCCGACAATCTTTGTCTATTGTATCCGCCGCGCGCCTGTATCCGCCGCACGCCCGTATCCGCCGCGCGACGTGGCGCACGCACTCGTGCGTGCAGCGTTCACACTCGTGTGAACGCGCTTCGGTTCGCACGCGAGGCTGAATCGCCAACCCTTTGAATAATGTATCCAAACTCACCAGCAACGCTCTCGCAGAACTCCGCGCGAACCCCTCCCCACTCCAAGAAGCCCTCTCCAACCCCAACAATCCAAACCGATTTCCCCGCAATTGGTTTCGTTCCGTCAAAACCTGCAAGCCGAGTCAGAATCCCAGCCCACCCCCTTGCGCCGATATTCTTTCTGATATATCGTGTGATATATCATGGGAAAGCAATTTTGGGGATTCGCTGGCGCCTCTCCCTGGGCCGCCTTCGCCTTCGGGCGCCGCGGACGCCTCTTCGAACCCGGCGAAATCCGCCTCGCCCTCCTCTCGCTCCTCAGCGAAGGTCCCAAGCACGGTTACCAATTGATGAAGGAAATGCAGGAGCGTTCGAGCGGCATGTACCGCGCCAGCGCCGGCAGCGTCTATCCAACCTTGCAGCAGCTCGAAGACGAAGAGCTGATCGAATCCGACCAGAAGGCCGGCAAGCGCACCTACCACCTCACCAAGGCCGGCGAGAAGGAGCTCGAAAAAGAGGCGGCCAGCGTGCGCGATATCTGGGAACGCGCCGAAAGCTGCGAAGGCTGGGGCGAGTTCTCCGGCCCCGAAGCCCTCATGATGTATGGGCCGCTCGCCGCGGTGGTCAAAGCCGGCGTCAAAGCCTCCAGCCGCATGGGCGGCAATCCCGAAGGCGCCGACCGGGTGCGCGAAATCCTCGACCGCGCGCGGCGCGATCTGGAAAAACTCTAATTGGAGAAACTCAGGACACTAACTCAGGACACTATGGGAATCGGCATTCGCATCGAAAACCTGCGCAAAGTCTACGACACTCCTCCGCCCATGGCGGCGCGCGGCATGGGCTTCTCCTTTGGGCCGGGTCCCAAGAAGGACAAGAAGAAAAAGAAGATGGAGGTGGTGGCGCTCGACGGCGTATCCATGGAAATCCGCGCCGGCGGCATCTTCGGCCTGCTGGGCCCCAACGGCGCCGGCAAAACCACCACTATCGGCATCATCACCACGCGTACCCGGCCCACCAGCGGACGCGCGTTCGTCGGCCCGCACGACGTGTGGAAGCAGCAAGCCGCCGTGAAGCGCCTCATCGGCGTGGTCCCGCAGCGGCCCAATCTCGATTTCGCTCTCACCGCCCGCGAGATTCTGCTCTTCCACGGCGCCTATTTCGGACAGAACGCCAAAGAGCGTACGCGCCGCACCGATGAGCTGCTCGAAAAATTCAAGCTGACCGACCGCGCCGACCACATGATCCGCGGCTTCTCCGGCGGCATGATGCAGCGCCTCTCCATCGCGCGCGCCATGATGCACGACCCGGAAGTTCTCTTTCTCGACGAGCCCAGCGCGGGCCTCGATCCGCAAACCCGCCTGCTGCTGTGGGAGACCATCCGCGAATACAACCAGCAGGGCAAGACCATCGTGCTCACCACGCACTATATGGATGAGGCCGACACGCTGTGCGAAAACCTCGCCATCGTCGATCACGGCAAGGTCATCGCGCAGGGCACGCCGCAGGAATTGAAGGCGAGCATACCCGGCGGCTACCTGCTTCGTCTGCGCTTCGACCGCGCTTCCGAGGAGTTGATTGCCGGCCTGAAATCGATCCCCGGCGTCACGGAAGTGCGCGCCATCGAAGGATTCAAGGCCGACGTTTACGCCGATCGCGGCGGTCCGCTGATCGGGCCCATCGCCGCCGCGGTGCAGTCCGCGGGCCTGGAACTGTCCGACGTCCACATCATCGAGCCGAGTCTCGAAACGCTGTTTCTGCACCACACCGGAAGGAGTCTACGCGATTGAACTGGAAAACGTTTTACGCGATGCTTTCGCGCGACGGGCATGTGGCCCGCCGCAACTTGATTCCCACGCTGCTGCAGAATCTCTTGCAGCCGCTGCTGCTGACCTTCGTGTTCGGCCGCGTGCTCACCTCGAGCGGCATGATGTCGGCCTCATACAAGGACATCCTGCTGCCGGGCATCATGGCCCTCAGCATGACGCTCTCCGGCGTGTGGGCGGTGGCCATGCCGCTCATCTCCGAGTTCCAGTTCACCAAGGAAATCGAAGACCGCCTGCTGGCGCCGATCGAAACCGGTTGGCTCGCGGTAGAGAAGGTAGTGGCTGGAATGGTTCAAGCGCTCGTATCGGGGCTGGTGGTAATTCCGGCCGCCTGGATCACGCTCGGCTCGGGAGTTCATTTGGGCTCCTGGCATCCGGCGCAATTCGCCGCCACGTGCCTGCTGATGGCGCTCTTCTCGGCGTCCGGCGGCTTGTGGATGGGCGTAAGCGTAGGCCAGACGCAGATCGGTCTGATGTTCAGCATGGTCCTGACTCCCATGATGATGTTCGGCTGCGCCTATTATCCGTGGAGCGCGCTCAACGCGTTCCCGGCGCTGAAATACGCGGTGCTCATCAATCCGCTCGTCTATGCCAGCGAAGGGATGCGGGGCTCGCTGGTCCCGCAAGTGCCCCACATGCCGGCCATCGCGACCTTAGGTGCGCTAGTGTTGATCGACGCCGCCTTACTGACGCTCGGCATCAAGAAGTTCAACGCCAAAGCGGTGGGCTAGTCTGGTAGGACAGGCCTCCCGGCCTGTCCAGCCGGCCTTTAGCCGGCTTCCTCGCCGCGCCTCAGGATGTGCACCACGCTAACCATTCCGACCATAGACCGTCTGTATAATAGACAGCCTATACATTGGGATACTGTATACCTACCTATGAAGCCATCGCGCCCCGAATTTATCCAAGGCACGCTCGACATGCTGGTCCTCCGCACGCTGGCCCTCCGGCCTCTGCACGGCTACGGCGTCGCCCAGGCCCTCCGCCAGACCACCGGCGACGCCATCCAGGTGGAAGCGGGCTCGCTCTACCCCGCGCTCCAGCGCCTCGAGCTGCAAGGCCTGGTAACCGCCCGTTGGGAGGTTTCCGAACGGAATCGCCGCACCCGCATCTACCGTCTCACCGCGGCGGGCCGTAAGCGTCTGCATGCGGAAGTGTCCCGATGGGAGAGCTTCGTCCAAGCCGTAACGCTGGTCTTGCATCCCAAGCCCGCTGAAGAATAGTGGGCTGAAGAAGAGTGGAGTAACCCATGAACTGGTTTCGACGGATCATGCTATGGCTGCCCGGCCCGCGCCGGTCCCGCGCTCTCGATCTGCAGGAAGAGCTGCGCGCCAACCTCTCACTGGCCCTGGACGACGCGGCCGAATCCGGCCTGCCGCGTGAAGAGGCCGCGCGCATCGCACGCCGCGATTTCGGCAGCCTCACGCGCGCGCAAGAGGAATCGCGCGCCGTCTGGCTGCCCGGCTGGGATGCGTGCGCGCAGGATCTGCGATTCGCATGGCGCGCCCTCTACCGCGCTCCAGCCTTCACGCTGGTCGCGATTCTGTCGCTGGCCCTGGGCATCGGCGCTGCCACCGCGCTGTTTTCCCTGGTGAATACAGTCGTGCTCAAGCCGCTGGCTTACCGCGAGCCGGGCCGGCTGGTCTACGTCCGCGAAGTGGTCCCGCCGCTGGCGCACATCTATCCCACGCTGCCGGTCAATTTCGAGCACTTCCGCTTCTGGCGCGACCACACGCGCTCGTTCCAATCGATTTCCGCGCTCGCTTCCAGCAGCACCTTGCTGGCCGGCGGCGATCCGGAGCAGGTGGGTACCGCGCTGGTGACCGCCAACTTCTTCGAGACCTTAGGCGTACAGCCGCAGCTTGGGCGGGCCTTCCTCCCGGACGAAGATCAGCCCAGCCGGAGCCTGGTAGCCGTAATCACCGATAGCCTGTGGAGAAGGCGGTTTGGCGCTTCCCCGGGGATTGCCGGCCAGACCATACGCTTGGATGGCACGCCTTGCATCGTCGCCGGCGTCTTGCCCCCCTCCTTTCGCTTTCCGAAGAACGGCGAACTGGGCCCACTGACCCGTCTGGCCGAGCGCACCGAGATCTTCCTGCCCATCCAGAGCGCCAATAACGGATGGGGAGGCGATTACGACTATATGGTCTTCGGCCGGCTGCGCCGCGATGCCTCGCTGGCGCAAGGCGTCGGCGAATTGAACCTGTTCGAAGAACGCATTGCCGCGGAGCATAAGCTGTCGGACGGTCTGCGCGTGGAAGGCCGGCCGCTTCAGGAGGTCATCGGTTCGCCGGTCCGGACCAGCCTGATGGTATTGCTTTCGGCTGTGCTGCTGCTCGTTTTGATCGTATGCGTCAACCTCGCCAATCTGCTGTTGGCGCGGAGCAGCGCGCGCGCCCGCGAGTACTCGCTGCGCGTCGCGCTCGGCGCCGCCCGCGGCCGGCTGCTGGTATCGGCGCTGGTGGAAACCCTGCTGCTCTCCTGCGTCGGTGGAGCGCTGGGCATCGCCGCCGCATGGGCCGCCCTAGGCGTATTCGTCCAATTGGCCCCAGTCGATTTGCCGCGCATGGATGAGGCGCGCATCGATGGACGCGTTCTCGCTTTTGCCTTTGGCCTGGCGCTGCTCTGTGCGTTACTGTTCGGCCTGCTGCCCGCATTGCGCCTTTCGCGCGCCGATCCGCAAGACGCATTGCGAGAGAGCCGCGCCATGACCCCTGGCCGCAGCGGCCTGCGTCTGCGCGAATGGCTGGTAGGCGCGGAAGTGGCGCTCAGCGCCCTGCTTCTGGTGCTCGCCGGATTGCTGGTGACCAGCCTGTGGCACGTCCTGCGCGTCGACCGCGGATTCGCCGCCGACCGCGCACTCGCTGTGAGCCCGGCTCTGCCCGCCCAATACCGCACCATCCAGGACAAAGCCGGCTTCTTCGATCTGGCCGCCAGCCGCCTTCGCGCTCTGCCCGGCGTGCGCGCCGTCGCCGTCGCCAACAAGCTTCCGCTGACCGGCGAATCGAACGTGAACGGCGTGGAAATCGAGGGGTCTGGATCCGAAGCGCTCGATCCCGCCAGCCGTCAACTGATGCTGGTCAACGACCGCTTCATAAGCCAGGATTACTTCGCCGCCCTGAGCATTCCCGTGCTGCATGGCCGGCCCATCGAGGCAGGCGACCGTGATCGTAATGTTGCCGTAGTGTCCGCCCGTCTAGCGGCGAAACTCTGGCCCGGCCGGAATCCGCTCGGCAAGCTTGTGAGCTCCGGCTCGAGCATCAAGCATGCGGAAATTGTGGGCGTGGTAGCGGACGTCCATAGTACGCAGTTGGAGCGCGACCCTACTCTTATGATCTACGCTCCGTTCTGGCAGCACGCGTATCAGGCAACCCAGTTCGTGGTGCGCTCGGCAGCCGACCCCGCGAGCCTGCGGGAAGAAGTGCGCAAGACGCTGCAATCCATCGACCCCGCGATTCCCGCTCCCAAGATGCGGACCATGGAAGAGATTGTGGATGAGTCCGTGGCGCAGCGCCGGTTCCAAATGCGCGTGGCCGCGGCTTTCGGCATCTCCGCTTTGCTGCTGGCGGCTCTCGGTATTTACGGCGTCGTAGCCTACGGCATCGCGCTCCGGCGGCGCGAACTGGGCATCCGGATGGCTCTCGGCGCGCGCACCCAACAGGTATGGCGTATGGTGCTCTGGCAGGGATTCCGGCCCGTAACGGCCGGGCTCGCGGTTGGGATGTTGGCGGCGCTCGCCGCGGGCCGCCTGGTCCGCAGCCTGCTGTTCGGCGTAGGCGCAACCGACGGATTGACGCTGGGCGCGGTCGCGTTGGGCCTCGCTTGCGTAGCCACGTTGGCCTGCCTCTTGCCGGCGCGCCACGCCGCCAGAATCGACCCGTCCCGCGTCCTGCGCGACGAGTAGAACGCGTCTTGTGGGGCAGCCAATCCTGGCTTCCACTCTTGCCGGCGGCGGTTCAATGTATGCGGCGTCTCTCGCCCACGCATTGGGACTCGCAGGGAGACGCGCCGAGGCATTGAAGGTATTGGAAGACCTTAGTAACAGGGCGAGGCGCGGATTCGTTTCCTCCTACGATCTGGCTGCTCAGCGCGGCAGTCCAAGAGCGCTCGCCTCGCGTCGCGTTCTTAGGAGTGGAACCTCGTTTTGGCGGACTGCGGGGCGATCCGAGATTTGGAGCATTGCTGCGGTCGATCGGCCTGCAATTGTGAATACCGGCGGCAAGACCGCCGGCGTTACCCCGCGTCCAGCACTTCCCTTACCTTCGTCAGCAGCACATCCGGCGTGAACGGCTTGTGCAGAAAAGCTCTCGGCGCCTCGCCCTCGCCTGGAATCTCGTTGTCGCGGTAGCCCGACATATATAGGATTTTCAATCCCGGCGTCCGCCCGGCCAGCTCGCGGCCCAATTCGAATCCCGTCATCTGCGGCATAACCACATCGGTCAGTACCATGTCGATTTTGTGCGCGTTCTTTTCGAAGGCCGCCAGCGCCAAGGGGCCGTTGCCGGCTTCCAGCACGTCGTATCCGTTCGCTTTCAACACCGCCAGCACCAGCTTGCGCACGCCTTCTTCGTCGTCCACCAGAAGAATGGTTTCCGACCCTTTCGCCGACCCTTTGCGCGCCGGCTCGGCCATCGCCTCGTTCACTCGCGGCAGGTAGATTTCGAAAATCGCGCCGCACCCCGGCTGGCTGTAAACGGTCACGGCGCCTTCACTTTGCTTCACGGCGCCGTACACTGTTGCCAGCCCCAGGCCGCTGCCTTTGCCTGGCTGCTTGGTGGTGAAGAACGGCTCAAACAAGTGCGACCGCGTTTCGGCGTCCATGCCGACGCCCGTGTCGCTGACCGCAATCATCACGTACGGGCCGGGATCGAGGCCCAGGTTCTTGCTCCCCGGGCCGTCTTCCAAATCCACGCTGGCGACCTCAATCACCACCTTGCCGCCGTCCGGCATGGCATCGCGCGCGTTGGTGGCAAGGTTTACAATGGCCTGCTCCATCTGCGAAGCGTCGGCTTTTACCAGCCCCGTGCCCGGGGATGCCAGCAGAATCAGCTCGACGTTCTGCCCCAGCAGACGCCCCAGCATCGGTCCCATGTTGCTTGCCAGTGAACCCAGGTCGAGCACTCGCGGCTGCGCCGTGGAACCGCGGCTGAATGTCAGCAAATGCCGTGTCAAGGCGGCTGCGCGCTCGCCCGCGTAAATGATCTCGTCCACGAATCGCCGCAGCGGGCCGGCTGCCGGAACCTCCGCGCGCAACAGTTCCGCGAACCCCGTAATCACCGTCAGAACGTTGTTGAAATCTCCGGCCACTCCGCCGGCCAGGCGCCCCACTGCATCCATCTTCTCCGCGTGCGTGGCCTGCTCTTCCAACTGCCGCCGCATGCCGATATCGCGAAACACCAGGATCGCGCCGCGCACCCCCGCCGATTCGTCCCGCACCGGCGATGCGCAATGCTCCACCGGCGTTTCCGCCCCGTTCCGCGAAATCAGCGCCGCGCGCTCCTGTACCGGCGCCGCCCGCTCGCGCAGCACGCGCGTCAGCGGA
The DNA here is from genome assembly GCA_049522755.1 of Bryobacteraceae bacterium. Classification (GTDB taxonomy): domain Bacteria; phylum Acidobacteriota; class Terriglobia; order Bryobacterales; family Bryobacteraceae; genus PALSA-243. Next base: position 21,443 of record JBEKNN010000001.1, on the reverse strand, counting down.
TTTTCAATTGGCTCGCGCGTCTTCTCCTCCACCAGCTTCAGGATTTCCGCTGCCGGTTTTCCGCGCGCCTCTTTTCGCGGCCATCCCGTCAGCGTCTCGGCCGCCGGATTGAGGAACGTCACGCGCCCTTCCCGGTCGGTAGCCACCACCGCGTCCCCGATGCTCGAAAGCGTGGCTGCCAGCAGCCGCCGGCTTTCGCGCCACGCCGCCGTCACCCACGTGATCAGCGCCGCCATCGCCACAAAGGTGCCCAGCCGCGTCAGCATCGTCAACAAGACGGTATCCTGCCGCAGAAAGAAGTAAAGGATCGCGACGGCCGACGCAGCCGCTGCCGTGAATCCGCCGGCGCGCCCGTAATACCACGCGCTCAACCACACTGCCAGAATGAACAGCGTAAAAGTGTCCGGCTCCAGATAGGGCCGTAAAATCCACGTTGCCAGCACGGCGGCCGCCGTCAGCGCGAGCGCGAAGACGCTGCCGTTCAGAGGGGAGCGCGGGAAGGAATCCACGTGCTTGCAGAATACTACAGCGCCTTTTGCGCAGCCGGTGATAATCAGTACAGTGATTCTTTCCCGGGCGGCCGCGTCTTCCAGCGGCGGTGAATCCACAGCCATTGGTCCGGGTGTGCGCGCACAATCTCTTCGAGTTTCCTTTGCAACGCCGCCGTGTCGCGCGCGGCATCGCCTGTCATCGGGACCGGCGGATAGAATCTCAGCACGTACCGCCGCTCTTCCTCCGACCATAGCGCAAAGCCCGGAATCACGGCTGCTCCGCTGCGCGCCGCCAGCTTGGCAAAGCCCGTACCCGAACACGCGGGCATGCCGAAGAAATCGACGAACACGCCGGAATCCGGGGACGAATTCTGATCGATCAGAATGCCCACCGCTTCGTTCGCGGCCAGCGCCTTGAGAATCGGCCGCGCAATATCCCGCTTGCTGATGAGGCGGTTTCCCGAGAGCCCGCGGCGGCGCTCCACCATGCGGTCGATCAGCGGATTGTCGAGCGGACGCACCACCACGTTCATCGGGCCGGTGAACAGCGCGTGTGCGAAAGCGCTCAGCTCCCAGTTGCCAAGGTGCGCCGTCGCGAACAGGACGCCGCGCCCGGCGCGCAGTGCCTGCTCGAAATGTTCCGCGCCCTCGCAGCGAACCCACTGCGCGGCGTTCCCGCGTCCGATCGCCGGAAATTTCGCAAATGCCGCCAGCAGCCGCGCAATCGACCGGAACACGCCGTCGATAATCCGCCCGGCGTCCTCTTCCGGCATGGCGAAGGCGAGGTTGCGCTCCGCCACTCTACGCAGCCGCGGCAGCGCCAGGTCAAGCGCCGCGGCATATCGCCGCGCCAGCCATTCCGCCATTCCCATCGGCGCCCATTCGAGCGATTTCACCACCGCCAGCGCGAGCCCGTACTCCACCATATTCCGCAATGCCGGCCGCTGGCGCATGAAGACGCATTGTACTCTGCGGCTGCCGCGCGCGCCGGTAGAGCGTGTGTCGACACAGAGCCGCGACCGTAACGGAGCGGGATCTCGCGGCCGGCCGAGTCAATCCCGAAGTGCTTAAACACCCGCGCGGACCTTGCGCAGACCTCGTCGCGCTCACCGCGGATTGGGCGTGTTGCTATCATTACTATGGCCTATCTATGAGTCCTGCCGTTGAGGCTCCCGTCAAATCAGAGTTACCTTGGGTCAAGTTATTTTGGTTTGGCGCCCTGATCGTCGTATGCTACCTACCTATCCTCCAGAGGCTGGTCGCGCAGTGGAGCACGGACGAAGACATGAGCCATGGCTTCTTCGTTCCCGTCATCGCCGGATTCATTGTGTGGCAGCGCCGCGAAGAGCTGGCCGCAACCGAAGCGCGCCCGTCCATGTGGGGGCTGCTGCTGGTGGCATGGGGCTGCATCCAGTTGTTGCTGGGATACCTTGGCACTGAGCTGTTCACCGCCCGCACCGCGTTTGTCATCACGCTGATCGGCGCAGTTTGGACGCTGGGCGGTCCGCCGTTTCTGAAGAAGCTGGCCTTCCCTCTGGGCCTGCTATTCCTCATGGTGCCCATTCCGGCGGTGATCTATAGTCAGATCACGTTTCCTTTGCAAATACTCGCCAGTCAGTTCGCGGCGTCGGCCTTGGATGTGTTAGGGATTCCGGTCTTACGCGAAGGCAACATTCTCGACGTCTCCGGCCATCTGCTCTCTGTGGTGGAAGCTTGCAGCGGCATCCGCTCGCTGCTCACTCTGACCTTCCTCTCGTTGGTGTACGGATATTTCTTCGAAAGACGGATGTGGGTGCGCGTGGCCCTGTTCGTATCCGTGATTCCCGTGGCCATATTCGTCAACGGCAGCCGCATCACCATCACCGGCATTCTGACCACCGTGAAGCCCGAGCTTGCCGAGGGCTTCTTTCACGAAGCTACCGGCTTGTTCCTTTTCTTCGCGGCCTTCGTCGTACTGATCCTGCTCCACCAGCTCTTTTCACGAATCGCCAAATTCTTCGAATCCAGGCGCGCCGCCGTATGACATTTCTCACTAATAAATATGCCCGCGTACTGACCGCGGTGCTGCTTTTCCAGATCTTCGCGTTTTATGCCGTCGCCATGCGCCCGGAGACCGTCCCCATTGTGGGACCGCTCTCCAGCTTTCCGGCTAATTTCGGGCGCTGGACCGCTTTCCGCGATTTTCCCGTCGACCCCGAGACCCAGGAAGTTCTCAAAGCCGACGATGTCCTGAGCCGCCAGTATGTCGATACCACCCGGGCCAGCACCTGTCTCGACGAGAGTCGCTCTAGCTGCCTGGTTCTCTTCGTTGCCTTCTTCAAGACGCAGCGCTACGGCCAGGCGCCGCATTCTCCTAAGAACTGCCTGCCGGGCGCCGGCTGGGAGCAGGTAAGCGCAGAGCGCCCTGCGATTGCGGTTCCCGGCGAAAGCCATCCTATCGTGATCAATAACTTTGTCACCGAACACGGCGAGGATAAGAGCGTGTCACTCTACTGGTATCAGAGCCACCAGCGCATCATCGCCAGCGAATTCAGCGCCAAGTTCTACTCCATCGTCGATTCCATCCGCTACCACCGCAGCGACACCGCCATCGTCCGCGTGATCGTTCCGGTGGCGGGCGGCAACATCGATGCCGCCGTACAAACCGGCTACGCATTCGTCCGCGCCATCTTTCCATCCTTATTGCGCCAGCTCCCGGAATAAGCTACAGCATTAATTGCCCGCCATTCACTTCCAGCGTCTCGCCCACCACGTAGCTGGCCGCGCTCGACGCCAGAAAAGCGATCGCCGTCGCGCATTCCACAGCCATTCCCACCCGCCCCAGCGGGATGGCTTTCACGAAGTTCTGCATCATCTCGGGCGTCGAAAAGACTTCGTGGAACGGCGTGTCGATTACTCCCGGCGACACCGCGTTCACGCGCACGCCGTGCGGCGCCAGTTCTTTCGCCATCGCCTTCGTGAAGCTGATCAACCCGCCCTTCGCCGCCGCGTAGGGACCCGCGCCGGGCCCGCCGCCATTGCGCCCGGCGATCGATACCACGTTGATAATGGCGCCCGATCCCCGTTCGATCATGGACGCCGCAACCGCCTGCGAGCACAGCGCCGCGCTCTTCAGATTGAGGTCGATCACTTCGTCCCACGCCTCTTCGGTCATCTTCGCGATCGGTATGCGAGCCACCAGCGAACCTGCGTTGTTCACCAGAATGTCGATAGGCCCGAGTTGCTCCACCGCACTCTTCACCATGCGCGCGACCTCGGCCGGGTTCCGTACGTCCGCCTGAATGGCGACAACCTTGGCGCCCGTAGCGGCGATCTTGGCGCACACTTCGTCCGCGCCTTTCTGGTTGCGGTGATAGCCGATGGCGACGTGCGCGCCCAATTCGGCCAGCACGCTCGCCGTGGCGGCGCCGATGCCGGAAGACGCCCCGGTTACCAGCGCCGCTTTGCCCGTCAAATCGAGATAGTTATGCATGAGAGCTCCAGGTGTTTTCAAATCAGGTGTCTTCGACTGAAATGTGCCGGATGGATGAGATGGCCGGACATCCACCCGCCGAGCCAGACTGCCGGCGTCGTCAAGCGTGCGCTCCCTCGCCGGGACGGCGCAGGCCATGGGCCCGCGCCACTTGCATCACGGTGGATCCGCGCACAATCAACTGGCACTCCAGGCAAACTTCGCGCTGCGCGCGATCGGCGCGGCCCTCGATGCGGTCTAGCAGCATCTCCGCGGCCTCGCGTCCTTGCTGGGCGGTGGGTTGCGCCACCGTGGTCAGCGGCGGCGTCGTGAACGCCGATTGCGGAACGTTGTCGAAGCCTACAATCGCGACGTCGCCGGGAATGGAAATGCCGTTATCGCGCGCGGCGCTCATAGCTCCCAGAGCCGTGTAATCGTTGCGCGCGAAGATCGCCGTGGGCGGATGCGGCAGCGCTAAGAGGCGCTTCATCGCCTCGTAACCGTCGGCCTGCTTCGAATAACCCGGACCGGATTCATGATTCGGACCCGCGATCAATTCCTCCGGGACGCTAAGTCCGTGCGCGCGCATCGCTTCCAGGAAGCCGTGAAATCGCCGCAAGCGTCCGGCAGTTCGCGGCGAGCCGCCGATGTAGGCGATGCGTTTGTGCCCCAGCGAAATCAGGTGCTCCACGGCATCGTAGGCGCCTTTCCAATGGTCGGCCGTCACCTGGTCGATGCCCGCAGGCGCGGTGTTGCGCCCCACCACCACGATGGGCATGCCGCGGCGCGTGAACCGCTCGAGCGCTTCGTTGCCGGCCGCGGTCTCCACCGTGGCCACCGCAATGCCCGCCACGCGATGGTCGAAAAATGCGCTCAGCGCGGCGTGTTCCCGCTTGGTGCTCTGTTCGGTGGTGGAAAGGAACGCCGTGTAGCCGCGCGCCAACATGGCATCTTGAATGCTGCCCGCCAGCTCCGCCGCGAACGGATTCAGAATATCCGGCACCAGAATGCCGATGACGCGCGACCGCTGGCTCTTCAACCCGCGCGCCAGCGCGTTCGGATGGTATTCCAGCTTATCGATGACCCGCTGCACCTTCTCGCGCATCTTCAGGCTGACATAGCCCGAGCCGTTTATGACGCGCGAAACCGTCATGGGCGCGACTTTCGCGAGCGCGGCGATATCGACCAGCGTGGGGTGGCGCTGGTTGGCGCGGGCCGGTGTTTTCACCTCATTTCCCCTGCGCAAACGAGACTTCGACGGTGCGGATTTCGTATGGCCCGGCCGCCAGCGAGAGGCTGCGCCCGTCCGCCGCCAGCTTTACCGCGCCTTCACGCTTCTCCATCAAATTTGTCTCCACCGCGCTCGCGGCCTTCTGGGGCAGATCCAGCTTCACCTGCGCCGGCTTGCCTTCGAATTCATAGAACCGGAAGATCAACCCGTCGTCGTCTTCGGCCTTCTTCATGACCGTGAGGATCGCGTTGCCCGGCTCAATGCTCGCGAAGGCATGCTTGGCGGGCAGCGCGCCGCTGTGCGGTTGCGCGGTCATGGCGATTAGCGGGTAATTCAATTCATACCCCTGACGCATGGTGTTGCCGGCGCGCCAATCGCCGCTGTGAGCATAGAGCGCGTAAGTCATCTCATGGCGCCCTTGATCGGCCACCCGATTATCCGGCGCGGGCATGTTCGGCGACCGTAGCAGCGAAATGCGAATCACGTTGTCCTTTGCATCGTAGCCGTATTTACTGGCGTTCAGCAAGCTGAATCCCTGTGTCCCATTCGAGATATCTCCCCAACGCAGCGCGGGCACTTCGAACTTAGCCTTTTCGAGCGGGTTATTGCGCGTGGTAGGCCGCTCGATTGTGCCGTAGGGTATCTCAAACGTGGCCTTGTCGCTCTGTGCGTTCACGGGGAAGCCGACTTTCAGCAGTATGTGGTTCTCATGCCAATCCACCTGCGTATCCACATCAATGCGCGGCGAGCCGGCGCGAACCACCAGATCGCGCGAGAAGGTGGAGCTTTGAAACTTGTTCCCGATGCGAACCACAGCGCGCTCCGGTCCGCTCTCGATTACCTTCACTTCGTCGGGCTGTTTCAGGTCCCAGCTCTGTTCGTCGAACTTGATTTCCCATGCGTCCTGTAGCGGGGGCCGGTCGACAAATGTTTGCAGCAGATTGCCGCAGCCACCCGGCGCGACCGACTCCTTACTATCGGCCTTATTGACCAGGCTGGCGACGCAGCCGGTCTGCGGATCGATCTTGACGCGGATGAATTCGTTCTCGATGGTGGTTCCACTTACTTTGAGCGGCGTGGCAGCGGGCCGCGAAGCCGGCGCCGATGATATGTGAATGGTTTCGTATCCCACAGACGGCACGTTCTTGACCATCACTTCGAGCGTAGTCCGTTGAGTGGCAGGGTCACTCGCGATCACCTGTGCCAGCAGCGGCGCGCCGGCGGAATCGCGCGCCTGGAGTTGCTGTCCGGCAGGCGGCGTGTGGACTTCCACCTTCACCGGCCCGGTGCGCTCCCAGGAGAGCGGATTGAATACCACCACCGCTTCGCCTGCGCCCTGGTTTGCTTCACGGGTTGCATCACGTGTATCGACGCGCGCAGCCAGATCGCCCAACGCGCCATTCAGTATCTTGCCGCTCTCCAGGTTGGCTGTGTTCAGGTTTTCGAGGGCGTCCACATAATTGACAGCGATTCCGGACCCCGGCATGATGTCGTGGAACATATCGAACAGCACCTTCTTCCAGCTCTCTTCGAAGCGCCCGCCAGGATAGGAATGCGTGTCGAGGTAGGCGAGAGACGCGAACTTTTCCGCGTTCTGTAACTGCTCTTCGTTGCGCCGTATCTGCTTCTTGGTCTCCGACTGTGTCGTGTAACAGCCGCGGTGATATTCAAGATATAGCTCATCATTCCAGGTCGGCGGCTTCAGGTCGCCGGAGGTAATCTTCTTTTCCAGATCGTCGAAGAAGCCGCGCGCCGTTCCGAATTCGAGCTTGGGGAAGATGGCCGAAGGCTGCTCCAGGCGAACCGCTTCATCGAGCATCTGCCGCGTAGGTCCGCCGCCATGATCGCCCACGCCATAAAGGTGCATGATCTCCGGAAAATGGTCTTCCGGCACATAGTCGGCCACGTCCTGCGAAAGCTGTGCGGGATTAATGCCGCCGCTATAGCCGTGCGGGAAGTATGTCAGTACTTTGCTGCCATCCGGCGCCTGCCACCAGAATAACTTATAAGGGAAGTTGTTAGTCTCATTCCATGACATCTTCTGCGTCACGAAACTATCGAAGCCCGATCGCTTGTATATCTGCGGAAGCTGCCAGTTATACCCGAAAGAGTCGGGGTTCCAGCCGATATCGGTGCTCTTGCCGAATTCCTTCTGGAAGAAACGCGTGCCCACTAACAACTGGCGCACCAGCGATTCGCCGTCCGGCATGTTCAAATCGGGCTCGATCCACATGCCCCCCACCAGCTCCCAGCGCCCTTCCTTCACGCGCTGCTGGATTTGCTGGAACAGCGCGGGATACTTATCGCGCAGCCATGCGTAATCCTGCACGCTCGATTGCGCATAGGTGAAGCCGGGATACTCGCGCATCAGTTGCAGCGCCGTGGTGAAGGTGTCGCGCACCACTTCCACGGTCTCCGTCCATGGCCACAGCCATGCCATATCGATGTGCGAGTTGCCGACGACTTTCACCGTGAACTGCCGCATCCAGTCGCGCAGCGGACCGAGGCCGCGGTCGGCGGCTTCCAGCGAGCGCGTGAAGGCCGGCTGGTCGCCGCGGTCGAGGGCCGCGAAATCGATAGCCTTGACTGCGGCATCCAGCTGCCGCTCATGATCGTCCTTGCCGTTGGGGAATCCGTTGATGACCTCTTCAGCGGATTGAATGTCGGTTCGCATCACTCCGGGATCTGGCTGGCCCGGATAATCCACCATCAGTTGCGCGCCAGTCAGCCGACCGTTTTCCGCATGGTAAGGAGTGTTAACGGCGACTAACACCTTCTGTCCGGCCACTGCCTTTTCCGTAATCAGGATGGGGTCGAGAATGCGGCCGTCGCCTTGCGCGGCCAACGCGCCGTTGAAGAAGATACGGCCGTCGTTTGAGAGCCGCACCATCAGGCGCACGCGCGCGCCGCTGATATCTTTGCCGCCGACCGTGGCGGGGATCTCGATCGCCGTGCGATACCATGCGTGTCCATTGCCCGGTTGCGCGCCGCCGCCGCCGTTACCGCGTCCTCCGGCGACAGTGATGGCGGTCCATTGCGAATCGTCCAGGGCCGGATCTTCCCCATGCGGAATATCGGCGGCATGCGCGCGCCAGTTCGTAACGGGCACGCCAGTCATGGCAGCGAGCCTGGTGAGCGCGGCTTGATACCTTTCGGGCGGCCGCACCGGCTGGGGCGGACGCGCGCGCTGCGCAACCAGCACGGGACTACCGAGCAGCGCGCAGATTGCGCCGGCAAAAAGGAGTGGTCTGGTCAGGTTCGCCATTTTGGTCGCCTCTTCTGATAACGTTATCTGATTTGGCGGAAAAGTCAAGCGGCGCTCGGCGGCCTTCGCTCGACCGCCAGGCAATGCATGCCGGTACCTAGAAGGCCATGTCAATTGCCGTACCGCGGCCCACATGTCCGTACTCCAGCTCATTGAGGCGCCGCCAGCCTTTGGGACCGCGGCCCACAGTGCCCGCCAGCACGAACCCAAGACCAGTCAGCGCCAGGGTTGCGGAGTCCGAAGTTTCCGTATCCGACGGGTCCGACGGGATCGCGAAGTTTCCCGCCATTCCATCCAGTTCCAGCCCCGCCGATAACCTGTCGTTGCCTGTTACATTCGCCGGCAATGTCACACTCACGGCGCCAGCGAGCTCCTGGTCTGGAGTCGGCAGGAGATTCGACTCATCGAATGCCTCCAGGCCCCGCCTCCCATTACCGCTCGAGGCCGGACTGCCGAAAGCCGGATTGGACGCCAGATTTGAGAACAGAATCTGGCCGGATGCACCATGAGTTGAGAGAGGCGCATCGATAATCGTGGTCCCATCCGGCAACACGCACGCGCTGCCGAGCGTCGCGGAAAAATCGGGAAGCGGCAGACTCGATTCAGCAAGCGTGGCAGCTTGCGCCCCGCGGCTTGAGGCAACGCACAGACAACTTGCAGTCAACATGCGCCCCAGAAATCTCACTGCGGCGTTGGTTTTGCCCATGGCGGGGACTTTGTCTTGATCGGTCACATTTCTCCTGGCGCGGTTCGGCGTGCGAATTAACTGGCCCCGGAGTAACATCCGGGCTGGTAAGTTGTGCGGTTCGGAGTAGTAGTGTCTTACGGAAGGCTTTTGTCTCGAAGCCCCTTTTGGAAGGAAGACCCAGGAGTACCAGGGAACGCCGCCAGGAAATAAAAAGGAGAATCTAGCGGTTGCTATGGCAGCCTTACATACCAATGACCCGGACTAACAGGCCTGCCAGCGCGGCGCCGATCAACGGGCCGGCTACAGGTACAGGTGCGTAACTCCAATCGGAGCCGCCCTTCTGCGCGATCGGCAGCAGACTGTGCGCGATGCGCGGCCCCAGGTCGCGCGCCGGATTGATCGCATAGCCGGTTGTACCGCCGAGACTCAAGCCGATGCCCCACACCAGGCACCCGACCAGATACGGCGTGAGTCCGGGCGCGGGGCCAACCGGCGCGCCGGCTTTCGACCCGATGGCGCTCGCCACCAGGATCAGCACGAACGTGCCGATAATCTCGCTCATCAGGTTCGCGAATGGGCGCCGGATCGCCGGCGAAGTGCAGAAACACGCGCGCTTGCTCTCCTGATCGGGAGTCTGGCTCCAGTGCGGTCCGAAGTGAATCCACACCAGAGCCGCGCCCGCGATAGCGCCCAAAATCTGCGCCAGCGTGTATGGCAGGACATTGCCGAAATTGCCCGAAGCCACGGCCGACGCCAGTGTGACCGCCGGATTGAGATGGCCCGGGCCGCCGCATGCGTTCGCCGTGAATATGCCGCTCATCACCGCGAACGCCCAAGCGGTGGTGATCGCCATCCAGCCCGCGCTTTCGGCTTTGGACTTCCGTAGCAACACGCCGGCCACCACGCCGTTTCCCAGCAGAATCATGACCATGGTCCCCATGAACTCGCCGAACATTTGCTTTTCCATTGTGGGTCCTTATGTGGCGTTGTCCTTATTCGTCCAGCCAGCCGAACGATCGTGTCACGGCCTTCTTCCAGAAGCGGTATAGCTTGTCGCGAAGCTGCGCATCCATCGCAGGCTTCCAGGCGCGGCCGATCGACCATTGCGCGCGCAGGTCTTCCGCGCTGGCGAAGAATCCGGTGGCCAACCCGGCCGCGTAGGCCGCGCCCAGCGCCGTGGTCTCTTTCACGGCCGGTCGCACCACTTCGCGGTCCAGAATGTCGGACTGGAACTGCATCAGCAACTCGTTATCCACCATGCCGCCATCGGTGCGCAACACAGTCACAGGGATGCCCGAATCCTGCTCCATCGCCTCCACCACTTCGCGCGTTTGAAACGCCGTAGCTTCCAGCACCGCGCGCGCCAGGTGGCCTTTATTCGAATGGCGCGTCAACCCCGCAATCACGCCGCGCGCGTCGTGTTTCCAGTGCGGCGCGTAGAGGCCGGAAAACGCCGGCACGAAGTATACGCCGCCGTTGTCCTCCACCGTGCTCGCCAGGGTTTCGATCTCGGGGCTCTGCGAGATCAGTCCGAAGTTGTCGCGGATCCACTGCACCAGCGCTCCCGTGATGGCGACGCTGCCTTCGAGGGCGTAGTTCGCCGGCTCGCCCTTCCACTGAAAAGCGACTGTGGTCAGAAGGCCATGCTTCGAGTGCACAATCTCGCGTCCGGTGTTCATCAGCAGAAAACATCCGGTGCCATATGTGTTTTTGGCTTCGCCCGCGCGAAAACAGGTCTGCCCCACCAGCGCCGCCTGCTGATCGCCCAGGATCCCCGCGATGGGCACGCCCTTTACGGCGTCGAGCGTAGCCTCGCCGTAGACTTCACTGCTCGAGCGGATCTGCGGCAACATGCCGCGCGGAATGGCGAACGCGCCCAGCAGCTCGTCGTCCCAATCGAGCGTTTCCAGATTCATCAACTGCGTGCGGCTGGCGTTGGTGCAGTCGGTAACATGCAGGCCGCCGGTGAGATGCCAGACCAGGAACGTATCGATATTGCCGAACAGAAGCTCGCCCGCTTCGGCCTGTTCGCGCGCGCCGGGAACGTTCTCCAGCAGCCAGCGGATCTTCAAACTGCTGAAGTAGGTGGAAACGGGCAGACCGGTCTTATGGCGGAAGCGGTTGGCGCCCAGAAGCTCGCCGCCGGCGCGCGAGAATTCGGCCACGGCGTCGCCCACGCGCATATCCTGCCACACCAGGGCATGGTGCGCGGCGCGGCCGGTCTTTCGGTCCCACAGCACGGTGGTTTCGCGCTGGTTGGTAATGCCGATGGCCGCAAGATCGCCCGGCGCAATACCGGCCTGCTCCATGGCTTCGGCCACAACCTGCTGCGTCCGAAACCAGATTTCGGCCGGGTCGTGCTCCACCCAGCCGGGCTGCGGATAGATCTGCTCGTGCTCTTTCTGTGCGACGGCGGCGATATGCCCGGCGCGGTCGAACACAATGAATCGCGTGCTGGTCGTACCCTGGTCGATGGCTCCGATGTAGTCCGGCATGGCTTTCCAGTCTAACAGCGAAGGGCGTACCCATGCCCGGTCCATGCCGGAGGAGCGGTTAAATGTTTTCGGCATGGCCGCGAAATCCCGCCGCCTTCAACTTATTCGCGAGAGCTCGCAAGTTGCATTCCCCGTCTCTTTCCGGTAATATATACACATGAGACGCACGAATCTTGTGTTAGACGAACAATTATTGGAAGACGCTACTCATGCCTTAGGGGCCAAGACCTACTCCGCAGCCGTGAATACAGCGTTAGCCGAGGTCATCCGGTTGAAAAAGATCCAGCAGATTCCGCATTTCTTCGGCTCTAATATCTGGGAAGGCGATCTCGCCGAGATGCGCGGCGATCAGCCCCGCCAAGCCGAATGATCCTGGTGGACACCTCGGTCTGGATTCGGATGCTGGGCGGAAAACCGGGGTACGACATGCGGGAGGAAGATCTGCCGCTGCTTGCTACATGCCCGCCGGTGTTGCAGGAGATTGTACAAGGTCTGAGGCCTGGCGCTGAGAGCGAGACGTTCCGCCACGTCATTCTTGCGATACCGGTGCTCGGCGACCCGCTCTCGCTGAGTACGTTCCTGGCGGCGGCCGATATCTACCGGCAAGGCCGCCGCAAGGGCTTTACCATTCGATCTTCAGTGGATTGTCTGGTGGCCGCGATCGCGCTCGAACACAAGGTTCCGGTATGGCATCGCGACCGCGATTTCGCCGCAATTGCCCGCTTTACCGCCCTCGAAACCGTTTAGTCAAGCGGCTTTTTTTCGAAGAAGCCCACGCCCTCGCGCGGTTCCCCTTCCACCACCCTGTCGCCGATCGCCACCCGGTCCCCCGCAATCCGAACGGTCACGCGGCCTCCGCCATCGAGCGACACGATCGCCGTCTGATACGGCGCTTCGGCGGCGAAGGCCTCGGGCGCCGAGTAAATCACGGTCTCGGTGTAGACGATTCCGGCTCTCATACGGCTGCTCATGCAACCCCCAGAATGCTCACTACGCACGTGGCGCCAGATCCGCCGAGATTCTGCGCGAGGCCCAGCGAATGGCGCGGAATCTGGCGCTCGCCGGCTTCGCACCGCATTTGCAGCGCCAGGTCGCAAAGCTGTGCGACGCCCGTCGCGCCCACCGGATGGCCCTTCGATTTCAGACCGCCGCTGGTGTTCACCGGAAGCTTGCCCGTACGGGCCGTATTGCCTTCAAAGGAAAAAGGTCCGCCTTCGCCCTTCTTCACGAAGCCCAGGTCTTCAATGGCAATGATCTCGGCGATCGTGAAGCAATCGTGGATCTCGGCGAATTCGATGGCTTGCGGCGTCACGCCGGCCATTTGGTAGGCCTTCTCCGCGGCGCGGCGCACGGCAGGGAAAGTGGTGATATCCGCCTTCTGGTCGAGCGCTACGTAATCGGACGCCTGCGAGACGCCAAGCACGCGGATGGGCTTCCGCGTGAATTCGTAAGCGCGCTCCAGCGGCGCCAGGATTACCGCGGCTGCGCCATCGCTGATCAGCGAGCAATCGTAGATGTTGAGCGGATCGGCGATGGGCTTGCCCTTCATCGCCTGTTCCAAGGTGATCGGCTTGCGCATATGGGCGTCGGGATTGAGCGCCCCGTTGGCGTGGTTCTTCACCGCCACCGCCGCCATGTGTTCCTTCCTGGTACCGTACTCGTACATGTGGCGCCGGGCGATCATGGCGAAGAGCGAGGCAAAAGTGGACCCGGCCTTCATTTCGCCAGCACAATCCCCAGCTTCGGCCAGAATCTGGCTGACCCGCGCCGTCGATTGCGAGGTCATCTTCTCCACGCCCACCACCATCACGATGTCGTTGATGCCCGCGGCCACCTCCGCCCATCCGTGGAAAAACGCCGAGCCGCTCGAGGCGCACGCCGCCTCAATCCGTGTCGAGGGAACCCCCTGGATGCCGAGAGCCGTCGAAACGTAGGGCGCAAGGTGGTTCTGGCCGGCGAACGACGGCCCGGCGAAATTGCCCAGGTAGAAGGATTCAATCTGGTCTGGCCGCACATTGGCGTTTACCAGGGCCTTTTCGCCGGCCTCCACGGCCAGGGAGCGCAGGTCCCGGTCCGGGAAGGCGCCGAACGGGGTTTTCCCTATGCCGATAATCGCAACGGGTCTCATAACTCCAGATTACCGCGCTAGAATGTCCCTATGGCGGTCGAGCCGCTTTTGTTTCCACGTTTTGCGGGTTTCTGCGTCATCTTCAATAGGACCGTAAAAAGCCCGTGGGAACAGCCTTGTACATCCGGATGAGCGAAGCGATTGAGCCCGGACTTGATCTTGCGGAACGGCGCGACCGGTTTGTCTCGCAGCACTCGCGCCGCGTTTTCGCGCAGATATACCACATTGTGCGCAATGTGGCCGACGCCCAGGATCTTACGCAAGAGGCGTTTATCAAGGCCCTGCAGCACAAAGAACAGCTCAAGGACGAACAAAAAGCCGCCCACTGGCTTTCGCGGATCGCAACCAATACGGCCATCGATTTCCTGCGCCGAAGCGGGCGGGCGCAATTCTGTGAAATCGAAGACTCATACGACGATGGCGCCGAGAGTCCCGAACAGTTGTTGCTGCGCAGCGAGCATCGCGAATATCTGGAAGACGGGCTGCGGCTGCTCAGTCCGCGCGAGCGCGCCGCTCTGATGCTGCGCGATGTGGAGGGCCTGCCGGCGGAAGAAGTGGCGCAACAGCTGAACTGCACCAAAGCGACAGTGCGATCGCACATCGCGAATGCGCGGACCAAGCTGCGGAAGTACATGGAAAGAAGGAAGCGGTAAAAAAATGAGACACCCAAAACAGTCCACGTTGGCATTGCAGGCGGGTGGCGACCTGGGCGCATTTGCGCGATGGAGAACCGAACGCCACCTCGCGAAGTGCGGGCAATGCCGCGACGAAGTGGCCGGGTTCGAGGCCATGCGGAGCACCATGGCCGATCTGCTCGAAATGCCCGAGCTGCCTTGGAACCGGATTGCGGAAGAGATGCGCGCCAATATCCGGCTGGGGCTGGCCGCGGGCGAGTGCGTGCGTCCGGTCGACAGGGCGGGATGGGCGTCGCGGCGGGCCGGATGGCGCGTGGCGGTGGCCATGGCCAGCATCACGGCGCTGGCGGTCACTGGTCTGGTGCTGGAGCGGCCTCGGCCCATAGTCGAGCCGCGGGATGAGAACGCAGCCGTGCAAACGGGGCCTGATGGAATCGGCAACCCGGCGATGCGATTGATGTACCGCGGCGCGGAAGGCGTTCAGCTTTCGGCCAGTGCGGAAGGTTCGGTGCAGGCGCAGTATACTAATCCGGTGACGGGTTACATGACCGTGAGTCAAGTAGATGTTCAATAACGCAACAATTCGGGTAGTCTTGGCGGCCCTGACGATTCCCGCGGGAATGCTCGCCCAGGACGCACCAATATCGAGCAGCTCGATCGGCATCGACTTGGGCAAGGATTCGCCGGTGGTGCTGGTAAGCAGCAAGACCGGAGAATCGCGGGCGACTTCGCTCGGCTCGGCGCTGATGATCGATCTGCACATGTCGCTCGTTCTCCGTAATACCAGCGCCAAGCGCATACGCAGCCTGAAGCTGGGAGTGGTGGCGCAGGAAGTGGCAGTGGCCGGTAAGGGATCGGTGGCGCAGCCAGGCATGAATGTGGGGCCGGGAGAGTCCTTTCCGGTGCCGATCGACATGCTATTGATGAAGCCGGCGCAGGCTGCGGGTCCGCTGGTCGAGGTCAAGCTGGACGGCGTGCTGTTCGACGATCTTTCCTTCTATGGACCCGACCTGAACGCGCAGCGCACTCTGACGGCCTGGGAGTTCGAAGCGCAGCGCGACCGCGAGTATTTCAGGCAGGTACTGGCGAAGTCGGGAATCGAAGGGCTGAAGAAAGAGATTTTCGCCAGCCTGGAGCGGCAGCGCTTGCGTCCCCAATTGGAATGGCGCGTGCCGCGCGGCCCGGCGATGACCACCGCGGCGCTGGGGCCCGAACGCGTAGAGCAATTCGCGTTCGTGCAGTTCCCCGATTCGCCGGTCACAGCGCTGGGCGGATGGGCGCAAGTGGCGGGCAACCAGATGCGGTCGCCGCGCATCGATGTGCAGAACCGCTCGGCCAAGCCGGTGAAATACGTGGAGCTGGGCTGGCTGGTGCGCGATGAAAACGGCGAGCAGTACATGGCGGCGTCGCTGCCGGCGTCGGGCCCGGATTTGTATTTGCCGGCGCGTGGCACGGCGCGAGTGCTGCAGGATAAAGCCCTGGACCTTTCGCGCAACGGCCGGCCGTTGAAGATCCGGAGCATGACCGGGTTCATCAGCCAGGTGCAGTTTTCCGATGGCAAAGTGTGGGCGCCCAGCCGGCAGGATCTGGACCAGCCTGAGCTCCGCAACGCGCTGGCGCCTTCCGCCGAGGAGCAGCGGCTCACGGATATTTACCGGACCAGGGGTCCGGAAGCGCTGGTGCAAGAGCTGAAAAAGTAGTTGTGGGGCGGCCAATCCTGGCTGCAGCCGCCTTAGGCGGCTCCTGCATATTCTGCCCCGACGTCCACCCATTCGGTGGTTCTAGCCTGGCCTAAGACGCATTGGCCGAAGCATTCAGCCGGCTTCTGATCTGCGCCATCACATCCGAAGCCAGAAACGGCTTCCGCAATACCGGGAAGAGGTTCTCTTCGCAGATCGCCTCTTCTTCCGGCGGAAGTATCGTCCCGGTCATCACAATCACCAGCATGTCGGGCTTGGTCTGCAGAAACTCCGCGCCCAGCTCCACGCCGTTGCCATCCGGCAGCATGTAGTCGAGCAGCGCCGCGTCCGGCTTGTTCTCCAGCACCAGCCGCTTAGCCTCCGTGGCGGATTCCGCCGTCAGCAGGCGCCAGCCGGCATCCGCCATAAGCCGCTCCAGAAAATGGAGCAGATCGCGATTGTCGTCCACCAGCAGCACCGTGGGATTGGCCTGCGCCGGTTTCGGCGCTGCGTCGGTCGCGCGAATCTCCAGCTTTTCGCCGCCCTCCGCCAGCTCCACCCGCACCTGCGCCCCCGGGCTCACCTGGTTGGCCGCCACCAGCGTGGCTAACGGCTGCGTCAGATAGCGGTGAATCGTCCGGTTCAATTCGCGCGCGCCATACTCTGAGCTGGTACCCTTTTCGATCAGAAACTGCCGCGCCTCCATCGGCACTTCGAGGGTAAATGAGCGGTTGCCCAATCGCGTATTCACATGCGTCTGCAGATCGGCGATGCCCTGTCCCAGAATGGTCGTGAGCGATTCCGTGCTCAGCGGTTGATAGGTGATCACGGAGTCGATCCGGTTGACGAATTCCGGCGAAAAGCGCTTCCGCACCGACATCAGGGCGATGCCTTGCAGTTTGCCGGTGAGCTCGGCGCGGTTCGGACCTTTCACGGATTGGAATCCGAACTCCGGGTTGATCTCTTTCATCATTTCGCGAGCGCCCAGATTGCTGGTGAGAAAGACCAGGCTCTTTTCGAAGTTCACCGTGGAGTTGTCGCCCAGCCGCAGCACGCCTTTGTCCAGCACGCCCAGCAGCAGCCGCGTCATCGACGGCGCCGCCTTTTCGATTTCGTCGAACAACACCAGCGACAGCTCGCACTTCTCGCTGGTCACCGCGTTCAGCTTCTGCTGCGTGAGCATGGGCTGGGTCTCGCGATGCCCCAGGTAGCCGGGAGGCGCCCCGATCAGCTTGGCCACCTCGTGTTCCATCTGGAATTCGCCGCAATCCACCTTCAGCACGTTTTTCGCGGAGCCGTGGAGCACTTCGGCCAGCGCTTCAACGGTCTTGGTTTTTCCCGTACCCGTGGGCCCCAGAAGCAGGAATATGCCCACCGGCCGCCCTTCCGGCGACAGCCCCGCCTGGAACATCTGGATGTAGGGAACGATCACGCGGGTAGCGTCCGGCTGGCCCACCACCTTCTGCGACAGGATGCGCGACAGGTCCTCGGTGGGGTCGGTAGACTGCTTCTTTGACACCTTCTGCGAACTCTTGGGTTTCTCCACCACCGCCTCCGCCTTGATTATAGGAGACGAGGCCTTCTTGACCCTGGTGCGCCGCCGGTCTTCCGGCCGGGTTGGCTCTTTCATCGGACCGCCCTTAAATATTAAAAATCAAGTAGTTACGTAGATCGTCCAGAGGAACGGAAATATATTTCAAAGTCCTGTGACCGGCTCTGATTGCACTTGTAGCACGTCTCTCGGCTCTGCGGACGTGAAATTCGCCCGGAAATGTACTGCATCCAACGTGCAGCGAGCGTGCAAAGTGAGTTATGCAGGGAATCAACGATGCCGGAAGGTGATCCGGCCCTTGGTCAAATCGTACGGGGATAATTCCAGCGTGACCTTGTCTCCCGCCAGCACGCGGATGCGGTTGCGCCGCAATCTGCCCGCCAGGTGAGCCAATACGACGCGCTCATGTTCCAGTTGAACGCTGAACAGGCCGCTGGGAAACTTCTCAAGAACCGTCCCGGTTACTTCGATGCTGTCCTCTTTGCTCATAAACCTCCGGATTGGGCGGACCGGCCGGACGTCAACAGCTTCCCGGACCGGTCCGCAAATCGACTAGGATGCCGTGACGTTGGTTGCCTGCAGACCCTTCGGCCCCGTCGTCACTTCAAACTCCACTCTCGATCCCTCATCGAGAGACCGGTAACCCTGCGATTGAATCGCCGAGAAGTGTACGAAGACATCCTCTCCATTCTCCCGCTGGATAAAGCCGTAGCCCTTGGCTGCGTTAAACCACTTCACTGTGCCTTTTTCTTTCATCTGCCTATATTCCTTCTTGAGCTAAACTTCATTTTGCCGGCTTCTGCCCCGCCCCAGAGACGGAAAAAGGGGCTGCGGAATGGACTCACGCAACCCCTTTTTCGTAACGAAGCGGAAATCAAGAGCCAAATGCTTCACCATTATACAACAGCCGCAAGTTGAGCCTGGGTGGCAAATTGTGTGGCAAATTGTCGATCGGATTGTCAAATCATCGCGGCCCCGGCCCCAGCTTCACTTCGCCGAACTGGCGCGTAAATAATCGCGTCATCCACTCACGATGCTTCTTCAGGAACGCGTCGAATTCATCCGGCTTCGACGGATCGAACTGCGGCGCATTCCAATCCAGTTGCGGCGCCGGACCTCCGCGCTCTATGCCCTTCGCATCCTCCGGACGATCCACGTGCCGCCCGATGTATCGATTGCCTTCGAACACGATCCCCTTGGCGTCGCCCCATCCCGGCTCTAACGCGTAAGATCCGTCCTCGTGCTTCAGGCCGTGGCCGTATCGCGCCACTCCCTCCACGTAAAACGTATTGTCGCGAAATACGGCGTCGTTCGCCCACCCCTGCCAATCGGACGTCAGGAGGATCGGCACATCCAAGCCCGGCCCGATGTAAATGGCATTGTGCTCCACCGTGGTGTGGTCGCCGCCGCTGAGATGGAAAATGCGCGAGCGATCGTTGCGGCTGATGTTGTATCGAATCACTGTGCCCACGTTGCCGATGTTGTCCTGCGGATTCCGCTTGCCGGGCGTGCAGATCAGCATGAATCCACCCTCGTTGTCGTGGCTGTAGTTGTACTGGAACAGCGTGTTCTGCGAATTGTAGTCGGAATCGAAACCCTCGCCATCTTGCGTGGTCCGCGTGTACGACGCTTCGTTGAGCTGGAATAACGAATTGTCGGTGCTCCAGGGCCAGATCCCCGCGTTGTAGCTCTTGGCGCGCCGGTTGCAGTCGCGCGCGATGTTGTGCTCCACCAGCACGCCGTCGGTCGCCCATGGCACGATGCCGTCGCCGCCGATATCGTCCACAAAGTTATCGCGAATCACCACGTTCAGGCTGGGAAACCACCGCCGCCGCGAAGAGTGATAACTCTGCGCAGCGATGGCCGACCGATCCACCTTCCACACGATGTTGCGCTCGATTGTCAGGCCATCGAACCGGCTGGGCGTCTGATTTCCGTTCGTGCGGAAAATGATTCCGCCGTTGTCCTTTTTATCGTTCGCGCCATTGACGTCGTGAACGTACATTCCCGCCAGGACGATGTGCTTCCCCGTACCGAAGTTGTCGAGAAAGATGTGCACGCCGCGCCGGACTCCGGGCGCCGCGCCCTGGTTGGTTATTTCGAGATTGCGCACTTCGATCCACTGCACGTTATAGAGCCGCACCGCGTCCTGCACCTGGCCGGCGCCGTCGATCCGCGGTCTCGGACCTTTGCCGTACCGGTCGATCACCAGCGGCGCGCCCTCGCCGCCGGAACTCGCAGGCGAAAGTTGTCCCTGCCAGGAAGATCCGCTCTTCAGCAGGATGCGATCGCCCGGCTGAAATCGCGCGGCGTTCACCTTCTCCAGGGTCTTCCAGGGCGCGCGCTCCTCTGTACCGGAGTTGGCATCCGCGCCCTTGGCGAAGTCCACGTAATAGGTAGCGGCGTGGCAAGCCAGCGCGCCGGCCGCGAGCAAACAAAGCCATCTCATAGCAGCACTCCTCCAAAAGTACAACTCACTGCCGTTCCTCAATCTCGATCACCCGGTCCGCCGCCACGTCCCGCAGCTCCTGCCGCACTCCCGAAGGCCACAGCACCTCCAGCGTTTTCACCACCGCGCTCCGGCCCAGGCCGAAGTGCACTTCCGGTTCGCTCGACCCCGCATAGCCCACCGACGTGGTCGCGTGATTCCACTGTCCGCCGAAATCCGTGACGATATGAATGCGCGCGCCGATCCCATCCCGATTGCTGCGGTGGCCGTCGAGCCGAACGCGCAGCCAGTGATTGTGGGTTTCCGTGATATTGGTGAGAATGACCGGATGCTCATTCAAGCGCGTGACCACGACATCGATTTTTCCATCCCGGTTCAGGTCGCCGAACGCAGCGCCCCGGTACACCGATTTCTCGCCGAACGCGGAGTGCTCGAATCTGCCATCGCCGCGGTTCCGGAACACCGTTAGCGCCTGCTTTGATTCCAGGCTCGAAACGCGTTCCATATCCGTCAGCGCGTGACCGTTGGCCGCGAACACGTCCTTGAATCCGTCATTGTCGAAGTCGTAAATGCCGGCGCTCCAGCCCGACAGTCGCAGGCTGGCGCTCGATATGAGTGCGGCCTGGGCCACGTCCAGGAAAATCCCGCGCCCCAGATTTCGAAAAAGCGCGAAGCCCTCGTTGGAAAGCGCCGTCACCACGATATCCTCCAGCCCATCGTTGTCGTAATCGCGGAAATCCACGCCCATGCTGGAAATGGCCCTTCCATCGCCGTTGTAAGCTACGCCGGCCTTCAGCGCCACCTCTTCAAACCGGCCGTGCCCCAGGTTGTGAAACAGGAAATTCGGAACCGTATCGTTGGCCACCAGAACATCCATCAACCCGTCGTGGTCGTAGTCGGCGAAAGCCACGCCCATGCCCTTGCCGGGATGCGCGGCGATGCCGCTCGCGGCCGACACGTCCTCAAAGGTCCCATCCCCGCGGTTGTGATAGAGAGCGTTCGCCAGCGGCCCGTAGAATTCGGGATGGCAATAGGCCCGGTAGCCGATCCGTTGGTCGCCGCAGAAAGATTCTTTGGCCGGGTCCCACTGCACGTAATGGACGACGAACAAATCCAGCAGGCCGTCGTTGTCGTAATCGAACCAACCGGCCGCCACCGACCATGTGCCATCCCCCTTTAGCCCGGCCTTTTCGGTAACGTCTTCGAACGTGCCATCGCCGCGGTTGTGGTATAGGATGTTCTCGCGAACCCCTGTCACGAACAGGTCCGGCCGCCCATCGTTATCGAAATCCGCCGCGGCCACGCCCATCGAGTAGCCCCGCCCCGCGACGCCCGCCTTTTCGGTGACATCGGTGAAGGTTCCGTCATGGTTGTTGTGA